>DATDGR010000088.1:0-46840 GCA_036521995.1 Terriglobia bacterium | reverse complement strand
GAGCCAGCGCCAGCGTGAAGATCATGCGGGAGGCAGCAGGAGAAACACCGCCTGCGCCTGCTTCGAGGGCCTCGTCCGGGCCCAGCAAGCCCACCGCGTATTGAACCGCCCGCGATTGCCGAGGGGAGGGAATCCTGAAACGCTGACGACCCCAGTATCACTTATTATCTTGGGGCGCTGGAGCATTGGAACCGGCGCGGCCGACTGCCGGTATCCGGCATCACGGCAAGCGTGATCCCCGGCCCGCCCGGTTCCCACGTTTTCCGGCTCGGCAGGTGCTTGCGCTTCAGCGGCTGATTGCGCTATATATAGACCACACACAGCTTGAGCAGTAGCAACATGGGAAAGAATCGAAAGAGCTGCTTGCTTCCGATTGCGTTCCTGCTGGCCGCGATTCTGTATGACGCCGCGGCCGCACTCCCTCAGACCTCGAGCTCCAGCCGTGGAGTACAGGACGTAACCTCGCCGGCGTCGACGGCGCAGCCGGGGCGGTACTATGCCCTGGTGATCGGCAACAACAACTATCGCTACCTGCCCAAACTCCAGACCGCCGTCAGCGACGCCAACGCCATGGCGCAACTGCTCCACGACCAATACGGGTTCGCGACGCAGGTCCTGCAAAACGCCACCCGGAACGCGATCTTAACGGCCCTGAACGAATACCGCCGCACGCTTCCGGAAAACTCCAACTTGCTGATTTACTACGCCGGCCACGGCCACCACGATCCGGACACCGACAAGGCCTATTGGCTTCCCGTCGACGCCCAGTCCGACAACAACGACAATTGGGTGAGCGCCGACGATATCACGGCGGACGTGAAGGCGCTTCCCTCCCTGCACGTGCTCATCATCTCGGACAGTTGTTACTCCGGGGCGCTCACTCGGAGCGTCGACGCCGCCATCAACCCGCGTGAACGCAGCGTTTATCTTGCGAAGATGGAGAAATCAAAGTCCAGGAGCCTGATGTCGAGCGGTTCCGACGAACCGGTGGCTGACGGAGGCGCTGCCGGTCACTCGGTTTTCGCCGGTGCTCTTCTGGACAGCCTGCGCCAGATCGATCCCGATGAGTTCACGGCTGCTGAGCTTTTTCAGCGATTCGTGCAGCCTGCGGTTGCCGGAGGGTCGGACCAGCTTCCGCAATACAGCCCGATCCGGAACTCCGGCCACGCTTTCGGCGACTTTATCTTTTTCCGGCAGTCGGGCTCAAAGCACGATGCTCAAATCCAGGCGGCATCCGCCGTTGAGCCTGCAGGCCCGCCGCCCGCAACCACGAGTCCAGGGCAGGAGCCTGCGGTCCCGACCGCGAACTTGTCCAGCCAGGCGGAGCCGTCCCAGAATGTGGCGCGGGACGAAGCCTCGAAATCCGGTGGCAGTTCCTCAAGCCTGGGTGCGCAAAGCCCGCCGGTTACGATCGGTCAGCCGGAACAGAGCACGGCCGGCACTCTCGGATCCTCGAATGTCCAACGGTTTCCGGTGGTCCATTTCGCACTCGCCACCACCATGGACTGGGCCACGGACAACTGCAGCGGCTGGATGACGATTGAGAATGGAGTCCTCCATTACCGCGCCGTGAAGGGCACGCATCCTCTGCATTCATTTGACATCCGACTCGACTCCATTAAGGAAGTCAAGAAAAACTCCTTCATGGGCTCCGCCTTCCAGGCTTTTCACATCCGTGAGAAAGGCGGCCAAAACTACAACTTTGCTTTGCTGGATAGCAGCCTGCAGCAGGTTCAGAACCCTGGCTCGCTCATTAACGCCATCCAGACGGCGATACAAGGGAAGTGACGGCCGCTGGCACACTCCTCGCTACTCCCCCCTCATTGCCATAGTCGATATCTGGACGATCGAGCCGGTTCGTGTTTCACTGAAACGGCGCGAGGGGGCGTTTGGGCGGCAGTTCCCGGCGGGCTCCGCGAGACAACCACTGGGAGGACAGATGCGCAAGGTTGGACTGCGATTCGCTGTTCTAACGGGTTTCGTGATGTTGTTCCTGGCGGCCGCCAACGCCGCAAGGGCAGCGCATATCAACCCTGTGCCGCTGATCAATCAGCCCCTCGTGCCCACGGCCGCCGCCCCAGGCAGCGGGAACTTGACGCTCACCGTGAATGGAACCGGTTTCGTCACCGGGTCCGTTGTGAACTGGAACGGCGCGCCCCTGAGCACCCAGTTCGTGTCCACGGAGCGGTTGACCGCCACCGTGCCGGCCTCGAACCTTCTCGTCGCCGGCACAGGCTTGGTGAGCGTTGTCAATCCCGGGCCGGGGGGCGGAACCTCGAATACGATGCCTTTTGAAATCGGCATTTCCACGGCTTCAGTGTTCTTCAGCGGAAGCGCGCTGGCCGTAGGCAATGCCCCGGTTGCCGAGGTCACAGGCGACTTCAACGCCGACGGGATCGCCGATCTGGCCGTCGCCAATTACGATGATGGTACGGTCTCGGTCCTGCTCGGCAACGGGGACGGTACCTTCATGGCCCAATCCATCTACGCCGTCGGCAGCAACCCCGTGGCCCTGGTCACCGCGGACTTCAACGGCGATGGCAAGCCGGACCTGGCCGCGGTCAACAAAAGCAGCAACACAGTTTCAGTACTTCTCGGCACCGGTAGCGGCACTTTCCTGCCGAAGGTTGATTACGCTGTGGGGCATTCTGCGGCCTGGGTCGTGGCGGGAGACTTCAACGATGATGGGAAGGTGGACCTCGCGGTCACAAACGGGCGTGACAACAACATCTCCATTCTGTTGGGAAAAGGTGATGGCACGTTTCAAAACCAGGTGACCTACCCGACAGCCCTCGATCCGTCCGGCCTCGTCACGGCAGATTTCAACGGCGATGGGCAACTCGATCTCGTGGCCACCGACATCAACTCCAATGCCGTTTCAGTTCTCCTTGGGCGAGGCGATGGTACGTTCGGGACGCACACGGAATACGCCACTGGAGTGTACCCAATTTCGGTGGCGACGGCCGACTTGAACGCCGACGGCAAACTCGACCTCGCCGTTGCCAATCAGGACTCCACCGGCATCGGCACCGTCTCGGTCCTGCTGGGCAACGGCGACGGCACTTTTCAACCCGCCGTGGGCTACTTTGACGGCCAGCTCTCAAAAGGGGTAACCATCAGCAATCTGAACGGCGATGGAGCTCCTGACCTCGTAATTCCCAACCATACCAGCGAAACGATCTCGATGTTGCTCGGCAATGGCGACGGCACCTTCCAGACCGCCATCAACCTGCCTTTGGACTTCGCCCCGTCGCAGGTGGTCTTCGCCGATTTCAACGGTGACGGCCGCCTCGACATGGCGACGGGCAATGTTTCCTCCAACACAGTGTCCGTTCTCTTGCAGAGCACAATGGTGCCGGGGCCGAACTCGCTGGCCTTCGGGAATCAACTGGTGGGAAACACCAGCCCGTCGCAGACTGTGACCTTGACCAACAACGGACAGCAATCGGTGAGCCTGACTTCGATTCTTTCGCAAGGCACGAACGCTGGCGATTTCACCGTGACCAGCGCCTGTCCAACCAGCCTGGCTGCAGGTGCAAGCTGCACCGTGACGGTGAAATTCCGGCCGCCGAAAGACGGGAATTTCTCCGCCCAGATCAGCATCACCGACAACGCGGTCGGCAGCCCGCAAACAGTCCCCATGACGGGATCCGGAACCGGCTTCACGCTTTCACCCACCAATATCGGCTTCGGCAGCCAGAAGGTGGGCACCACCAGTCTGCCTCAGAACGTAACCCTCACCAACCTGGCTCCGGTGTCGCTCCCGGTCACGGCGGTCAAAATCACCGGGACGCACGCCTCCAACTTCGCCCAGACCAACACTTGCGGTACCAGCCTTCCAGGCAAGTCGAGCTGCACCATCAGCGTCACCTTCACGCCTTCCCAGACCGGCACCGTGAAGTCAACCTTGGAGGTGGACGGCGGGGGCGGCGGACCGCTTACAGCTTCGCTCTCGGGTAACGGCACCTAATCTCTCGAGTCGTGCTCAATCAAGAAAGGAGAAGAAAATGGCGAAAACACACGTCAGGAAACTCGCCGTCCTAGTGCTTTGTCTGGCGGCGAGCATTGCGCCGTTCGCTGCTTACCATAGCGGAAGGGCGCAGTCACAGGAGGCGGTCAAGGCCGCTCCGCAACCCACGACGGAGGCCGTGACACCAGCAGCCGTCACTGGAGGGGCACATGCCTTGTCTGCGACCTATTTCAGCTGGGGCAATATCCAACGCGAAGTTTCCTCCGGGTACCAGGCGCTCGACGCCCCCACCAAAGTGAGTTGCCAGTTTGCAAGCGGGTGCACTATCGGAGTGGAGCAGCAGGTCCAGGTCGGCTTGGTGAAGACATCCAACAACGGGTGGGCGATCTGCACCCAAGTGGACGGCAATTACATTGACACACCTGGCTGCGCGTGGCAGGGCTACATTCCGCCGGATGGCTTCTACATCGTCGGGTCGTTCTCGCAACAGACGAGTGTTGCTTTCGGAAATCACACGGTTCAGACGTTCATCTACACGACCTACGGGGCGCAAGAGGACACCTACAATATCATCTACCGCGTCTACCAGCCTTGAGCCAGTTCGCAGCGAAGCGCGGTTCAAGGTCGATTGCATGATTGAGCGACGCTGATCCTGGCCCGAAAAGAAAGCGCCGCAGGTAGTGATCAAGCGAGCCGGAGACTAAAGGTGGGCTTCGATCCACCGACGAATGTGCGGCATCGACCTCCGCGGGAAACGGTGCTCCGAGTTGTAGAACCGGAAATCGAGGGAGGCGGCGCGCTCGGCAAGCCTTTGCTTGTGCTCGAGGTTCTTCTCGCGCGAATACCACTCGTCGTCGGTGGCCGCGATGTGCAGGACGTGGGTGCGGGCCGGCCGGTAGCGCGGATTCTGGTGCCAATCCCCAGGCACGCCCCCGCAGACGCCGATCGCACCCCGAATGGCGTCCGGATGTGAGAACACGTAGCGGTAGTTGTAAGAGCAAGCCTGGGAGAACGCGAGGAGAAATACTCGCTTCGGGTCGGCGTGATGCTGGCGCACCCCAAGATCGATCAATCGGCGGACAGCCTGGTGGTGAAGCCGGACGGACTCCTCCATCTTGTAAGTGGTGCCCCAGCCAAAGACCACCTTGAAGGACTTCGGGTCGTTGGACCGGGTGTCGGCCTGGTGGTGGAAAAACTGATGGTGACCCTGAAGCGAGATCACCACCATCCGGCCGGCGGCAACGCGCCTGGCCACGCGCATCATCGAGTCCTTGTCGCCCTGGTAGCCGTGCATCGCGATCAGCAGGGGCCAGCGCTCGCGGCTACCGGCGCCGTCTGGGATCGCGAGCTCATAGTAGCGCCGGACCGTGGCCGCGAAAGAGCTTTCCATAGGCTATTATTGGGGGCTTGTCTAGGACTCACGCTCCGGGGTCTGCGCCTCGGCTTTGGCGATTTCCACCAGGTTGCAATGAAACGTCGAACCCGCGCCCAGATCGGTCAGGCGGGTCGAGACCAGGCTATTGGCGCTGCGGCCCGCCGGCGTGTGCTTCGCCCACCAGAGCCCTTCTGCTACCGCGACTCCTTCGCGCGTGTCCTCGGTGACGTCGGCGTAGTACCGGCATTCGCCGCGATCGTTCCACATCCTGATCTGATCACCCGAAGCGAGGCCGCGCCGGGCCGCGTCCGCGGGGTGGATCTTGACCGCCGGGAGGCCCACGCGGTGGCGCTGCTCTTCCACCGCACCAAAGCCCGAGTTCAGAAAGTGGACCGAGGGCGGCACCAGAAGCTGCAAGGGGTAGCGCTCATGCAGCGCCAGGTTCTCCGGACTCTCCGTGCAAGCGTGATAACCCGGCAAGGGATCGAAGCCGAGCTGCGCCATACGCTCGGAGTGAAACTCCAGCTTGCCCGAAGGCGTGTAGAAGCCGTTCGCAAACGGGTCGCCGTCAGCGGGAACGTTCACGCGCACCGGCTCACCGCTCATCAGCTTCTCGACGTCGATGCCTGTCATGAATTCCGACCTCGTATCCAGAGCCTGCCCCATGATGTCGAGCTCCGCGTCGTCGAAGCAGGAGTCCGTGAAGCCGCAGCGCCGGGCCAGCAGCCGAAAAACCTCTAGATTGGGCCTGGCCTCGCCGAGCGGCTCGATCACGGGCTTGCCCATTTGCAGATAATAATGTCCGTAGCTCTTGCAGAGGTCGAGGGATTCGAGAAAAGTCGTCGCCGGCAGCACGATGTCGGCGTAGTCCACCGTGTCGGTATGCACCTGCTCGTGGACCACGGTGAACAGGTCCTGGCGGCGCAGGCCGGCGTGCACGCGCGTCTGATCCGGAGCGACGGCGGCGGGGTTGCAGTTGTACACGTAAAGAGCCTTGACGGGCGGATTCTCCTCCTCCAGCAACGCCTCGGCCAGCTTCACCATATTGATTTCGCGCGTGGCGGGACGGAACTGATCCTCGCCTCGCACCCGGTTGTAATTGAACGGGAAAGCGTCTGCGGTCTCGTGATGGGCGCCCCCGCCCGGCTTGCGGAACGCCCCCACCAGGCCCGGCAGGCAGGCGATGGTGCGCATGGCCATGCCGCCGTTCTCGTGGCGAGTCAAGGCAAAGCCGACCCGCAGAAAAGGCGCGCGGGCGCGCCCGTAGCCGCGGCCGAATCTCACGATCTCGTCTTCAGCGAGCCCGGTGATACGGGCCACGCGGTCGACGGGATACTCCTGGAGGACGCGTTCCCGCAGCGCTTCGTACCCCAGGGTGTAGCGCGCGATGTAGTCGTGATCCACCAGGTCCTCGCGCATGAGCACGTGCATTACCCCGAGGGCGAGCGCCACGTCAGTGCCCGGGCGCAGCTGCAGCACATCGTTGGCTAGATGCGAGGTGCGGTTGCGGTAGGGGTCGATTTGCACCACGTGCGCGCCGCGACGCTTGGCCGCCTTCACGATGGGGACGAAATGAACATTGGTGGCCGCAATGTTCATTCCCCAGATCACGATGAAGTCGGAGTGCTCCGCCTGGGCGAGATCTGTGGAGATGCCTTTCCCGATGGTCATCTCCCATCCCGCCATGGCCGCGGGATCGCAGATCGTCCGCAGGAGGCGGCTGGCGCCCAGGCGATAAAAGAATCGATGCCCGGAAAGACGCTGCACGATGCCGAGCGAGCCGCCATAGGAGTAAGGCAGGATGGCCTCGCCACCATACTCAGCCGCGATGGCCTGAAAGCGGGAGGCGATTTCGTCCAAGGCTTCGTCCCAAGTGATGCGCTCGAACTTCCCTTCACCCTTGGCGCCCACCCGCCGCGCCGGATACAGCACGCGCAACGGTGAGTAGAGCCGCCGGTCGTAGTGGGCCACTTTGTGGCACAGGAAGCCCTTGGTGAAGGGATGATCCGGGTCACCGTCCAGCCGGGTCACACGTCCGTCCTCGACCGTCGCCAGGATGCTGCAAGCGTCCGGGCAATCGAGCGGGCAGACGGTTTTGAGGACTTTGCGCTCCATCCCTGATCCTCACGGCCGACACGAACGGCACCTATGGGCCACGTGGTCCAAGGCGTAGCCGCGGTTGGTGCTTTCCCAAGCGTGGGCCTTCCGAGGGGCGCCCAAAAGCCCACGGCATGGACCTTAGTATAGCCAACATCAGTATAGCCAACATCGCCTGGCCAGCGCAGATGGCTGCGAAATATGGGCAGAACTTGCCCCGATGGCAAAGGGATGCCCGCAACACAGCCCGTGAACGCTGGAGGGATTGGCCAAAATAACCCACACCACAAAGAGCGCGTCGTGGCCTCCCGTTAGCGGTGACAAACTGAGGCGACGCTGACCATCTGAGGCAGGTCGTCAGCGACTGCCAGAGGTGAAAATGACGCGAGCCATGGCCTTCGGCATAGCTGCATCGTGCTTGCTCTCACAGGCTTTGGTGCGGCCTGTCGCGATGTCCGAAAGTGAGCCCGGCCGGTTCAAGGTCGGCGTTCAGCAGCGCACCTTCACCTTTCGACCAGCCTTACAACTGGCGCGGCGCGAAAACGCACGGGCTCATTACCACGATCTGGTATCCGGCTATTTCATCCGCGGTGGAGGAGCCGCAGTGGATCGGAGGTCCCAAGAATCCGCTGTTCAGCGCAGGAAGAGCCGCACCCAATGCCCCGATGGTTTCGTCCCCGACACGGATTCCCCTCATTATGCTGTCTCACGGCACGGGCGGCTCGGCGATGATGATGGCCTGGCTCGGCACGGTCCTGGCCGCGCGCGGCTATATCGCCGCGGCCGTGGATCATCCAGGCAACAACGGCTGCGAAGGCTACACGGCGGAGGGGTTCTCCACCTGGTGGGGGCGAGCTCGCGACCTGAGTACGGTGATCGATCAGTTGCGTGCGGATGACACCTGGGGCGCGCACATCGACCGGCAGGGTATCGCGGCCGCCGGTTCTCACTGGGCGGCTACACCATGATCGAAATTGCCGGCGGCATCACGGACGTTTCCGCTTTCAAGGCATTTTGCAGCTCGCCGCGCGCGGATGCCATTTGCAAGAGTCCCCCGGAATTCCCTGATTTGACCGCGCAATTCGATCGCATCTCCACGAGCGATCCTGAGTTCAGCGTGGCGCTGCAGCACGCCAGCGACTCGTATCGCGATCCGCGCGTTCGCGCAGTGTTCGCGATGGCTCTGGCGCTGAGGCCGACTTTCACCGCCGCCAGTTTAGAGAAGATAACGATCCCGGCGGAGATTGTGGCCGGCGCCAGCGACGAGAATGCCCCCATCGGGTCAAGCGCAAAGTATTTCGCCGCCCACATCCCCGGCGCCAAGCTCACCATCCTGCCCGGAGCCGTCGGACATTATGTCTTTCTCAACGCCTGTACGGATGAAGCCCGCAGGACCCTGCCGATCCTTTGCACTGACGCGCCCGGCGTGGACCGCGAGGCCATTCACGCCCAGGCAGCAGGCATGGCACTCAGCTTTTTCGCAAACAACCTCCCATGACAAGGCGTTCCTGAGCATGGCGAAGGAAGAATCTCGGAGGTTCTGTTGATTTCGTAAGAGCAGATCCTTCGCGGAGTTTACCCTGAGCTCCTTCGCCAAGGAGGAGCGAACGAGCTCAGAATGATAAGGTCGGAGCGTTCCTCAACGAACTGTTAGGGGAAAAGTTCTGCGCTGGAATCCGTGGCAGGGTGTATAGTCTTGGCGCTTGCGAGCCACATTTTTTTGCCAATCGAGAGGGGGTTGCCGTCTTATGCGTTCCGACACCAAACTGCAGTCGGCTCCGTTCGCCCGGCTGGTTCCGATGGTCACTGCTGCCTTTGCCGTGATTGCCCTCGGGCTGGTGGCGCCCGCGCAAGAACTCGACGTCACCAGCAAGCTCCAGGGATTCGACTCCTACATGGAGCAGGTTATGAAAGACTGGAACACACCGGGGATCAGCGTGGGCATTGTTGTCCAGGACAAGCTGGTGTTCGCGAAGGGCTACGGTTACCGGGATTACGGGCAGAAGCTGCCGTTCACGCCCACCACGCTGTGCCAGATCGCCTCGAATTCCAAGCTGTTTACGGCAGTGGCGGCCGGCATGCTGGTAGAGGAAGGAAAGCTGAGTTGGGATAAGCCCGTCCGGGAATCCGTGCCCAGGATCCAGTTTTACAACGACCAGCTCAATAACAATGTCACGCTGCGCGACATGCTGTCGCATCGGACGGGAGTCACAAGACACGATCTGATCTGGTTCAGATCGCCCTTCACGAGGAAGGAGCTGTTCGAGAAACTGCAGTACCTCGAGCCGCAGGAGCCGATGCGGGAGACCTTCCTGTACAACAACCTGATGTTCTCGGCCGTTGGCTACATCATCGAGTTGAAATCGGGGAGTGCCTGGGAGCAGTTCGTGCGGGAAAGAATCCTCACACCCCTGGATATGAGCTCGACCACCTACAGCATTACCGACATGCTGAAGCATCCGGATCACGGCGTGCCGTTTCGCGAAAAGCGCGATTCCTTCGAGCTATACAAGATTCCCTACTATGAGGACACGGAGGGCGTGGCCCCGGCGGGCGCAATCATCTCGAATGTTGACGAGCTGTCGCACTGGCTGATCGTGCTGATGAACGACGGGAAATACAGCGGGAAACAGGTGCTGCCGCCCAACGTTCTGAAAGCCACGATGCAGCCGGCCATCGGCCTGCCCAACACCCTCGGCGAGGCGCTCGGTTATTGGGAGCTGCTCAATCCTGACTACGGGATGGGACGGCAAATGGCTTCGTACCGTGGGCGGCTGATCACCTATCACGGCGGCGACCTCCCGGGCTTCCACTCGCAAGTCTCGTTCATGCCCAACGACAAGATAGGCGTGATCGTGTTCGTCATCGGGGACCACAGCGCGCCGTTGTACAACGTGGTCAGCTACAACGTCTATGAGCGGTTGCTCGGCATGGATCTGACCCCGTGGAGCCGGCGCCTGTTGCAGGTAAGGCTGGCCAACAAGAAGGCGGGCACGGAAGCGCGGGCCAAGGCAGGAGCTGACCGCGTCCCCAACACCACACCGTCACACCCGCTGGCCAGCTATGCCGGAGAATTTCAGAATCCCGCTTACGGGATTTTGAAGATCGGCCTGCAAGGCGACCAGCTTGAGTTCGGGTTCCACGAATTCCAGTTTCCCCTGAGTCACTTTCACTATGACCGCTTCGACACGCCGGATGACGAGCAGTATGGAAGATTCTCGGTGAACTTCCAGACCGATCCGCAGGGCGATATCCAGACGGCCGTGATGTCAATGGACGAGGCGGACGTGGTCTTTACGCGCAAGCCGGAGACCTTGGACCCGAAGTTGCTCGAGAAGCTTGCCGGAGCGTACCTGACTCCGTCCAAAGTTGGGTTTGACGTCCGCTACCAGCCTGGGACCGGCCTTTCACTCGTCTTCCCGGGCGCGCCTCCGCGGAAACTGGTCCCGTTGAAAGGACTGCAGTTCAGGACTCCGCAATTCGCCGATACGATCTATGAGTTCGTGCTGGAGAACGGACAAGTGAAGGGACTGAAGGAGCGGGACCCGTCCGGCGAACTGACGTATCCGCGGCAATGAGACAAGTTAACGACGATCGCAACGGTGGCGACGACATCGGCTTCTGTGTCGTTGGCCACCGCGCCGACCGAGCTAACCTCAGCAAGCGCCCCCGACAACATCACTCCGACGGTGGAAACCATCTCTTGGCTTGACATTGGAGTCCGGGGTGCTTAATTTTCCCCGTGCCGGGCGTTGCCTGGAACTTCAGCCTCGTCGCCTGCGGTCTGCTCAGCCCAGCCAAATTTGTCCTGGCCTATAATGAGCAAGAGCCGGGCTGCGCGACCGGCGAACCCGGCTGCTGCCCACGATTGACCTCACATGCTCGGTCTGCTTAATGCATCCGTCCTCGTGGCGCTCGTAGGCTTGAACGCCTTCTTTGTGCTGGCGGAGTATTCTCTGCTGCGTATGCGGCGCACGCGCCTGCAGCAGCTCATCGCGGAAGGGAATACCCGCGCACTTCTGATTCAAGGGCTGCTGGCCGACACCAGCGTGCTCTTTTCCGGCATTCAGTTGGGCATCACCGTGGTCAGCCTGCTGATGGGCTGGCTCGGCGAGCAGATCATCGCCCAGGCCTTGTTGCAACTGCTCGAGGGCCATCTGCACCGCCACCTCTCACTGGCCATCGCCCACTCGGTGGCCGTGGCCCTAGCCTTCCTCCTGGTAACCACGGTGGTGATGGTTCTGGGCGAACTGGTGCCAAAAACGCTCGCCTACGAACGCGCCGAGCACGTGGCCCTGGCCGTGGCGCGGCCCATTGCCTTCTATTTTCGAGTGACTCGATACCCGGTACAAGTCCTCGACCGTGTTTCGAGCGGCGCGCTGCGCCTCTTGAGGCCCGAACCCTCCTCCCACGGGCCGATGGTGACGCCGGAAGAAGTCAAGCTGATTGTCTCGGCGATCCGCCAGGGTGGGCTGCTCGAAGAAGAGCAGGAAGAGATGATCCACAGCGTCTTCGATCTCCACCGCGTCCGGGTGCGCGAGATCATGCTGCCCTGGGCCAAGGTCACGTGCCTGCCGGTCACCGCAAGTCTCAGCGAAGTCCTCGAAGCGGTGGTGAACGATCAGCACTCCCGCGTTCCGATTTATGAAGAGACGCGCGACAACGTTGTAGGCATCCTTTACACCAAGGATCTGCTGGCGGTGCTTCAAGATCGCCAGCGGCTCGGGATTCCATTTGATTCCCCCTTTGACCTTCGCAGCGTGCTCCACCAGCCCATGATTGTGCCCGAGACCATGACGCTGAACCAGATGCTCGAGGAGGCGCGCCCCCGGCACGCGCAAGTGGCCCTGGTGGTGGACGAGTTCGGGACCTTTGTGGGGCTGGTGACCCTCGAAGATGTGCTGGAGCAGATTGTGGGCAAGATCGAAGACGAGTACGACCGGGGTGAAAGCGCCACGGAACGCGTCAGCGACAACGTGATCGCGGTGGATGGGGCTCTGAGTTTGCGCGAGCTGGCCGACGAGCACGGCATCGAGCTTCCGCGAGGCGCCGGGTATGAGACCCTGGCCGGGTTCGTCCTCGATCGCCTGGGCGCGGTGCCGCGCGGCGGTGAGACGGTGACGTTTGAGAACCGGCGCTATACTGTGATCGAGATGGAGGGCCGGCGCGTGTCTCGAGTCCGTGTGGAGAAGCTTCCGGAACCGGCGGCTCAGCAGCGACCGCGGCAAGCGTCCCCTGTACCGGCACTTGCACCCCGAAACCAGTAAGACAGAGCGGTTACGCGGGCGGGACGTCCCGGACCGGCCTGGACCGGGTGATCACTCGACCTCATTCAGTTGACCACCAGCCTGACTTCAGTGCCGGGCCGTGCGTCCAGCAACTCCGCCGCTGAGGCCTGCCGCGCCGCGATCTCGAGGAATCCGACGCTCCCTAAGATCGCGAACACCTCGCCCGGCCTTCCGGCGGCGTAACTGCTCACGAGCCTGGTCACGAGGCGGTCGTTGATCAGCAGACAGATCGTAACTCCGGCTGCTACGTCCTCAGGCTTGAAATTGGTGATGAGGTTACCGAACTTGTCGACCCGAAGCACGGTACCCCGCACCAGAGCCGGGCTGACCCGCTCGGGCTTCGCCACTTCCAGCCGGGCATAGTCCGTGATCAGCCGGCCAAAACTTTCCGGCTCTATTCCGGTGCTCAGCCAGGCGGCCGAGGGCGCAAAGATGTCCCGCCCGTGAAAGGTTTGGCTGACGGGCTTCTTGAAGTATTGATCGGCAGAGAGGTGGCGCACCTCGAAGGGGGATTCGCGCTGGTAGACCAACTCAAACACGCCGTTATCCGGGCCGATGAAGTAGGCCTGGCCGGCGGAGACCAGAATCGGCCGGCGCGCAGAACCGACGCCGGGATCGACGACCACCAGGTGGATAGTCCCAGGAGGGAAATGCGGATAACTCTGGCCCAGAATCAGTGCGCTTTCCAAGACATCGAACGATTCCACCCCGTGGGTGAGGTCTACGAGCCTGGCCTCGGGGTTAATGGTCAAAATGACGCCCTTGAGGACACCTACAAAAGGATCTCGCAAGCCGAAGTCCGTGGTCAGGGTGATCAAGGCGGGCAAGGCGATCTCCAGCCCCGCGGCGGCGCTAGGACCCCTGCGGAGAGCGGACGCTTCCGAAGCGGGAGAAATCGTAGGCCGGGTCGAGCTCGTACGTCCGGAACCAGGCGCGCACGGCCTCCCCGGGTTGTTCCAGAAAAACAAAGCTGAAACCCAGGGCGTGGTGAACGAAGGCGTCAAAGGCCCGGTAGACGAGCGCCTCTTCGTAGGCCGACTGCGCTCCCACCCAATTGCCAAAGAGCGTACATTGGTAGCCTCGTTCGCAAGCGCGCGCCCAGGCGGCCGTCTCGGCCGTGATTCCGACCTCGACCAACGCCTCCTGCCGGACGGACAGCAGCTTCTGAGCGCAGTCCTTCAGGCTTTCCCGCGCCGGCGATTCCTCAAAGATGGCGGCCGACTGTACCAGCTCCCGCAGAGCCTGGTTGAGATCCGCCGGATCCGGCTCGGCCGCATAAAGCAGCTTCAGGCCGCGACGGTAATGTTCACGGCTCTCAAGCAGGGCTTCGGTGCGAATCAGGAACTCCTCGGCCTTGGTGTGCTCGGGGTTGAGCTCAAGGGCGCGGCGGTAACAGGCTCCGGCCCGCTCGAGCTGGCCGAGAGTGCCGCAGGCGCTACCCAGAATATAATGTGTGTCGGCGTCGTGAGGATCCGCCTGCAGCGACCGCTCCAGCGCCTCGAGGGCGACGTTGGGCTGGCGAATCTCGAGGTAGCACACCCCGAGTGCGCGCCAGGCAGCCGCGCTGGACGAGTCCTCAAGCACGAGTTCATTAAGGGACTCGATGGCCGCCGGAAAATCTGCCCGGCCGAGGGCATCAAGGCCCCTCTGAAGCTTCTGTTCGATCTGTTCCTTCAGCATTCTTTCCGGAGGCTACTCTGCCCCGCTCCCGCCGAACATGGCCCGGTACTCCTTAAACGCCATGGGTGGCACACGCGCGGTGCCCATATTCTCTTCCACGTGCTCGCGGCGGCCCATGCCCACGAGCGCCGCCGTGATGCCGGGCGTGGAGCGCACGAACTGGATGGAGCGCTGGGCGTCAGTTTCGAGGCCAGAAAGTTGCTGCACGATCTCCGGCGGCAATCCATCCGCCAAGCGGCCTTGCAGCAAGCTGGCGCTGGCAAACACCATCAGGCCGCGCGACCGCGCCGCCACCAACGCGGGCACGGGCTTGTCGTCCATCACTTGGGTGCTCGGATCGAGCGCCTCCAACATGGCAAGATTGAATGGAAGCTGCACGGCGCGGAAGTGATGCGCCGGCCCGCCCGCGTCTTCGGCTACCTTGAGCACATCTATCAGGGACAAGGCCTCCTGGGAAGTGGGGCTCACACGATAAGCATTCCAGGTGGCGGTTCCATAAGCGCGGATCTTTCCTTGCGCTACCGCCGTTTCGAGGGCTAGGAAGGCTGCCTTCAGCCGCTCGAAAAACTCTTCACGAGTTCCACGCACCAACTGCGTTTCGGGATTGTGGAGGTAGTACAGGTCGATGGTCTCAAGGCCCAGATTGCGTCGGCTAACGTCAATCTGATCTGTCAGATAACCGGGCGACATGACGTGGCAACCGGCAGCTACGTCGGCAGGCTCGACCAGACCAGTGGCCAGGAATCGCTCGCGGAAATAAGCGTTCGGATCGGACGGCTCTCTACCGTCGAAACTCAGGAATCCGCCCTTGGTGGCCACAAAGACCTGATCTCGCTGCAGCTTCCCGCCCTCGATCAGCTCCGACAGTGCTTGGCCGATGGCCCGTTCGCTGCGCTGATGGCGATAGTTCACGGCTGTATCAAAGACGTTTGCGCCCAGCTCGAGCGCGCGAGCCACCGCGCCGCGATAGTGGGCGTCCGCGGCAGAGTCAGGCTCCCCCAGGTAAGTGCCTAATCCTATTGACGACAGCCACAATCCGCGGGTCTCGCGAAAGTGACCGGGCAGGTGTCCCGCAAAGTGATCGCGGAATCGCGCCGTGCCTTCGGGCGTGGCATAGCCGGGCCTCAATTGTGGAGCAGGAGCCATCGATTCCGCCTCGGCAACCCAGCCTCTCAGGGAGCACAGAACCCACATCCGTTATAAACGCACGAGCCAGCGCCACGCAATTAGAATCCGGCGTGGCACGGCAATCCTGGCACGCCGGCTTGGACGTACAATGCTACCCTGACAGCACGATCTGAGGATTGCCGCCCCACCGGGCTTGTGAGAGAATCACACCTGGACTTCGATAGCGCCAACCCATCCGATGGATCTCCCGGCTCGAATCGAACAACTTTGCGCACGAACGGATCAGCCCTCGGGAGAGGAGAGTTCCGCCGCCTTTGCGGATCTCAAGACGGGCCTGAACCAGGGACGCATTCGCGCGGCGGAGCCTGATTCCAATTCGTCCATGGGCTGGCGTGTAAACGCCTGGGTGAAGCAGGGGATTCTACTCGGATTTCGTCTGGGCCGCATCGTCGATATGGGGCTGTGCGTGCCGGCCCAGCGGTCCGACGGACCAGCGGTGACCGCGGAACTGCCCCACGACATGGGCTTCCAGTTCCGCGACAAGCACACCTACCCGCTCCAGAGAATTCCGCCGGAACGTAACGTCCGTGTCGTTCCGGGCGGCTCCGCCATTCGTGACGCCTGCTACATCGGCCGCGGGGTTATCTGTATGCCCCCCATGTATGTGAATGTGGGTGCCTACGTGGATGACGAAACTCTGATCGACTCTCACGCCTTGGTCGGCTCGTGCGCTCAGATCGGCAAGCGCTGTCACATCTCGGCGGCCGCCCAGATTGGCGGTGTGCTGGAGCCGGTGAGTGCGTTGCCAGTGATTATCGAGGACGAGGTGCTGGTGGGCGGCAACTGCGGTGTCTACGAGGGCACGGTGGTGGGCCGCGGGGCGGTGCTCGCGGCTGGTACGGTCTTGACCGGTTCCACGCCGGTGTTCGATCTGGTTCGCGACACTGTCTACCGGCGTGAAACCGGGCCCGAGGGCGACCGGCCGCTGCGGATTCCGGACGGCGCCGTGGTTGTACCTGGGGCGCGCGCCGTGACCCAGGGGCGAGGGCGCGATTTTGGTCTCTCGCTCTATGCGCCCGTGATCGTGAAGTATCGCGACGACAAGACCGACGTGGCGGCGCGGTTGGAAGAGCTTCTTCGCTGAATCCTCGACCATCGAGAAGCTAATCGCGCTCATAAAAACTTCGAATTTCACCTTTTGCTTCTTCCTCCTTAACATTAAGACTGAATTATCGTCTTTGCTCCTAACAGGCCCCGGGAGGTGGGCTCAGATGATGGACAGGTCTGTGTTAATACGTGTCCCTGCAACCGTGGGTAACTTCGGAGGCGCGGCCGGCTGTGCCGCCTTGGCGCTCGACGCTTTCCTGAACGCGCGCGCCAGCACACGCCGCGATGGCCATGTCGGCGTCCGCTATTTTGGTGAAAATGGGGAACGCGTACCGAGAGACTCCAGCAACCTGGCCGTGCGAGCGATGCGGGCAGCTCTCGAATCCAGAGGCTTGCCCTTTCTGGGGGTTGATTTCGAAATGTACGGCTCCGTGCCGGTCGGTGTGGGTCTCGGGTCGAGTACCGCCGCGGTGTGGGCCGGGCTGCTCGCGGCGGATCGTCTCTACCGGCTTAACCTGGGAGAAAAATCCTTGTTTGAACTCGCCGGCACGCTCGAGCCTCGCGGCGACAACCTGCGCGCAGCCTGGCTCGGCGGCTTCGTAGCCCGTTTTCAGGAAGGGCCTTCGCAGGTCTATCGCTCTACCGTTGTTCCGGCTGACCTCGTGCTGAGAGTGATCATTCCCGAGATCAGCGGTCACGGCAGCTCCATAGACACCGTGCCCGGTCTTGACGAGGTCCTGCGCATCCGTACTTCCGGTACGGAGGCGGTTTTTGTGTGCGGATCCGGACCTTCGATCGGTATCCTGGCGCACGGTGATGATCCCGAGTCCGCAGCCAAGGCGGCGTGCGAATCCCTGGCTTCGCACGGCATCGCGTCGAAGGTGGCGCGATTCAGGCCGGCCGCCGCAGGCGCCCGCGATATGAATGCTGGCGGAACTGAGGTCCGGCTGGCGCCTCTGGTGGGACTCGACATGCCCGGACACCCATCGCTCCCTGTCTAGCCTCGAAGAGCTTCTACCCAGAACCGGCCTCCCTTCCTGCCGGGAGGCCGGGCCCTTTCCCGGCCGTTACTTCGTTTGGACCAGACCCTTCCCGACTGCGTAGAGCACCAATTCGGCCGTACGGTGCATTCCGAGCCGTTCCATGACGTGGGCGCGATGCACGGCCACGGTGTTGGGGCTGATGCCGAGCAGGGTGGCAATCTCTTTGTTCGACTTGCCCTGAGCGATGAGCTGCAGCACTTCCTTCTCGCGCAAAGTGAGGGTGTCGTAAGCGTCCGTACCGGCCTGAAGATTGCCTGTCTTCAGGTTGTCGATCATCAAGTTGGAAATGGCCGGACTCATGTAGGCTCCGCCCTGGGCTAGCACGATGATGGCCTGGGCCAGGTCGACGTCCAGGGCATCCTTCAAAATGTAGCCTTTGGCTCCGACGTCAAAAGCCTTCTTCACATAGGCGGGATTGGAATACATGCTGAGGATAAGGATATGGGTATCAGGATTAGCCTTGAGGATCTCCGCCGCCGCCTCGAGGCCGCCCAGCTCGGGCATGGAGACATCCATCACCACCACGTCGGGTCTGAGCTCGGCACACTGCGTCACGGCGGCCATGCCCGTACTGGCCTCGCCCACCACGGCCAGGCGGGGGTCATCTTCGAGCAGGCGGCGAAATCCCTGGCGCACCAGCGCATGATCCTCAGCGAGGAAAACGCGGATGGGCTTGGCCGACGATGGGGTTGGCATGGCTCCTCTTACATTACCCTTTCGACGACCCGTGGTAAAGGCTTGGCGTGGAAGGGCACGCGGACGTCAATGGCCGTGCCCTGACCGGGCGTCGAGCGCAGGCTGAAAGTTCCCCGCAGGTGTTCGGCCCGCTCGCGCATGCCCATCAGGCCAAGCCCTTCACCCTGCGCGGCCGCCGACTCGAAGCCGGTGCCGTCGTCGCGGATGTCAAGCCGTAACTCCCCGTCCTGCTCCTCGACGTTGATCCATACCTGTCTCGCCTGCGAGTGGCGGGCGGCATTGCTCAGGGCCTCCTGCACGATGCGGTAGACGTGGATCGAGTCCTCGGGCGCGAGCGAGCTCTCGATTCCTTCGGAATGGAAATGAACGGGCATCCCGGATTGCTTTTCGAAAACCCCCGCCAACCACTCCAGGGTCTGCTCCAATCCGAAATCATCGAGCACGGCCGGCCGGAACATCTGCGACTGGTCGCGCACCTTCTGCAGCGTGTCTTCGACCACCTGCTTCACAGCCTCGAGCTCGCTCACCAGGGCGGGATCGGTCGGGGCCGTGATCTCTTTCTGGCCAACGCGCCGCAGCATGAGCCCGATACCCGTCAGAATCTGGCCGAACTCATCGTGGAGGTCGCGCGAGACCTGACGCAGCGTGGCCTCCTGCACATCGATCAGCTTCCAGGAGAGCTTGCGGAGCTGTCCGGACTGTAGCCGGAGCTGTTCAGTCAGGTGCCGCAGCCGGTCAAACGTTTTGCGGTTGGCCCGGAAGGTGTAGATCCCGGTGCCGAGCGCCAGAAGAAGCAGCAATCCGGTGAGCGCCAGCAGGTCCGTCTTCACGCGGCTGTAGACTTCGCTGATGCGCCCGGCGGCTTCGTCCTGGGCCTGGTCGTTAAGCCTCAGCAGTTCGGCCACGACCTCAGAGATCTGCACGCGCCGGGGTTCGAGCTCGGCATGGGCAGCTTCCCGCACCCTGGTTTCTTCCCCGCTCGAGGCCAGGCTAAACACCTGATCGGCGGCGGCGCCAAATTGCTGCAGTGCGATCCGCAATTGCGCGCGCTTTTCATCCGCCGCCGGCGTGTTGACGGCATACTCGCCCTCGCGCCGGAGAGCGTCCTCCATGTCAGACCTGAGGCGGGCCATCTCCGGCTTCCATTCGCGCACCGGATAGGCGGTCGCGCCCAGGGTCATATCGCGAAGCGAAAGAGCGATGAGCGAAGCATCGTTCTGGAGGCGGAGCAGTTGCAGCGATGCCTTACGGTTGCGCTGAACCACATGGGTCTGGAAATCCTCCAGCCAGCGAATCTGGTGGGTGGCATAAATGGCAAACACCACGAAAGCGGAGAGGATCACGCAAAGCCCGACCCCGAGCCTGGCGGTAGGGGGCGGAATCGGGTGCAGCCCGCCGGGTTGCGAAATAGTGCCGTCGTCCAATTCGTGGCTCGCTCTAGTTCAGTACCAGCGCTTCGGCCCTTCCGGGTTCCAAGTGGGCTATCTCTTTGCTCATCATAGGCTTAGTTTTGAGGTTCGTTTCGTCAACATAGCCTATATCCATTAGAATGAGTGCCATAGACTGAAAAGCTCGTTTTGAGGTCTGCCACTACGCCTTGAACCCCTCTCAGTGACCGGCCGAGCCCCCTGCGAACGAATGTTTCCCGCAAAATTGGTCTTATCTCTTTTCCCGTCATAGGCTTACATCGGCCAGTTCGTTTCGGTAAATTAGACCTATCTCCCTTACAATCAGAAGAATACGTTGGCCAGTTCGTTTCAGGTTCCCTCCAGCTGGGGGCTCCTTTTGAGCTTGGGCCGAGAGTCGTGGCACCCAAGCGCCTCATACGTAAGCCGCCGCATCCTGTTACTGTATAGCACACGGGCCTCGGAACGCGGTCAAGCGAATTCCGCCGCGTATTCTTGGGTTACTCATCCGTCGAGGGCCATTACCGAAGGCTGCCTCACCCCTGCCGGACCTGAAATGGCGCGTCCCCCACGATCCCGTTGCCCTCCTCCACCACGTAGGTGCGCCCGGCTTCGAGCCGGCCCAGTTCCTGCTTCAGACCGCTCGGCCATTCAAATGCAGCCCGGTCAATCGCGTCAAGTGCGCCCAACCCGAACGTGACCGTCCGTTCGGACTCCGATAGGTAGCTGGAGCCGCTCTTGACCGTGAGCCAGCGCCGGCCCTCCGGCGTCCAGATACGGACGTTGGTACCGATGCCGTCGCGGTTCGAGCGCGTGCCGACCGTTCGAAAGCGGATGCTCTGATTCGCACAGTCGTTGCGGTAGAGGTAGGCCGGACCGTTGTTAGTGGTGAGCAGGATGTCGAGATCCCCATCGTTATCGAAGTCCCCATAGGCCGCGCCCCGCGCCACCTTGGGTGCGGCGAAGGACCCGCCCACCTGCGAGGTGATCTCTCGGAATTTGCCCTGGCCTTCGTTGTGAAACAGGTGCGGCGGCTCGGCGTAGTGGATAGAGGACTCCACCTGGGTGATGGCCTGGTCGATATGGCCATTGGCCACCAGCAGGTCGAGCAGGCCGTCGAGGTCCACGTCGAAGAAAAAGCAGCCAAAGCCGAGCGTCAGGCGGCTGGAGCGGCCTACCGATGACTGCGGCGCCTGGTCCACGAAGAAACCGTGGCCTTCGTTGCGGTAGAGGGCGATCATCTGGTTGGAGAAGTTGGTGACCACCAGGCTTTGCGCTCCGGAATTGTCGTAATCGGCCGCGTCGGCGCCCATGCCGGCGCGCGCCAGGCCGTCCTCGCTGAACGCCACTCCCGCCTCGACGGCGGTTTCGGTGAAAGTGCCGTTGTGATTGTTGCGATAGAGCTTGTTGGGTTGCGTATCGTTAGCGATAAAGACGTCCGGCCAGCCGTCCTGATCGTAATCAATGAGCGTCAGGCCCAGCGATTTCGAAGTGGGATCGTTCAGCCCCGCCTTGCCGGTGACGTCCTCAAAAGTGCCATCGCCGCGGTTGTGGAAGAGCCAGCAGGTGGTGCCCGGATAAGCTTCGGGCGTGCAGTAGGATTTCGAATGCCCGTCGAGGCTGCAGTAGATATCCGTTTCGGGCGACCAGCGCACGTAGTTGGCGACGAGCAGGTCGAGATAACCGTCGCGATCGTAGTCAAACCACATCGCAGACGTGCTCAGACTGCTGTAGCCTACGAGTCCGGCGGCCTTCGTGACTTCAGTAAAGTTTCCGTTGCCGCTATTGTGAAAAAGTCGGCACTGGCCGTAGCACGTAACGAAAAGGTCCGCGTGACCGTCGTTGTCGTAGTCGCCCACGGCCAGGCCAATACCATACATCTCCAGGTCCAGGCCGGCGGCTGCTGTCACGTCCGCAAAGGTTCCGTTGCGATTGTTGCGATAGAGTTTCATGGTCGTGCGCTCGCGCGGATGCCCCGGCCAATCCATGCCGTTGAGGAGCAGCAGATCGAGCCAGCCGTCGCCATCGTAGTCAAGAAAGGCGCAGCCCGAGCCCAGTGTTTCCGGGAGGAACTTCTGCCCGAAGGCGCCGCTGTTATGGCGAAAGGTGATGGCGGCCTGCTCCGTGATGTCGGTGAGCTGAACCATCCCGTCTGCCGCGCCCCGCGGCGGAATCTTTGGCACACCGGGGTTATTTCCCAAGGATGTCTCCGCCGCGACGTGGCGATAGTAAAGGGCGCCAGCGCCCGCCGCGGTGACGCCGGCACCCGCAAGCACCTTGATGAGATCACGCCGGTTCATGGGGAGTCGGTACAACCTTAGCCCAGGATTACACCACGGTCAATCTGTAACATCATCGGCAAATTCAAGCAACCCGCCTTCTTGCAGATAGTTACTGAGCTTTGCTCGACTAGCTGAATTATCGCCGCAGTTTAGTCGGATGGGATTATTGACGGTCGTTCCGCCCGCGCCTATGCTCACGACTCGTCGCGTGTTGTGTCTGCATCTTGTGCGCCGCGGACGGCCGTGAGCCCGCGGCGCAGACCCTTACTGAGAAGTAGCTCGCGAACACCCGGGAAAGACAAGTCATCCCCGAAGGCGCGAGCTTGCCTGTTACCTGAAGGTAAGTGCCGAGTGCGGACAGCACACCCTATACGCCATCGCCCTGGGCTCGGTCCTACCCTCATCAAGGAGCCTTCATGCGCGACCGCATCGCCTCTTTCAGACGAGTAGTCCTGATTGTGCCGCTGGCCTCACTGGCCGGCGGAGTCCTTCACGCCCAGCAACGTGCTACCATTCGAGGAACCGTGACCGACCCAAGCGGTGCCAACGTCAGGCAGGCTCAGGTTTTGGCGATTCAGGCAGAGACCGGACTCGAACGCCAGACACAGTCCGACCTAGAGGGAAATTACCTGCTGGTTCTTTTGCCCATCGGGCATTATCGCGTGGAAGCCACGGCGCCCGGATTCAAGAAATACGTTCAGGAGGGTATCAATCTCAGCGTGAACGAGGTGGCAGTGGTTCCGGTGCGCCTGGCGGTGGGTGCGGCGCAGCAAACGGTGGAGGTGAAGGCTGACGCCGCCTTGGTGCAGACCACCAACGATTTGGGCGAGACTGTCCACCAGCAGGAGATCGTCGACCTGCCGCTGAACGGCCGCAACTTTTCCCAGCTTGGATTGCTCCTGCCCGGCACCGCTCCCCTGCCGCAGGGCCTTCAGATAGCCGGGGGATCGCTCCGGGCCGGCCAGTCCTACGCCGTGAATGGCCAGCGGCCGGAGTCGAATCAATTCCTCGTCGACGGGGCGGAGAACTACAACAGCGTCAATGCCGGATTCGTGCTCAAGCCGCCGCCGGACGCCATCGCGGAGTTCCGGATTCTTACCAACACGGCCTCGGCCGAGTTTGGCCACAACTCCGGGTCCAACACCAGTATCGTGACCCGCTCGGGATCGAACCAGTTCCATGGGGACGTGTACGACTTCTTGCGGAACGACGTCTTGGACGCGCGCAATTTCTTCTCGGTGAACACCGATCCGCTGAAGCAGAATCAGTTCGGGGGCACGGTAGGCGGTCCGATCCGGCGAGACAAGACCTTTTTCTTTGCCTACTACGAAGGCTTCCGCAACCGGCAGGGCGAGACATTGCTCACGACGGTCCCCACCGTGGCCGAGCGGCAGGGCGACTTCTCTGCCTTGTGCTCCACGTACACTCCTCAGGGGTTTTGCGCCGATCCGAACGGAACCCAGTTGGTGAACGTATTCGTTCCCCCTAATGGGCAGCCCTATCCGTTCAACAAGATTCCCGCCGATCAGCTCAATACGGTCTCGCAAAATCTGCTGGCCTTCTATCCACTCCCAAATTCGCCCAACTACGGCCCCAATTCGTATGCCACGACCCAGATATTGCAGAATGATTCAGACCAGTTTGGTGTTCGCGTCGACCATTATCTTTCCGTCCGCGACACACTCTCATTCCATTACCTATTCAACAACGGTTCCCAACTTGACCCGCTTCCGATTTCGGGAAGCAACGTGCCCGGATTCCCGGTGGGCGAAGGCTATCGCGCCCAGAACGCCGCCCTGGAAGAGACGCACTCGTTTTCACCGAGCATTGTAAACGTGGCTCGATTTTCTTTCTTGCGGAACAAGTTCCTGTTCGGTCAGGCCACCAACCACACGCCGCTCTCCTCACTGGGATTCCAGTACTCGCCGACGCTGGCCGCCCAGGCCGGGCCGCCATTCATCGAGGTCGGGGGCTATGCTTCGGCCGGAAATCCAATAACAGGGCCGGCGAACAGCTACCAGAACACATATTCCTTCACGGACTCCCTGTCCTGGGTCCGAGGCAAACACGATTTGAAGTTCGGCGGCGAGTTTCAGCGCGATCAGCTCAACACACTGATGGGCATCGCCTCGAACGGCTTTTTTGTCTTCGCTCCGGTTCCCATCATCGGCGACGCCTTCGCTGACTTGCTGATCGGTCAGCCGGTGGTCTTCCTCCAGGGCGGGGGCAAGCTCCCACGAGGGCTGCGGGCCAGTAACGAGAACCTCTACATTCAGGACAGCTACAAACCCACCTCCCGCCTGACGGTGAATGTCGGCCTACGCTACGAATTGCCCCAGCCTTACAGTGAGATCAACAACGAGACGGCCCTGTTTGAGCCGGGCGCCCAGTCGAAGGTGATTCCGAGCGCGTCCCCAGGTCTGCTTTATCCCGGTGATCCCGGCGTGGGACCGGGTTTGGTGCAGAGGGAGTATCGAGCTTTCGCGCCGCGTGCTGGCTTTGCCTGGGATCCGACGGGAAGCGGACGCTCGGTTGTCCGCGCCGCCTACGGCATCTTCTATGACCCCTATTACAACGGCGAAGGCGGTCCTCTGCAAACACCGGAAAGCGCTCCTCCTTGGTTCAAGACCATTCAAGAGTCGTTTCCGCCCAACTTTGCTAACCCGCTTCCGCCCGGGCCGGACCCGTTCGCGCCCGTCTTTAACGGGGCTCAAACCTTGACCCTGCTCACGCTCGATCCCAATCTGCGGCTGCCGTACGCTCAAGACTGGAATTTCACGGTGCAACGCTCGTTCGGCGCTAGTTGGCTCCTCGAGCTCGGCTACGTCGGCACCAAGGGCACCAAGCTACCGCGCTTCATCGAGAGCAATCCGGCCACGCTCTGCTCCACGCTGCCCATCTCCGAGCAGTCAGACTGCATTGCGGGCGAGCAGCAGAACGTCAATCTCTACCGGCCCTACTCGGGCTGCACGCCGGCCGATCCCACCAACTGCTTCTACGGCTCGATCGGGCTCATCGCCGGCATCGCAAACTCGAATTACAACGCACTTCAGGCGAGCCTGCGAAAGCGCCTGAGCTACGGCTTGGCCTTCCTCGCTTCCTACACCTACTCGAAGACGCTCGATGACGTCTCGAGCTTCAACATGAGCGGCTCCGCGCCACAACTCGTGGCCGGTGAAAACGATCTGGCGCAGAATCCCTGGGACCTCGAGGCAGAATACGGCCGGTCGCTGTTCGATGCCCGGCACCGCTTCGTGTTCAGCTACGAGTGGCAGCTCCCATTCTGGAAGGATGCGCAGAACTGGTACCAGCACGCTTTCGGTAACTGGCAGTTGAACGGCATTTTCTCGGCCTCCACCGGAACGCCCTTCACCGTCTACGACTCCAGTGATCCGTCACTCCAAGGCCAGTCTCCTGAGATCTCCGGGTTCGTGGGTGACCGGCCGAACCTGGTCGCTAATCCGAACGATGGTCCCAAGACCGCAGGTGAATGGTTCAATACCCAGGCCTTTCAACGCGTCACCCAGCTCGGCACCTTCGGCAATGCCGGCCGGAACGTGGTGCAGGCCGCGGGCCTGGCGCAGTGGGACTTTGCGCTCTTCAAGGGCTTCCGCCTGGGAGAATCGAAGAGCCTTCAGTTTCGCGCCGAGGCGTTCAACATCCTGAACCGGGTGAACTTCGCCGTGCCCAATGACGATATTAGCTCGCCGACCTTCGGCCAGGTGCAAAGCGCCCTGCCGCCCAGGCAGTTCCAGTTCGCACTGAAGTTCTTATTCTGACACCCGAACGCCTACTGCTAAGATCTCAATCAGGAGGAAAATATGAGAACATTCCGGTTTTGGCTGGCAGCGCTAGTCTTAACAGGCTTGGCCCTCGCGTCCGGGGCCATGGTGGGTCGCGGCGCGACCAGTCCCACGACGGTCAAAGGCTATGTCATCGACTCGGCCTGCACCTTCACCAAACATCTCAAGAAGCCGATCAGCCCCGACTGCGCGATCGCGTGCGCCAAGGCGGGTTCCGATCTGGCGATCCAGACCGAAGACGGAATCATCTACTGGCCCATCTCCGCCGAGACGCCGGCCGCGGGCCAGAACGACAAGCTCGTTGGCTATGCTGGAAAGATGGTCAGCGTGACCGGCACGGTGTACACCAAGGGTGGTTCGCGGGCGATCGTTATTGAGAAGGTCGAGGCGGCGGACAGCTCGAAGTAGGCCAAAGTCGGCCGAGGTAGGCCGAGCAAAGTTGGCCGACGTAAGGTTGTCCGGTCGCGCGCCCATGCTTCGCTGATCCCGGCCGAAGTGCGAGTCATACGATGTAATAACGTAATCTTAAAACACTAAACCGGGACCACGTTTCGTTCTATAACAGATACGATTATATGATGTGTTATCGTAAGACACCGTGAAGATGTGCCAGCCAGCGGTGAAGGGGTTTGACCCTTCCGAAAAGCTGACTACAACTCTCGAAAAGTGTTACCCTTTTGCACACTTTTAGTTTTTTGGCGTTCAAAGGACAAGTACTGGCCATCCTTTTTTCGATCAAACGGTTACAAGTCCGAGGTTTTTTCCCCTACTAGATCACCGCAATTCCAGTCTCGAGGGGTGGGCTCCCGCCACGCCGACAGCAGAGTTCAAACCCGGGTTTACTCGTGGTTTTGGATCGTTGGAACCGCGGCCCGGGTACCGGTTCAGCGTGCCAAGGATTTGCGATCAGACAGACAGAATCCTGCACCCTCCGCCCGTCTGATTGCGATCATGCGGAGAGAAAAACGGAGACTCGATCTGCATGTGGGAACGACCGACGCCGGAAATGCCCGCCCGGTCGACCTCAGTGCCTCGCCCAAGCTGAGGCCCCGTTGCTAGCCTCCGGGCTAGCCTCCGATCCGGGCCAGGAATCGTTCGAGCTCCGACGGCAGAGGCACCTCGAAGGCCAGCTCCTCGCCGCTTGAAGGATGGCGGAATCGGATGGCGGCGGCGTGCAGGAAGTTCCGGTCCAGCGTCTTCTCTTCGTGGCTGCCGATCCGATGCTTCGAGGGCGCGCCGTAAAGCGTGTCGCCGGCGACAGGGTGGCCGATGGACGCGAGGTGGACGCGGATCTGATGCGTGCGGCCGGTCAGCGGATGCACTTCGAGCAAGGTGAAGTGCGGGAAACGCCGCAGCACGGCGTACTCAGTTTGGGCTGCGCGCGCCGCCAGACCGGAGGTCCGCATGCGAATGCGCCGGCGCGGGTCGCGGCCCACGGGCGCTCCGATCCCGCCGCGCTCCGGTCCCACGCGTCCGTGAACCAGAGCGAGATAGGTCTTACGAACCTCACGGCTCTTGAACTGGTCAGAGAGGTTGCGGTGGGCCTGATCACTTTTGGCCACAATCACCAGGCCTGAGGTCATGCGGTCCAGCCGGTGCACGATGCCCGGCCGCAGATCGCCACCGGCGCGGGCGAGCGTGCCGATGTGATGCAGCAGCGCATTGACCAGCGTTCCCGAGCGGACTCCAGCCCCGACGTGAACCACCATGCCGGCGGGTTTGTTGACCACCACAAGGTCGTCATCTTCGTAAACAATATCGAGGGGCAGCTCTTCCGGAGTGGCCCGCAGTTCGTGCCGCGACGCGCGGATGGCAACGCGGTCGCCGGCCGCGATCTCTTCACCGGCCTTATACGCGGTTCGGGCGCCGACCGTCACCAGCCCGCAGCGGATCTGCCGCTGCACCTGGTTGCGGCTCCAGTCCGGCATCCGCCGGGCGAGGAAAACGTCGAGGCGCGCTCCCCCGTCTTCGGCGGACACAACGAATTCGCGAGTCTCGGACATCGCCAGAAATTAGAAAGCAGAGACCAGGATCAAGAGCCAGGCACCAAACAGGGAAACTCCCTCCGGTTTCTAGTTTCTGGTTTCCGGTCTGTCTTCAAACACCACCCGCAAGATGAGGAAGAAGGCGCCGGCCACGATAGCGCTATCCGCCAGATTGAAAGTGTACCAATGGTAGCTGCGGAAATAGAGGTCCAGAAAATCGACCACGCGGCCGAACCGGATGCGGTCCACCAGGTTGCTGATGGCGCCGCCCAGGATCAACGAAAGGCCCACGCCCGCCTGCCAAGTGAGCCGACGGCTGCGCCACACCACGCCCACCACAGTGGCGATCAGCAGGGCTGAGACGATTACCAGAAAGGCCGTTTTCCAGGGCGCCGGTGAATCCGCAAACAGGCCGAAGGCGGCGCCCGGATTCTTGGTGTGGGTCAGGTTCAGCAAGTGCGGAATGACCGGAATCACCTCGTACGGCGAAATGCGGCGCTCCACCATACCCTTTGTCATCTGGTCGGCGATGAAAACAGCGGTGGCGATCAGTATATAGGCCAGGCGGGAGATGCTTCGGGCGCTGGCAGGCAGGGTCTCAGGCATGCGTTTCGATCCACTTCGCCATCCAGCGCTCAACTTCTTCCTGACTCACAATCCGTCCCTGTGCGATATCCTCGAGGCCGCGCTCGACCTTTTCACGAACGTAGATAAGGTACTGGATAGGTTCATAGGAGGCGGTGTCGGGACTCGGTGACACTCGGTGCTGCTTTCCAGACACAGGTCACACATTATTCAGGATGGCCCTCAATCTCCCGAAGCGCCGCTGAGCACCGCTCGCAAACCGTGGGATACTCCGGGTCCTCGCCCACGTGGTCCGAGTAATTCCAGCAGCGGGCGCACTTCGAGCCCGTGGCGCGCTCGACCGCCACCGTGAGTCTGTCAACCGCGCCGGGCGGCTTCCTATACCCGGAGCCCAGTGAAGCGGCAGCAGAGGCGCCGTCGGTAGGAGTTCCGGAGTTGTCGAGCTTCACTTGAGAGACGATAAAGAGGAAGGGCAAAAACCGGCGGTAGTTTTCCAGCAGCTGGACGGTGTCGTCGGATGGCGTTAGGTTTACCTTCGCCTCAAGCGCGCTGCCGATGAGCCCTTCCTGCCGCTTGAACTCGAGCACCCTCAGAACTTCGTTACGAATGGCGATTAGTCGAGGCCAGTTGGAAAGGCTAGGTGCATACCTCTTGGGAACCTTTCGCCGCAGTTCGTCGGCCGACACAAAGGTCGCCTGATGCACGCTCGGTTCGCGCCATCCGCGGCCCGGCAGTTGCGACCACACCTCTTCGGCGGTGAAGGTCAGGATCGGGGCGAGGGCTCGGGCCAGCGAATCCGCGATGCGGTAGAGCGTCCACTGGGCTGCCCGGCGGCGCGCCGAGGCCGCCGGAGCGGTGTAGAGCCGGTCCTTCAGGATATCGAAGTAGAAGGCGCTCAGGTCAATGGTGGCGAAATCGTAGAGCGCGCGGTAGACCCGGTGAAAGGCGTATTCCTGATAAGCCCGCTGCACTTCATCAAGCACTTCGGAAGTGCGCTGGAGCGCCCAGGCGTCGATCTCTTCCATGGCTTCGGGATTCTCAGGGTGCTGCTCCGGATCGAAATCGTAGAGGTTTCCCAGGCAGTAGCGGAAGGTGTTACGGAGCTTGCGATAAGCCTCCGAGACCCGGTCCAGAATCTGCTCCGAGAGCACTACGTCTTCGCGGAAATCGACCGATCCCACCCACAGCCGCAGGATCTCCGCCCCGTGCGTGCGAATCACATCGTTCGGGTCAATGCCGTTGCCCAGTGATTTCGACATGGCGCGGCCCTGAGGATCCAGCGTCCAGCCTACGGTGAGCACCTCACGGTAGGGTGCGCCGCCGTTCGTGATCATGCCCAGCAGCAGCGAACTCTGGAACCAGCCGCGATGCTGATCGCCGCCCTCGATATAGACGTCGGCGGGCCAGGGCAGGTCCGGCCTGCGCCCGAGCACGGCATACTGGCTCGACCCGGAGTCGAACCAGACGTCCAGGATGTCGGTCTCCTTGCGAAACAGGGAGCTGCCGCAGGAGGGGCAGACTGTCCCCGGCTCGATCAAGTCCTCAACCGGGTGGGTATACCAGGCGTCAGCACCTTCTTTCCTGAACAGCTCGATGGCGGGCCGCGCCGCCTTCGCGTCCATCAAGGGCTTGCCGCACGAGTCACAGCAGAAGACCGTAATGGGCACACCCCAGGCCCGTTGCCGCGAAATGCACCAGTCCGGCCGAGTGGCCACCATGTTGGCCATCCGCCCCTCGCCCCACTCCGGCGACCAGGTGACCTTTTTGATCTCCTCCAGGGCGCTCTGACGGAATCCGCTGTGATCGATGGCGATAAACCACTGATTGCTGGTGCGGAAGATCACCGGTTGATGACAGCGCCAGCAGTGCGGATAGGAGTGGTCCAGGGAGTGCGGCGGTCCCACCAGCGCATGGCGCGCCTTGAGCAGTTCAACGATGGCTCCGTTGGCTTCAAAAACAGTCTTACCCCGGTACTCGGACAGGCCTTCGGTGAACTCTCCACGATCGTTGACCGGGTTGTAGATCTGGATGCCGTATCGAACGCCGGTCTCAAAGTCTTCACGGCCATGTCCCGGAGCAGTGTGAACCGCGCCCGTCCCGTCCTCAGCGGTGACGTAATCGGCAAGCACACCGAGCACCTTCCGCTCCAGGAACGGGTGCTGAAATTCGGTGCGCTCGAGCTTGCGTCCGGGGACACGAGCCAGAACCGTACGGGCGTCGAGACCGGTCTCGGTCAGGGTGGGATCGAGGCGGCGGGCCTCGAGGAGATAGACATCGGACGAATCCGAACTCTGCACGGCCACGTACTCGAAATCGGGGTGGAAGGCCACCGCCATACTGGCCGGAAGCGTCCAGGGCGTGGTGGTCCAGATGATCACCCACATACGGCGGCCAGCCAGCGAAGGGTGGATGGCGGCCGGATCGCTGATCAGCCGGTAACGCACGTAGATGGACGGGCTGCGATGATTCTCGTACTCCACCTCGGCCTCGGCCAGCGCCGTACGGTCGCGGATGCACCAATAGACCGGCTTGAGGCCGCGGTAGACGTAACCTTGATCGAGGAACTTGAGAAAGGCTTCGGCGGTGTGCGCCTCATAGTCGGGAGACATCGTGGAATAGGGCTGTTCCCATTCGCCGAAAATCCCGAGGCGCTTGAAGTCCTGCCGTTGAAGATCAAGAAATTTGTCCGCGTAGCGCCGGCAGGCGCGGCGAACCTCCACCACCGACATCTGGGCCTTGCGCGGGCCGAGCTCCTTGTCGACGTTGTGTTCGACCGGCAAGCCGTGGCAGTCCCAACCCGGCCGGTAGGGGGCGTCGAAACCCGCCAGCGTCTTCGACTTAACGATCAGGTCTTTAAGAATCTTGTTGAGCGCCGTGCCGAGGTGGATGCGGCCATTGGCGTAAGGCGGACCGTCGTGCAGCGTGAAATTCGGCGCCCCTGCGCGCGAGCGCCGAATCTGGCCATAAAGGTCCTCGTGCGCCCACTTTTCGAGCCAATGGGGCTCGTTCTGGGGCAGGTTGGCCTTCATGGCGAATTTCGTCTGCGGCAGATTGATCGTGCTCTTAAGATCGAGTATCTTCGGCATCAGTCCTCCGCGGCATCGTTTCCATTATAACGTAGTGGCTATGGGCAGCCGCTGAAGGAGGTGGTTGGATTCCAAGCGGATCCCTTCAGCTTGGGTCTCTTTTCTGAGCTTCAGTACCTTTTAAATTCTAAAGGACTTGCTGGATCCACGGACGTCGAACGACGTGTTTGAGGTGCGGACTCGGGGTTCGTAAAGGCCCTTCACAGGGAACAGCAGATTTGAAACGATGCTTCTGGTGGCACCGGCATCTCGGTGTGTTAGAATAGGAGAGGGATCTCGGGTGAATACATGGAACTGATTAGGCAACTTTGTCCCGTGACGTGACATCATCGAGAGAGGGGCTTTGAGGCCAGCCCGGGCCTTGCCTGAATGGCCGGTCGGAAGCAGTGAGAATGCCGACAACTGATCTCAACACCGGAACCACCGTCGTGCAGAGCGGTTCGGACGCAGCCGCGGCAAGTCTGCCCGAGCCCGAGTACCGCGCCGTCTTCGTCGAGTCACCGAACGTTTTCGCTTCTTTGTTCCGCCAGATTCGCGAGAGACTCCGCGAGCCGCGGATCACGGTCCCGCCGGAGTACTACCGGGGCGAGGCACGACTGCCGCTCTCGGAGATGCGGCCGTGGTATCGCGACCTGCCGAGTTCGCTCAAGCAACTGCCGGAACTGTCCCACTACGGGCTGTTGCGGCTTGGCCGGCGTCTTCATCTTCTGCCCAAGTCGATGGAAGTGCCCGACATCTGGCAGGACTTCAAGCAGGAGCCCGGGTCGTGGCTGAACTCCATGCTGGTGCACTTGGTGGCCTTGTCGGCGCTGCTGCTCCCCTATTACATCATTCGCTGGCTTCACCCCGCGAAGGCGCCCGACAACACAGTTGCGATCGACATCTCTCCTTACCTGCCTCAACTTCCCGCCTCAGCGCACAAGGCCGGCGGTGGCGGAGGTGGTGGAGACCGCAGTCCCACACCACCTTCAAAGGGCGCCCTGCCGAAGTTCGCCAAGGAGCAATTTACCCCGCCGGTGGCCAAGATCATTAACCCGCAACCCAAGCTGCCCATGACACCCACCTTGATTGGTCCGCCGGACTTGAAGCTGCCCCAGATGCAAGTGGCCCAGATGGGCGATCCTATGAGCGTTAACGGGCCGGCCTCCAACGGGCCCGGCGCTTACGGCGGAATAGGCACGGGCAGCGGCGGAGGCGTAGGCTCGGGGACAGGACGCGGGCTCGGACCGGGAGAAGGCGGCGGCACCGGCGGCGGCGTTTATGATGTGGGCGGAAACGTCACCGCACCGGTTCCCATCTACGAACCTGATCCTCCTTACTCGGAGGAAGCCCGGAAGGCGAAGTATTCAGGTACGGTCGTGGTGGTGATCATCGTTGACGCCCTAGGCAACGTAGTCGATGCCCAGGTACTGCGGCCGGCGGGGCTGGGCCTCGATCAGAAGGCCGTCGAAACTGTGCGCACCTGGAAGTTCAAACCGGCCACTAAGAACGGCGTCCCCGTGAAAGTCCGTGTCAGCGTGGAGGTTACATTCCGGTTGTTCTGAAGGGAACTTGCTCCCGCAGCTTTGCCCCGCCTTCTGACAGTGGTCGGCAACCCTACTCCTTGATTGCTTTTTGTTTCCCCGAATTGCTATAATGTAGTTGGCGGGAGGTTCCAGTGGGCGAAAGCCCACTTTTTTGTTGCAATCGCTGAAGGGCGAGGGCCGAGCGATCAGAGATCGCGAATTGCGAGGTGCGTACAGCGAGGTCACGGAACCCGAGCCGGTTTAGAGCATGGTTGTAGATATCGAAGCCGTGAGGGCGATGGCTGAGCGGGTAGCAAGCTCCGAGGGCTTATTTCTGGTGGATGTCGAGCTCAAGGGCGGCCGCTCCAACCCCTTGTTGCGAGTTTATATCGATAAGGCGGGCGGGATTTCACACGCGGACTGCCAGCTCGTGAGCGAGCAGTTGAGCGTCATGCTGGACGTGGAGGACCCTTTTCCGGGCCGTTACACGCTGGAAGTCTCTTCGCCTGGGCTTGATCGTGAATTACGTAGGCCGAGCGAATTCGAGCACTTCACCGGACGTCGGGCCCGCTTGATTCTGCGGCAGCCGGTGGAGGGTCCTCCAGTGCTGGAAGGACGCCTCGCGGGCTGTGAGTCGGGCCGGGTGCGTCTCGATCTGGGGGCGGAAGGAACGCGGGAGCTTGACCTCTCTGCGATTTCCAAGGCGAAGCTGCTGGTGGAGATGTGACGACAGCTTCGTGACAAGGCGAATATTGTGACGACGAGTCTCCTCTACCAAACCATCGATCAGCTCAGCCGCGAGAAGGGCATCGACGCCCAGATCATCATCTCGGCAGTCGAGGACGCCATTCTGGTGGCGACGCGTAAGTATTACAAGAGCGCGGAAGACCTGGAGTCGCACTTCAACAAAGACACCGGGATAGTCGAAGTGTTCGCGCTGAAGAAGGTTGTGGAGGACGTGGCGGATCCCGAGCGCGAAATCTCGCTGGACCAGGCTCGTCAGCGTGATCCTGAAGCCGTGATGGAGGGGGTCGTTCGGATTCCCAAGCCCACGGATGTGCTGGGCCGTATCGCGGCCCAGACGGCCAAGCAGGTGATCTTTCAGAAGGTGCGTGAGGCCGAGCGCGACACGGTTTTCGCTGAGTACAACCAGCGGGTGGGCGAGCTGGTGAACTGTTCGGTCAAGCGAGTCGAGGGCTCGGACGTCATCGTTGACCTTGGCCGGACTGAAGGCCGCATGCCGCGGCGGGAGCAGTCGCGTCTTGAAACCTACCAAGTGGGCGACCGGCTGCGCGCAGTGATCACCTTGGTGGACCGCGCCGCCCGCGGGCCTCAAGTGGTGATCTCGCGGGCTGATCCCACCTTGGTGCAGCGCCTGTTTGAGATGGAAGTCCCGGAGATTTACGACGGCACGGTAGTGATCCGCGCCATCGCGCGAGAAGCGGGAGAGCGCACTAAAGTCGCGGTGTTTTCAAAGGACCCCGACGTTGACTGCGTGGGCGCCTGCGTCGGCATGAAGGGCATGCGGGTGCAGTCCATTATCCGTGAGCTCAAGGGCGAAAAGATCGACATCATCGAGTATAACGAGGACGCGCTGTCCTTTGCCGCCAATGCTCTGAGCCCGGCCAAGATCAATCACGTCTCCGTCGCTGACTCCGAAGAGAAGCGCCTGGAAGTGATCGTGGATGACACGCAATTGTCCTTGGCCATCGGCAAGAAGGGCCAGAATGTGCGCCTGGCCGCCAAGCTGCTTGGCTGGCACATCGACATCAAGAGTGAAGAGGAGAAGCGGCAGGAGATCGAAACCCAAATGGCCGAAATGGCCAGGCGGGGCGCCTCGATTACAGAGCTGACGGGACTCGGTGGCAAGACCATCGAAAGGCTGCAGGAACACGGCATCGAGACGGTCGAGCAGCTTGCCCAAATGACTCCTGACGAGCTCACCGAAATTCCGGGTGTCGGCGAGAAGACGGTGGAGCGCATTCGGAAAGTGGTTACGAACTACTTTGAAGCCGGCCAGGCCGTCGAGGCCGAAACTGAAGAGCCCGCACCGGCGGTCGAAGTCGTCGCCACCGCAGGGCCGGGAACCGAGGTTGAAGCTGAGACTGAAACTGGCACCAAGGCCGATGATAGAGCCGGTGCCGCGATTGGTTCCGAAGCGGCTCCCGCCGAGGGCGAGCCGTCTCTGGTTCCGGCCGGGGAAGCATCAGACCTGACCTCTGCGGAAACCGAAGCCGAAGGGGCTCAAACGGATGAGGTTTCGGGGAAGGCAGAGCTATAGCCGAGCGTCATAAGTTGGCGCCGAACCGGGATATTGAGTAATACGTCCGAAAGGAGGCTGGACGGTCTGTTTCGCGCTTTGGCTATGCCAGGATTGCGGGTAATCCCAAAAGCGGTTAGCCAGGCCTGTTGGGGCTAGGGTGGCACCTAAGAAATCGAAACAAACCAAAGAAGTCGTTTAGAATCAACAAGGCTGTTGAGAGACGGGCTCAAATCCATAAGCCCTTTAGGATCGATGCGGCGTCGGCGAAAAAAGGGCGACTCAGCTGGATCTCCGGCTCCAAGTACGGCCGAAATGATGCCAGGAGGTCCAGAGAGGTTTTTTTGACGAAACGAACCCGTCAACTTATTGAAAACAGCGGCTTGGGCCTCGAAAGGAAGACCAATGAAGACCGGGAGACACCTCCTGGTTCGCACGGGAAAGGTTAAGAACGAAGCCAAGAAGGTATTTATCGTAGAGAACCGCTAGCCCCAGCGGAGCGGCCTTCAGCCGGCGTTCCGATGGCGGACTTTAAGGAAGCAGGACTAGATGGCGAAGATTCGAATCAATGAATTGGCGAGGGAGCTTGAGGTCAAGAGTCACTTGGTCATCGAGTATCTGGTTGGGCTCGGCGTGGATGACAAGAAATCCCACTCCAGTGCGCTTGACGATGACCTGGCCGACAAGGTTCGCCAACATTTCCAATCCGCCAACGGTTCGGAAAGCGAAGGCGCCCCTGCCAGCGCTCCCAGTCCTCCGCCACCCGCCCCTGCTAGACCCGCGCCTCCAGTCGTCGCGCCCGCCAGGGTCCCAGCTTCTGAATTGCCTGCCGCCCGCCCCCCGCTGACCGCCAGCCCGCCTCCGGCAACCTTGCCGCCTGAGGCGCCCTCGGTCCGCCGTAGCCTCGAACAGATCAAGGAGGACGCTCGAAGAGCCTTGGCCGCGAGTCAGCGCTCTGCTGAGAGGCCTTCTCCGGCGGCTCCCGCGGCGGGCGCGGCCACGGCGCCGACCGGTCCCGCGGGCGTTCGCCGACCGCTGGCACCGAGCGCGCCTGTAGTGCCCGGCGCTGTCCTGACCTCTAAACCCGCAGCGCCAGTGGCGACTGCCAGCGCCGGACCTGCCACCACGGTAGCCGGTCGACCTCGCGAGGCGGCTCCGTCTGGGACAGCTCGAACCGCCCCGGCCGTAGCGGGTAGCGCGGTCGCGCCACGCGGCGCAGCGGCTACCGGGGTACGTCCGGCGGGCCAGAAACCCGTGACTTCAAACCAGCCCATTTATCCCGGACTTGGCAAGGGAGCGGCGCGGCCCAGCCCCGTACGCCGCCCGGGCGAGCACCACCGCCAAATGCATCCCACGGCCACCCGGCCTGCCAGCGCGGGCGGTCCCAGTGCGGGTGCTGCCACGGCCCGTCCCGCACCACGGGGACCCCTCCATGGTGCACGCGTCGGCGGGCCAGCCGTGGGACGTTCACCTCAGCCGATGCGAGGTGCTTCCGCGCCTGCTGAGCCTGTTGCCATCACACGCGAGATTACTCTGAGCGAAGGCGTGACCATCAAGGAGCTCTCCGAGAAGCTCGAGACTCGCGCCAAGGATGTGATCAAAAGACTTCTCGACAAGGGAATTTTCGCCACCATCAACCAGACGCTCGACAGTCAGACGGCTTCGGAGATCGCCCGTGCCTTTGGGGCCGAGGCGAAGGTCATCAGTTACGAGGAAGAGGTGGCGCAGGACGTTGAAGTGGCCGACCGGCCCGAAGACCTGCAGCCCCGTGCGCCCGTGGTCACGGTCATGGGCCATGTCGACCATGGCAAGACCTCGCTGCTCGATGCCATCCGACAGACGAACGTGACGGCGCGTGAGGCGGGCGGAATCACCCAGCACATCGGCGCCTACCAGGTGGAGGTCAACAACCGCAAGGTGGTGTTTCTCGATACACCCGGCCACGAGGCTTTCACCCTGATGCGCGCTCGTGGCGCCAAGGTCACCGATATCGTCGTGCTGGTGGTGGCTGCCGACGACGGCGTCATGCCGCAGACGCTCGAAGCCATCAACCACGCCCGCGCGGCGGGCGTTCCCATCGTGGTGGCCATCAACAAGATCGATAAGCCCGACGCCTTGCCCGACCGGGTGATGAAGCAGCTCGCGGATCAGAACCTGATGGCGGAGGAGTGGGGCGGGAGCACCGTCACCGTCAAGGTCTCGGCCAAACAGCTCCAGAATCTCGATCTGCTGCTGGAGATGATCCTGCTCGTCGCGGACCTGCAGGGGCTCAAGGCGAGCCCGAACCGGCCTGCCACCGGAACCGTACTTGAAAGCCGGCTCGATCGCGGTCGCGGCCCGGTGGCTACGATGCTGGTCCAAAACGGGACCTTGCGGGTAGGTGACGCCTTTATCGTGGGCGCGATCTACGGCAAAGTGCGCGCCATGCTTGATGACCACGGCCGTCCGGTGAGCGAAGGGCCCCCGTCCACCCCGGTTGAAATCCTGGGTCTTGAGGACGTGCCCCAGGTCGGCGACCGCCTGCATGTGATCGAAGATACGATCAAAGCCCGCCAGATCTCGATTCACCGCCTGGACAAGCAGCGGGAGGCGGCTCTGGCCAAGAGCGCCAGGCTCACCCTCGAGCAGTTGCACGAGCAGTTGGCGGCAGGCGACGTCAAGGAGCTGCCGCTGGTCATCAAGGGTGACGTACAGGGCTCGGTGGAAGCTCTAACCGAGACGCTTAACAAGCTCAGCACCGAAAAGGTGAAGGTGAAAGTGATTCATGCCGGGGTCGGCGCCATTACCGAGACGGACGTGCTGCTGGCGTTGACCTCGAATGCTGTGATTGTCGGATTCAACGTGCGCCCGGAGAGGAAGGCTACTGAACTAGCCCAGTTGGAGCAAGTGGACATCCGGCTGCATACCATCATTTACGACGTCACCGAAGAGATCAAGAAGGCCATGCACGGTTTGCTGGCGGTCGTCATCAAGGAGACTACGACCGGACACGCGGAGGTCCGCGACACTTTCCGCATCTCCAAGGTGGGAACTGTGGCCGGCTGCTACGTCCAGGACGGCAAGTTCACGCGCGACTCCCGCATTCGCTTGTTGCGCGACAACGTGGTGGTCCACGAAGGAAAGGTCCGCTCGCTGCGGCGCTTCAAGGAAGATGTGCCGGAGGTCCGTTCCGGTATGGAATGCGGCATCTCGCTCGAGAACTACAATGACGTCAAAGTGGGCGACGTGATCGAAGCCTTCGTCACCGAGAAAGTCACCGAGCCAGCGTTGGTCTCGTGAATAGATTAGTTTACAGATCGATGAAGTGAACGAAGGTTTCGACTACCTTGAGGGGCAACGAACAGGTTTATCAAGAAGCCGTTCCATCGCTCAATCTTCATTTACTCCATCGCTCAATACTCCGATGCCCGTGGGCGTGCTCACGCTCGAGATTCAGATCCCTTGGGCGCATTCCCTCAAGGACAAGCGCGCAGTGCTGCAGAAGATGCGTGACCGCTTGCGAAGCCGCTTCAACGTGGCCGTGGCCGAGCTCGATCACCAGGACCTGTGGCAGCAGGCTACCTTGGGCGTGGCCGCTATTTCGAGCAGCCGCCCGCTTCTCGAAGAGGTGCTCCAGCGGGTGTTGGCGGAGTCGGAGAAAATCCTGGGCGGAGACGTGAGCGAGTACAACCTCGAAATCTATTGAGGTTGATGACTAGAGATTGTCATTTGACTCGAGTCCACCGCCCAGTTTCAGCAAGCGGCGATCACGATGGCTCGAAGAATAGGCCAACCTTCAATCGGCAATCATCAATTTTCAATGCCATGATGGTTCCAGGGCGCCGGCACGATCGGCTGGCAGATCAAATTCGCGGCGAAGTGGCCGAGATCATCGAGGCTGAGCTCAAAGACCCCCGGATCGGTTTCGTGACCGTGACGCGCGTCGACCTGAGCCCGGACCTGTCCCACGTCCGCGTGCTGGTTTCGGTGCTCGGCGACGAGCAGGCACGCGACCAGACCCTAGCCGGGCTCAACTCCGGCGTTGGCTACCTGCGGCATAAGGTTACACAGCGGCTCCGTTTGCGGCGGGTGCCGGAGATCGCGTTTGTATTTGACCGTGGTACCGAGGAAGCCGCCCGGATTGAAGAATTGCTAGGCAAGATCAGGGACGAGAAGTAGCCGCACCAGAACTTGCGCGGGCCTCTGATCTGGTTTGCGGTCCAAGGTTCTCAGAATCGTCAAGATGCCGATCGAATCTTCCCCTAAGGCCACGCCCCCAGAGACGACCCCCGAGATCTCTGGCGTCCTCGTGATCGACAAGCCCGCGGGGATGACCTCGCATGATGTGGTGGCGGCCGCGCGCCGCATCTTGCACATCCGGCAGATCGGTCACTACGGCACTCTCGATCCGTTTGCCACCGGCGTGCTGCCGCTCTCCATCGGGAAGGCCACGCGCTTCGCGCAGTTCTATCTGAAATCGCGCAAAGCATACCAGGGCGCTATCCGGTTCGGCTTCTCCACGGACACGTACGACGCTACGGGCAAGGCTACCTCCGAGCAGGCTGACGACCGGCCGGAGCTCAAAGCCATCGAACGCGCGTTCCAGGAATTTACAGGCCGCATTCGGCAGGCGCCGCCGCCCTTTTCCGCCAAGCGCGTTAAGGGTGTGCGAGCCTACGAGCTCGCGCGCCGGCACGAGCCCGTGGAATTGGAGCCGGTAGACGTCGAGATCTACGCTTTCGAACTGCTCGACCTGGATGGCCAGCAAGCGCGCTTTGCGGTCGAGTGCTCGGGCGGAACCTATGTGCGCTCGCTGGCGTACGACGTGGGCCGGAAGGTCGGCTGGCCGGCCCATCTTGCGTCCCTGCGCCGGACAGCAGTGGCGGAGTTCAAAGAAAGCCAGGCTGTGGGTCTCGACGAGCTGCAGGCCTTGGCTCACGAAGGCAATGTGATGAAAGCGCTCATTCCCCTCGAGGCGCTGCTTCCGGACTGCCCGGCGCTGGTGGTGCGGGGCGGAGAAGAAAGGAGCGTCCGGCATGGCCGCGCCTTCGAACTGGCCCAGGCGCTGCGCGCCGACCGGGGCCTGCGTCCTGACCAGGCCGGGCATGCGCCCACCATCAGTGTTCTCAAGGTTCTGAACGGGGATCGACACCTGATCGCCGTGGCTCGCCACGTGGCCGGAAATGTCTACCATCCCGATCTCGTGCTCGCCTGACTCAGATCATCTTCCATCTCAGGATTGCCTCCGCAGCCTCATTAGCAGCACGCGGGCGCGAGAGGGCGAGGGCACGCTCGCGCATGCAGGCGACCTCGTCCGGGCGGGTCAGCAGTTTCTCGATCACTGGTGCAAGCTCACGGTGGCTCCTGATCCAATAGCCCGTTCCCCAGCGCTCGATCAGGCCGCAATGACGGCGCTCGTTTCCCGGCAGGGGATCGACGGCCAGAAACGGCACGCCGCACGCCATAGCTTCCAACATGGCGAGCCCGGAGGGCTTGTTGAGAACGAAGTCCGCCGACGCCAGCCATTCATGCATGTTGTCGACCCATCCGAGGACCTGCCAGTTGAGATCGCGGTGGCTCGGCTGACTCTGGAGTGCCGATTCAGCCTCACGCCGCAACCGCTCATTGCGGCCCGCGACCAGTACGGCCTGGAACGGCATGGTGACCTTGGCGAGTTCGCGCAGGAGCGCCCGTGGTTTGCCAAAACCGGTGCCGCCGAAGAGAACCAGCAGCAGCGCCGCGTCGGACGCGATACCCAGATTCTTTCGCGCGGTGGCGCGGTCCGGCCTGGAGAGAAAGGATGGATCGAGGGGCATGCCGCAGGGCACGATCTTCTGCGGCGGTACGCCCCAGGCCGCCAGATCCGTCGCCACCGGATCGGGTGTCACGGGATAAAGGTCGACCTCGGGCTGGGCCCAGGCACGGTCCACGTCGAGCCCATCGACTCCAACCAAAAGCCAGTTCGCGCGCGTCAGGCGTTTGCAGAGCGCGGTGATCTCCAGAACGCCGGTCTCAGTGGCCACCACCGCATCCGGACGATAGCTCTCGATGAAGCGAAACAACGGCCGTGCCCCCCGCCGGTAGAGCCAGCCCGGGCTCGTGGCCGAGCCCTCATGCTGCCAGCCTTCGATCCAACCCCATAGGCTAGGCCAGTAGCGCAGCGGAATCTCGTAGGAGTTGTAGTAGGCGCGGAACCAGGGTGAGACATGCGCCAGCATGTCTTCCACGTCGACGGTCAGCGAAGGCCGGAGCTCAAGCAGAGCCTTTTGCAGGGCCACGGCCACGCGACGATGCGCCGCGCCGTGCGAGACCGTCAGGATGAGGATTCGGCTCATCGAAGGATCGCGACGCTTCAGAGAGGCAGGAACTTCTCGATGGAGACAAAGTTGAAGCCGGCCGCGCGCGCGCCGTCAAGAATCGCAGGCAGCGCGGCCACCGTCTTAGAGGCATCGATCTGGCCTATCTTCCTAGGCTCTCGACCGTCGTGCAGCAGGATTACAGCCCCCGGCTCGAGCCTCGCCAGCGTCTGGCGGGCGATGTCTCCGGGAGCATTGCGCTCGATCCAGTCATAGCCCGTGTCGGACCACTGCACGTCCGTGAGGCCGCGTTCGCGCAATGCCGGGAAAAGACCGAACCAGCGGACGCCGTATGGCGGCCTGAAGACGCGAGGCCGCGAGCCAATCACCCCCTCGATGGCGTCTTGGGTGCGGTCGAGTTCGTTGTCAATCACAGCCCGCCTCTTCAGGTAGAAGAGCGGATGCGAATAGGTGTGATTGCCCAGCGTGTGGCCTTCGGTCTGAATCCTCCGGACCACGTCCGGAAAGCGCTCCACGTTCTTGCCGCAACAGAAAAAGGCAGCCGGCGCGCGATACTCACGCAGGATATCGAGAATCTGCCCGGTGAAAGGGTCGGCGGGTCCATCGTCAAAGGTCAAGACCACGTTCCGGCCGCTGGCGGGCCCGCGAACCAGACTCCTTCCCAGCACCTGTGACGTGGGCCACGAACAAGCGTAGTAGAGCAAGGCGCCCCCGCCGGCCGCCACAGGCGCCAGAACTGATGCCGCCGCCTCCGCGGCCGTCATGGCGCGCCTGCCTCCCTGGCCTCCACGGCCAGCGCAGAGCGGTACCACTCCACCGTCCGTCGCAGACCTTCCTCAAAACTGACCTTCGGTTCGTAGCCGAGCAATTGACGCGCCAGCGAGACGTCGGCGCGTGAGTGCCGCACGTCCCCGGAACGGGGCGGGCCGTAGCGGGGAGTCACCTCGCGCCCGAAGACCCGGTTGAGTAAGTCAATCGTCTGGTTGAGCGTAAAGCTTGCCCCGACACCCACATTGATGGCGCGGCCCGGAGCGTCCGGAGCCGTGCAGGCGCGGAGCACGGCGTCCACTACGTTGGCCACGTAGGTAAAATCGCGCGACTGCTCGCCGTCTCCGAAAATCACGGGAGTCTCACCTCGCAAGTAGGCCACCATGAACTTGGAGAGCACTCCCGTGTAAGGCGAATGTGGATTCTGGCGCGGCCCAAAGATGTTGAAGAAGCGCAGCGGCACGGATTCAAGCCCGAAGACATTCGTGAAGATGCGGCAGAAGTATTCGCCGGTGAGCTTGCTGAGCGCATAGGGCGACAGCGGCTGGGGTTCCTGCGATTCCACCCGCGGCAGGGCGGGATTGTCGCCATAAACAGCCGCGGAGTCCGCAAACACCATCCGTTTGACGCGCGCATCCCGCGCCGCCACCAGCACGTTGACGGTGCCGCCGATGTTGACGGCGGTGGAGGTGACCGGATCTTCGATGGAGAACGCCACGGACGATCGCGCCGCCAGGTGAACCGCGTAGTCCACGCCCTCGAACAGCGGCCGGATGCGATCAAGCTCGCGGATGTCGGCGTTGGTGAAGCTGACCCGGTCCAGCACACCTTCCAAATTCGTAAGGGTCCCGCTGGAAAGGTCGTCGAGCACCCGCACGCGTTCGCCGCGCGCTAAGAGCTCGTGGACCAGGTGCGAACCGATGAAACCGGCGCCGCCCGTAATGAGGTAGGTGGACATAGGTGAGTTGCCTCGCTCAGTTTACCACGCTCACGGCTGCCCCCCTTCCTCCCGTCTCATTGACCGGGAGGATAAACCGGTAAGTTCCTTTATTATCTTTAACATTCCGGCTTTGAACGTAATTTCCTCCGAGGCGCCAGCCGTGGCCTAACTTCCCCGGCCCGCTGGCGCCAGCAGCAGCCTCCTGACCCAAGTCCGGTGGACCTCGGACCGTTGCGGCGACCGGCTTCGAGGAGAGCCGGGGTGAGGCGTGGGGAACGGCAAAAAGACATGGAACCACCCTTCCGGCTCAGCTCCGGTCTGAACCACTGAGTAGCTAACTGACAAGTATAAGAAACACGGGCCGCACTGTCAAGGGATTTTGTCGAAGGGAGGTGCCTGCTCGTCCACCAGCAGCGCCGATTCGGCCCAGAGACGACGACATGAAAGGCGATGTCGCAGCAACCCTGCCGTCGGGTCAGCGCTGGTCAGCCGTTGCCACTACCAGGTAAACACTGCTACGGCAAGGAGCGGTAGCGCAGAAGTTCGCGCGTTTTGCGTTCCTCTGCGGTTTTGCTCGGCCGTCATATTCGGGTGCGCTCATCGGCGGGCCCACAACACGCGATCAACTGAGAGCCCGCTCGGCCTTGCTACAAAGCGTTGGACGCTCGCCGTATAGTCATGGACGCTTGACCACCGCCAATCCTCCGGCCGACTGACCAACCCGGCCCTCACCGGGTTCAAATGAATGTACTCGACCTTCTCGTTGTACTCCCTCACCGTCCGGAGGGCACGATCAAAGAAGCGAGGTTGCATTAACGTTCCCGTTTCTCGCCGGGAACGGTTAATCCGCTTCCTCGCGGCGTCTTTGATCGACTCCATGACGCGCGAGATGGTCAGCAGGTGAGCCGGATAAAATATGGCATGCCACCAGCGCCTGTCGGCGCGCGGCGCTCTTTGACCGTGACGGGGTCTGTCTGCTCTGCTGAAGGTCTGCGGTAGACCGTGGCGCGAGACGGGATTCTTCGTGAAGCCGGCGGGGTTCAAGTGAACGTACCCGTCCCCGGAAAAAAAATTCACCACTCTGTACCAAAGTGTCATATACTGGATAAAGAAAAACCTGAAAGGCTCTAAATTGCGGCATTGAGGGGAACTTGAGGCCTTCTGCGGTTGACCGGGAACCCGTTGCGCCCCCTGACCTGCCACCTTTGTGGGGCGGTGGGTCCCTGTTCAAAGAGATCGCGGTTCAACTCACGTTTTGGACCGTCTACATGCTGCTCGACCGGGCATCGACGGTCTTCAGATTGTGGGCGGGCACCCCGGCCTGGTACTTGCCGGCAGGCGTCGGCTTAGCAATTCTTCTCTGGGGGGGCCTGCGGTATGCCCCGGTCTTTCTCGCGGCCGGCCTTACCGCATCGGTGTTCGATTACCACCGGCCACTGCTATCCTGCACCGGCCTTCCGGGAACCGTTTTTACCTTACTCTGTTACGTCGGCGGGGCGGCCTGGCTTCGCAAGGTGTGGCGCCTCGACTTGAGGTTACGAAGCTTGCGGGACGTTGGCGGGCTCGCCCTGTTTCTGCCTTTTGTCGCCCTCCCTGCGGCCATCGTGGGCGTTCTGGCTCTGTTCGGCGACGGCCTGGTCTCGCGGTCAGACTTTCCCAAGGCGGTGTTTAACTGGTGGGTAGGCGATTCGATTTCGGTCACCTCCTTCACACCCTTTCTGCTGTTGTATTTGGCCCGCGGGTGAGCGCCTTCCTCGATAGCGCCCCCCAGTCATCCCCTGGGAGCATGCTGCAACGGCTCGCGCCGGTCGAAGCGCTGGAGTTCGCAGCCGAACTGGCAAGCATCGCAGCGGCCATGTGGCTGGTTCTTGCTTTCAAGCCGGCGCTCCCTTATCAGCCTATTTTCCTGCTCCTCTTCCCGGTCATTTGGATGGCCGTCCGTCACGGACTCGCCAGGGCCACGCTCGGAGTGCTGGTGGTCAACGTGGGCGTGATCGCCGCCGCCCACATCACGCATCCGGATCCGGAGGCCCTGCCGCGACGGCAACTGGTGATGCTGGCGCTGGCCTTGACCGGTCTTTGCCTGGGGGCGGTGGAGAGTGAACGGCGTCAAGCGGAGGAGGCGCTGCGTAAGAGTGAGGAGCGTTGGCGAGCGGTTTTTGAGAATTCGGCCGTCGGCATCGCTATGTGCGACGTCGCCGGTAACCGATTCAACGCGGCGAACCTGGCCTTTCAGAAGATGATCGGTTACTCGGAAGAAGAACTCCGAGCCCTCTCGTTTATGGACGTTACGCACGACGACGATCATGAAGCCAACCGGCGGCTTTCGATTGAACTTCTGGAGGGAAAGCGACATTCCTTCGAGCTGGGGAAGCGTTACTGGCGGAAGGACGGCGGGCTGGTCTGGGCGAACCTGCACGTTACTCTGGTCGCGGGTCAGGAAAGGACTCCCCAGGTTTTCGTGGCCATCGTCGAGGAGGTCACCGAGCGGAAGCTGGCCGAGGAGGCGCTACGCCTCTCCGAGGAGAAGTTCGCAAGAGCCTTTCACGCCAGTCCGGCCGGGCTATCGATCTCGACGCTGTCGGACGGCTGCTTGCTTGAGGTGAACGACACTTTCCTGCGTCTGTTCGAATATGACCGGGACGAGGTGATCGGCAGGAGTGCCTTGGACCTGAATCTCTGGGTGGACCGCGACGATCGCTCCCGGATGCTCGACGACTTGCGCGAACACGGACGGGTAACAAACCAAGAACGCACTCACCGCACCTCCTCCGGAAGAATATTCACGGTCTTACATTCAGCCGACACGATCGAGGTGAGGGGAGTGCAATGTTTGCTTGCGACCTTCGTGGACATCACCCAAGCCAAGGAGGCGCAGCAAGCCCTGCAGGCAAGCGAACAGCGGTATCGGGACTTCATTTCACACAGCAACGAAGGCGTGTGGCGAGTTGAGTTGGAGCGCCCTCTGCCTGCCGACCTGCCGGAGCCGGCCGTCACGGAATGGCTCGTGAAGCACGCTTACTTGGCAGAATGCAACCTCGCCCACGCGCATAACCTAGGGTTCTCCACCCCGGAAGAAATTGTTGGGAGGCGCCTGGGCGACTTGCAGTCGGCTCTCGATGAGGAAGGGCTGGAGTTATTTCGAGCCGGGGCCGGTGGCGGGTTTCAGAGTCGAACCGTCGAGTTTCGACTCGATAAGGATGGCAACACCCGCTACCTTCTCGGGACGGAAGTTCCGATTCTCGAGAACGGCAAGCTGGTGCGGGTCTGGGGCATCACGCGTGACCTCACAGACCTTAAGAGGGCGGAGGAGGCCTTGCGTGAGAGTGATGCCCGGCTCCGCCTGGTGGTCTCCCAGCTTCCCGCTATTGTCTGGTCTACGGACAAAGCCATGCGGTTTAGCTCGCACATGGGCGCCGGTCTGCGCGCCCTGGGCCTCAAAGCCAACCAGTTGCTAGGGACGCCCGTGGACCAGTTTGTATCAAGCTTCGGAGTGCAACCCGTCCCCCCGGACTCCCGGCGGGCGCTGCAGGGGGAATC
>DATDGR010000087.1:0-5412 GCA_036521995.1 Terriglobia bacterium | reverse complement strand
GCGCAGCCGAGGCAAACTATTCTTCCGGCTTGTCCAGCAGGCGGTGGCCGTAGAACCAGCCACTTACGCATCCATCGTTCGAAACACCGAGGCGAAACCACAACCGGTAGGGGTTACCTGAGTCAAGTGGATACCCAGATTCCGCCATTTTGGGCGTGATTTTCGTGCTCGCCCACTCTTGATCCTCTATTGCCTGTAGACTACTGATTCCAATTGGATTGTGTCCCAGCTTCGCGTTGCGTCTGAGCCTCTGGCTCCCGTCTTGGGTTTCTTGGGCTCTGCAGGATCCCTGGATTAATCTGACTACAAGGGAGTTGTCGTAGTTCTTGGGTTGGACTCCCCTTCCAGCTTTGGGTGTAGCCTTGTTTTATGGATTCTAAAGGACATTCCAGCTTTGGTCTGGCCCCCCTTTTTTGATTATGTCGTTGATTACAAACCACATTCCAGCTTTGGCTTTTAGGGGGGGGTTGGGTTACTTCTTGGTTAACTGAGCTATGGGCCTCCCGGAGCACCACTTGATCCTGAACGGCAAAGGCAGCCACCTATACGTATCCACTTGCAGCCGGCCCCGTCAAGCAAATCTGGCTCCGCTCGGAATGCCCCACGATTCCCGCAGGCCTATCGCTCCGCTCCCAGCTTTGTTCGCTTCCGGACAGGTTGTTGCGAACCGCAACGGAACAGGGGCCTCGGTTTGACCCGCACTCAGCTTACTAACTCCAGGCTTTTCAGCGCGTTGCCTTGCAGGAAGGAACTGGCATGGAAACTGCCATATTACTGGGCGGAATTCTTCGCTCCCCAGGCTTCGAGGAGGTGTGTTAATGGGAACCCTGTTTCAGGACCTACGCTACGGACTTCGGATGCTGGCGAAGAGTCCGGGCTTCACGGCCGTGGCAGTGCTGACGCTGGCTCTGGGCATCGGAGCGAACAGCGCTATCTTCAGCGTGATTGACGCAGTGCTGCTCAACCGGTTGCCCTATCGGGATGCCGGCCGCCTGGTGATTGTGTGGGAGCAGGAGCCGACGCGGGGCTGGTTTCAGAACATTGTTTCGGCTGCCAACTTCCTGGACTGGCGAAAGCAGAATCATGTCTTCACCGATATGGCCGCCGTTGATGAGCGTAGTTACGATGTCAGCGGATCGGGCGAGCCCCTTGAGGTCTTCGGCGAGCAGGTTTCGGCGGATTTTTTCTCGGTGCTGGGGGTGCAACCTGCCCTCGGCCGGACGTTCGTTCCCGACGAAGATCAACCCGGCGGGCCGCGCGTGGTGGTGCTCAGCAATGGTCTTTGGAAGCGGCGTTATGGCGGCGACCCGGCGCTGGTGGGCCGCGAGATCGCCGTTAACCGCGGCCGCTTCACGGTCCTCGGCGTCATGCCTCCGGGCTTCCACTTTCCCCCTTGGGGTGACAAGTCTGAAATGTGGATCGCGGGCCTGGATCTCACCCGGCCTCAGCGCACCTGGCATGAATATCGCTGTGTCGCGCGGCTGAGGCCCGGCGTCACGATCAAGCAGGCGCAGGCTGAGATGGATACCATCGCCCGCGGCCTGGAAGCCGCTCACCCGGAGCAGAAGGGTTGGGGCGTCGAGTTGGTCAGCCTGCATGAGCAGGTGGTCGGCGATACACGCCCTGCTTTGCTGGTGCTGCTCGCCGCCGTGGGTATGGTTCTCCTGATTGCGTGCGCCAACCTTGCCAACCTGCAACTGGCCCGGGTTGCTGCCCGTGAGAAGGAGATTGCGGTTCGAACCGCGCTGGGCGCTGGCCGGGGCCGCGTGGTCCGGCAGCTGCTCACCGAGAGCGTGCTGTTGGCGCTGACTGGTGGCTTCCTGGGTCTGCTGCTGGCGAGCTGGGGCGTGAAGCTTCTGGTGGCGCTCGCTCCCGGGGACACGCCGGGGCTCGATCAGGCCAGCCTGAACCTAGGAGTACTTGCCTTCACCCTGGTGCTTTCGGCCGCCACCGGGATTGCCTTCGGGTTGGCGCCTGCCCTCGGAGCATCGCAGTTCGATCTGAATCACGCCCTGAAGGAAAGCAGTCGAGGCTCAACCGGGGGGGCGCGCCAGCACCGGCTGCGAGGCCTTCTGGTGAGCTCGGAATTCGCTCTGGCACTTGTGCTGCTGGTGGGCGCAGGCCTGCTGATTCGGACCTTCGCAGCTCTGAATCGAGCTGACCTGGGGTTCGACCCTCACAACGTGTTGACGCTGAGAGTGGCCCTCGAAGGACCCGGCTACGCGGAGCGGAGCCGTGAGGCGGAATTCTTCCGCAACTTGGTTCACAACGTCGGCTCGCTGCCAGGGGTGGTGTCGGTGGCCGCCCTCAATGGAGGTGGCCTGCCGCCTGACGGGGGCAACGGCGACAGCTTTCAAATCGCGGGCCGTCCTACGCCGCCGCCGAATGAGATGCCTGATGCAGTCTATCGCGTGATCAGCCCGGACTATTTCCGGACCATGGGCATACCGTTGATCAAAGGCCGATTCTTCACCGAAGCCGACAACCAGAATGCGCCCCGTGTGGCCATCATCAGTGAGAACCTGGCGCGGGATTATTGGCAAGCACGCGATCCCATCGGCAGCCAACTCGAGTTCCCCGGCGTTGAGAGTGCCGCTCCGGCCGCGGCCGGGAAAAAGCAGCCGGCCCAACAGCCGGCTCGGTTTTCGATCGTGGGTGTGGTGAGGAGCGTAAAGAACAGGGGCCTGCAAGTGCAGCCCGAAGACGAGCTTTACGTGCCTTACAGCCAAGGGCCAACCTACGACTTTCTGCGAATGCTGGTAGTGCGGACCTCCGGCGACCCGACACTCCTGACCTCTGCCATACAGCAGCAGGTGGCCATGTTGGACAAGGAACAGCCCATTGCCGACGTTGAAACCATGGACCAGGTAGTGGACGATGCGCAGGCTGGGCATCGCTTCCCCATGGTTCTGCTGGGACTGTTCGCCGGGCTGGCGCTGGTCCTGGCGGGGGTTGGCATCTACGGCGTGATGTCCTATTCGGTGACCCAGCGCATGCACGAGATCGGCATTCGTATGGCGCTTGGAGCCGGGCGGGAAAGCCTCTTCAGAACCGTGATAGGCAGGTGGATGATCATGGCGACGCTCGGACTCGGCGCCGGGCTGGCCGGTGCGCTGGTTACGGCACGTATTCTTTCCAGAGTGCTACTGGCGGGTGGGCCGACGGGCCCCCGCCTCCTCTACGGCGTTGACGCAACGGATCCCCTGACCTTCGCAGCCGTGACGTTGACGCTGGCTGGGGTCGGGCTAATGGCCAGCTACATTCCTGCTCGCCGTGCCGCCCGCGTGGATCCGATGGTGGCGCTGCGGTATGAATAGAGCCCGCCACTAACCCTCCGCTTTGGGTTTGGCAGCTAATTTAGCTACGTGCGCGGTTTCAGAAGTTCGCACGGATTCCGAGCGACTCATCCTCGGCTGGCACCTTGCCGGCACCGCCGGGGGTAGTCTCCGCGTGGCCCGCGATCTACCCGGCAACCGGCCGCGCCGTCGTCCGCCGGCGCATCGTCTACTCAGACTTGAGAGAAGCCATATCGATGGAGAAGCGGTACTTCACATCGGCCTTGACCAGTCTCTCGTAGGCTTCGTTGACCTTCTGGATCGGGATCACTTCGACATCGGCCGTGATGTTATGTGCGCCGCAAAAGTCCAGCATCTCCTGGGTCTCGGGGATACCGCCGATCGGCGACCCGGAGAGGCTGCGGCGCCCCATGATGAGGGCGAAGGCGGAGACGCCCATGGGCTTCTCAGGCGCGCCGACGAGGGTGAGGTTACCGTCGCGGCGGAGGAGTTGAAGGTAGGCATTGATGTCGTGATCGGCGGAGACGGCGTTGAGGATGAAGTCGAAGCTGCCGGCCTGCTTTTGCATCTCGTCGGCATTGCGGGAGACGACCACTTCGTCCGCGCCGAGGCGGAGTGCGTCTTCCTTCTTGCTGGGTGAGGTCGTGAAGACAACGACGTGGGCTCCGAGCGCGTGAGCAAACTTCACGCCCATGGGGCCCAGTCCGCCCAGACCTACCACGCCAAGTTTCTTGCCTTTGGTGACGCCCAGTGGCGCATGGGTGAGTAGGTTGTGATTCCGGCGCAGAGGAGAGGCCCGGCTCCGGCGAGATCGAGGTTGGAGGGGACTCGCAGAACGAAGCGTTCATCGACGACGATGCTATCGGAGTAGCCACCGTAGGTCACGCCACCGAGGTGCTTGTCTGGGAAGTTGTAGGTGAGGATGAAGTTCGGGCAGAACTGCTCGAGGCCAGCCTGGCACTCGGGGCAGGTGCGATCGGAATCGACCATGCATCCGACCGCGGCGAGGTTGCCCGGCTTGTACTTGGCGACTGCGGAGCCCACCTTGGTGACACGCCCAACGATCTCATGGCCTGGGACGCAGGGGTAGACTGTCGGCATGACGTTGCTCCACTCATTACGGACTTGGTGGAGATCGGAGTGGCAGATACCGCAGAATAGAATCTCGATCTGAACATCGTGTTCGGTTGGATCGCGCCGCGAGATCGCGGTGGAGGCCAGCGGTAATGTCGCACTGGCAGCAGAGTAGGCCTTCGCCTTGTACCATGGGTTTATGCTCCTTTGGGTTGCTTTTCGGACCTCAGTCAGGCCTTGTATTGTTCGTCGCTGACCTGTTCCAGCCAGTCGACAACCTTACCGTCGAGCTTCTCCTGAATGGCGATGTGCATCATGGCCGTGGTCGGGGTAGCCCCATGCCAGTGCTTCTCGCCGGGCGGGAACCAGACCACATCACCCGGCCGGATTTCCTCGATCGGCCCGCCCCAACGCTGCGCCCAGCCGCACCCGCCCGTCACGATTAAGGTCTGGCCCAGTGGGTGCGTGTGCCATGCAGTGCGCGCGCCCGGCTCGAAGGTTACGCTGGCACCTTGAACGAGTGCCGGATCGGGTGCCTGAAATAGTGGATCGATCCTTACCGTCCCGGTAAACCAGTCTGACGGGCCCTTGGCGCAAGGTTGCGAGCCAATTCTCTTGATGTCCATTTTCTGAAGTCCTCACTTGATCTTCTACTTTCCAAACCGCTCGAACCGGTGCCATCCTCGATCGTGCCTCACATTGCATCGAAGGTCATGCTCTGGTCTTGCGCGGCATGACCTTGATGGTCGCGGACCGCTCCCCGCAGCGATTACTCATCTGCTCGATGTAGAGTTAGGCGTGCAATGATTTGCAAAGGCGGCCTAGTCTAGTTTCTGGTGCGAAACGCAAAATCCCGCGTCAAATCAGGGCCGAACGGGTTTCGGACCGTGTGTTTTTGCGGTTTTTTTATTCCACTCATAGTAAGTTTTTGCTTGACATGTATGTGTGCTATATGACATCCATACATCGTGAAGCCTAAATCCGAATCCCCGACCGACGTCCAACGCTGGTTGCAACAGCAAGCTGAGACCCTCTGGCCTGC
>DATDGR010000086.1:0-2777 GCA_036521995.1 Terriglobia bacterium | reverse complement strand
GCGCAGCCGAGGCAAACTATTCTTCCGGCTTGTCCAGCAGGCGGTGGCCGTAGAACCAGCCACTTACGCATCCATCGTTCGAAACACCGAGGCGAAACCACAACCGGTAGGGGTTACCTGAGTCAAGTGGATACCCAGATTGCCGATAATTTGTGAATAAATCGATAAGCTGCGGCAGGTATAGCTCTTAAGCCGTAAGTCGGTGATCCGCTAACCTCCCAGAACCCTCTTCAGGGGCGTTGTCGGCCTGAGTCGCCGGGCTCCATTGCGCCTGGACACTCCGAGTGCTAGACTCTGCCGACAAGGTTACAGCGAGTGTCCCATGCCAGTGGCCATTGCACGCCGCGCGCGGATCGGAGTCTTCGAGCTCGATATCGGAGCCGGAGAACTCCGCAGGGCTGGACGTGCGGTGGTGTTACAGGAACAGCCTTTCCGGATTCTTCGGATGCTGATGGTACGTCCAGGCAAGCTGTTGACGCGCGAGGAGATCCGGAAAGAACTTTGGCCCAATGACACTGTGGTGGACTTCGACCCAGGCATCAACACCGCCATTCGAAAACTCCGCGAGGCCTTCGGCGACTCGGCGGAGAAGCCGAGATACATCGAAACCGTGGCTCGCCGGGGATACCGGTTGATCGCCCCGGTGGAATGGCTCGAATCGAGCCCTACCAACCCACCGGTCCCGCCGCTCGCGCCCGTGTCAAACCTGATCGGCCAGAGGGTCTCGCACTACCGTGTGCTGGAGGTGCTCGGCGGCGGCGGTATGGGCGTGGTCTACAAAGCGGAGGACCTGAAGCTGGGCCGCCGGGTGGCGCTGAAATTCCTGCCGCAGGAATTGGCTGGCGACTCCGCGGCGCTGGAGCGCTTCGAGCGCGAAGCTCGGGCTGCCTCGGCGCTGGAGCACCCGAATATCTGTCCGGTTTACGAGTTCGGCGAGCACGAGGGCCAGCCCTTCATTGCCATGCAGTTGCTGGAGGGTCAGACGCTCCGCGAATTAATCGCTACGCCCTTCACCACTGGCCCTTCGCCTCTCGGGAGAAAGTGGCCCGAAAGGCCGCGTGAGGGGTCGAGTGGCCCGCTGTCGATCGGCCGTGTCCTCGACTTGGCCACTCAAATTGCCGACGGACTGGAGGCAGCGCACACGAAGGGCGTCATCCATCGCGACATCAAGCCGGCCAACATCTTCATTACGACACGGGGCGAGGTCAAGATTCTGGACTTCGGCCTGGCGAAACTTGTGGAGTCCACCGAGGAGGTTCCCGACAGAGGGCCCGAACCGAACGGCCACGAAGGCGCTTCTCAAGGAGATTCGGCTCCAGCAGCCTTCGCCAACCCGCACCTGACTCGCACGGGAACCGCCATGGGGACGGCCTCCTACATGTCCCCGGAACAAGTACGCGGCGAAAGGCTGGATGCCCGCACCGACCTGTTCAGCTTCGGCACGGTGGTCTATCAGATGGCAACCGGGCGTCCGGCGTTTGATGGGCCCACGCGTGCTGCCATTTTCAGCCAGATTCTCGCCGAAGCCCCGGAGCCCCCGCTCAAACTCAATCCGGATTTGTCTCCCAAGCTGGCGGAAATCATCAGCAAGGCAATCGAGAAGGATCGGGGCTTGCGCTACCAGACGGCCGCCGATTTGCGGGCGGACTTGGAGGAGCTGAAGCGCAAGACGGATTCGCAAGAGCCCCTGGCGGAGACTCAGGTGGCGCGCACGCTCCAGGGGCGCTGGCCGTTGATACTGGCGATCGTGGCCCTAATCTTGGCGGCTATAGGGGGCGTCGCCTGGCTTCTAAGGAGTCAGGATCGCACGCCAACGGAGGTCTCCGAGCGCGAAATCACCGCCAATCCTCCGGAAGACTGGGTGGAGGCCGCTGCCATTTCCCCGGATGGCAAATACGTGACCTACTACGATCAGACGGGACTCTATCTCCGCTCCATCGATTCGGGACAAACTCGAGGCGTATTGCTTCCGGCTGAGCTTCAAAAACTGAGCTTGACCCTGGAATGGTTTCCAGCCGGTGGAAAGTTGCTTGCCGGTGCGTTTAGTTCGGGAGGTTTTGACCTGTGGGTGATCACCATCCTGGGCGAAGAGGCTCCCCGCCTGCTCTACCAGGGTGTGTTGCACCCGGCAATCTCACCGGATGGACGGCGGATAGCTTTTGTGAAGGACGATCCAGTGTGGGTAGGTGGGATTAACGGCGAGGCGCCACGGAAGCTCGGTGAAGAGGAGATGAGTAGCCCCGCCTGGTCGCCCGACGGACGTTGGATCGCTTATATCGGTTGGAAGCAAACTATGGAGGGTTCCTGGAGTAGTGGCTGGAGTAACGCCGTCGAGGCCCGGCCTGCCGGCGGCGGCCCTGCGAAGACTGTTGTATCTCAATCGAGCTTGCCCAAGTCGAGTTCATTCTGTTACAGGTAGTGGCGTCATTTGCCAAAATTTATCTTGGTGGCGGCCTCGGCAGGGTGGGCTGCCAGCCAGTCATATGCTAACCCTCAAATGGAAGGAACGGAGTGTCGCCATAGCGAGGCAAAGCCCGGTTCAGCAGGTGCATAAACTGATTCCAGGTATCTGAAGCCTTCATAAGGCTGGTGACTGACGCCAGATGTTCCCTCAGCTTAGGATGTCCAACATCTTCGGTAAGTCGCTGGAACAGCTTGTGCTTCAATCTCCCTTTGTCATCTCGTGGCGTGAGCCTATGTAGTTCATTTCGAACGCCAGGGGCCAATCTGTCATAAATGACGTCGTTGGTAATCTTACCCACCAGAACTGGACGTTT
>DATDGR010000085.1:0-2888 GCA_036521995.1 Terriglobia bacterium | reverse complement strand
AATGAATCTCGATGCTGCTATTCCACTGATCACCACGGACGGATTCAAGTTCTACGAAAGAGTCATCGGAAGGGTGTTTGGGCCATCCTGTGTCTACGGTCAAGTCATCAAGACGCGCAGGAACGATCGGGTCGTCAAGGTGGAGCGAAGCCCCGTCATCGGAGCTGAGCGGTTGCCACAAGCTTTGCGGGACTCGGAGGACTCCGTGAAACTGAACACCTCGTTTGTGGAACGGCTGAACCTCACGATCCGACAGGGCTCAGCGTATCTGGGTCGCCGAACCATCTGTCAAGCCCGGTGGAAGGAACGTCTGGAAGATCTCCTCGAGCTGCTTCGTTGCCATTACAATTTCGTCAGACCTCATCGGGCATTGAAATTTGGACGACAGGTCAGGACACCAGCCTGGCAGGGAGGGTTGACCAATAGGCCGCTGACGTTGAGAGAAATCTTCTCATCGAGGCTGCTTCTGGTTTGGTCGAACAATGTCCTAGTATGCTCTTCTCCTCCCTTCGACCGGTTACTTTCGGTACACAGGAAGTGGCTCTGGCAGCCTAGCAACAATTGATGACGGAAGGACCGACTGAACTGTCTGTGGCAAGGTAATGGAGGAGCTGCCACGAGTAGCGCAAATCCTCCACTCATCCCTGCGGGAAAAGGGTGAGGCCTTCTGTCCGTTATCCCTTGGCTGAGTACCTCCGGCAAATGGACAGCTCGGATCCTTCTTCTGCAGACCATACTGATCGTACTCGGCAGCGGCGGCATGCATGTTACACGACAAAGAAATTTGAGTTAAAACAATCGGATAGACGGCCCGTCTTGAGATTGGATATCAGCGTGAAGGGCCGCTGACGGCCGCCTGTTCGACCGCGTGCAGAATCGCCTATCGCAAAATTCTCCTCTTTGGTAGATCATGTTCGGGCGACAATTGCGCTGACGATTCCGAGGCGACGCTACGGCTTCACGCTACAACAATAGTTTGTAATCAGCGCCGGCTCGTTGTAGTATCCTGCCGCTTGCGGGAGGTGCGGTATGGCAACCCGGCGAAGCTTTTTTGAAAAATCGACGCAACTGGCTGCTGGCGCGGTCGCCGCCGGGGCCATTACCGCTTCCACCAGCGAGGCGCAGACTCAGCAACCTCAGACACCCAAGAAGAAACTGCACATTTTGATGAGGAGTTCTTGGGGAACCGATGAGCCGACCCGCGCATCCTTTGTCTTTTCCCACGGTCTCGCACTGGCCGACGCCGGGCATGACGTGCAGATATTTCTCACTCACGATGCTACGTACCTCATGCGGAAGGCGACGGTTGATATGGTCAAACCTATCGGATGGCCTCCCCTGAGCGAGACCATGGCGAAAGTTGTAGCTAGACGCATCCCGGTATTTTCTTGAGGAGCCTGCTCCCCGGCCCGTGGGGTCACGGAGGCGGACTTGAGCAGTTGGAACGCGCAATGGGGCACGGTCCCGATCTACGTTTCGCTGGTGGAATGGGCCGACCACGTCATGAGTGAATGAAGCAGCAGATGCTGTCGGGGAGAGCCGCGTGTCTGGCGGCTTTTCTGCTTTCTGCCGCTCGCCCCCAGTTATTGGTAATGGCCGACACAATCATTGCCTGGAACAAGCGCTCCAGTTAACTCTTTTCCTTGTACGTGTACTATCCGAAACTCAATAGGCGCGCCATGCCCAAGTCTCCAAACCCAGCAGCGCCGCAGCAGGTGGCGTCTCTGCTTGCGTTGGCCACTAAGTTGCTCCGGGCCGGGCGACCAGCCGATGCGATCGCGCCGTTGCGCGATGCGGCGCTGCTGCAGCCGTCCAATCCCATCATCCAGCACGATCTCGGCCTCGCCTGCCTCGAAGTCGACCGCCTACCGGATGCCATCGCGGCATTTCAGCGGGCCGTCGCCAGCAACCCGCGCTACGCCGATGCATATTTCCGACTGGGAATCGCCTTGGAGAAGCTGGGCAATGTCGCCGGGGCAATCGTGGCGTATGGCCGCGCCACTGAGCTGCTCCCATCCCTGACCGAGGCGTGGTTCCGCGCCGGCGCCCTAGCCTATACACTGGGCGATCGCGACGAGGCGATCATCTATTTCCGCCGCGCGGCAGCGACCGGAGGTAACACCAGCTTCGGCCGCCTTGGCCAGGCGCGAGCGCTGCTGACCGAGGATCGCAATCAGGAAGCCGAACGGGTGCTGCGACAGACGCTGGCGCTCGACCCGAGCAACGCCGTGGCGCATGATCTGCTGGGCAATTTGCTCTCTGAGTTCGGCCGTTTCGACGAGGCCCGCGAATGCTTCCAACGTGCGATCGCGATCGCGCCGCTGCTGGCGGGAAGCTACTATGATCTGGTCCGGTGTCGCCCCGTCACGAGTGACGACGACGGTCTGCTTCAACGGATGGAAGCCGCCCTGGCCACGCCGGGGCTGGAAGCGGCGCAACGCCTGCGGCTTCACCTCGCGATCGGCAAGGCGGCGGAGGATCTTGGCGGCTACGCCTTGGCCATGCAGCATTTCGACGCCGCCTCCCGACGGCACCCTCAGGCGCGGCGCCACCCACAACTTCCACGTGCAGCCATTCGCGGGCGCGCGGCTCGATCCCGCTGCGCTCACCGTTACCGGCATCGACCCGCATCACCCGCTGCGTCCGGCAATCCCGGAGCGCGACGCGCTGCAGCGGATATTCCGCGAGGTGCGCCACGCGGTGCGCGCCCACGGCTGCCGCCGCGCGATCCTGGTCGGGCACAACGCCGCCTTCGACCTCGGCTTTCTCAATGCGGCGGTGGCGCGCGCCGACGTGAAGCGCAATCCCTTTCACCCGTTCTCGTGCTTCGACACCGCGACGCTCGCCGGGGCGGCGCTTGGGCAGACGGTGCTCGCCAAGGCGCTCGC
>DATDGR010000084.1:0-10596 GCA_036521995.1 Terriglobia bacterium | reverse complement strand
CTTCTGATAGCGAGCATAAATGCTCTGCAAGTACTCCCTGCGCGATCTTCGACTCATGCGGTTACCCGTCTCCATGACGGGTAACATTCTCAAATTGCGCGACGATCGGTCACGGGTAACATTTTAGATTGCGCGATGCGTACCTTGACATACATAAGCAATCGTTATATAAGTCGGACGTGCGGTCGCTCCCGAAACGTAGGCTCTCCGGCGCTAACGAGGGTTGTGGGTTGTCACCAATGGCCGTAGCTTCACCCAATCCGGCATCCGATTTGACCCGCCAAGCGGCGAAAGATACAGCCTCGCCAAGTCATCGGGGGTGGGCCCCCCCGGGGGGGTTGAAATATTTTTGTTAGAACCCAAACTTTGTAAGCAATTTTGCCTGTTGCGTTTATTTTACAAATCTAGCGAAATTTATCCAATGTTATTTTGAAACGAGACCAAACTTGTAACAGACGGATTAAAAATAGCTAGCACGCGCAACTAGGTCAAGAACGCGAAGACAAAACAAACCCAAGCTTCAGCTTCCAGCGGTGCAAGCCAATTCGACAAGTCCTTCAGAATCAGCAGGCGTTGCGAGCCCTGGAAAAAACGAACCTAAACGAACCCGAAACGAACCCAAAACGAACCCAAGGAAGCAACGAAACCCAAATTCACCGAGTTCGGATCCAGTAAGTCATTTAGAATCTTGAACACGTTGTAAACTCGGAAAGCGAACCCAATAGAAGCCAAGTCTCTTCCACATACAGGCGATGCAGACAAAGCACCGTCGCGCGACGAGGGTGCTTCAACGCCCATTGTCAAGGCCTGTCGCTTTGGCGTCGCCTCGAATGGCGACGGTTGAAAATCCTCAGACAACCTGCTACAGTTTCAGGCAAGCAAATAGGACCTTCGAGGAAGATGCCGGTGCAAGGAGTTCAGGCTGCTCACGATCAACCCTGCGGCGCGTCTCGCTCAGGCCACGATCGCCGGCGACGTTTCACGATACCGGCTGACAAGACCGCGACCACGTTGTTGGCTATCGTCTTCTCTCTGCTTGTCACCGCCTTGGGGCTGGCACAGAGTCCACCCGGCTCGAGACCCTCTGATCAGGAATTGCGCGCCGCCTTCGGTCGCGCCCAGGCCGCTCTCTCGGCCAAAGATTATTCGAGTGCCGAGCGCGGGTTCAAGGAGTTCCTCAAGCTGGACCCTAACTCGGCCGCAGCTTACACGGACCTCGGAGTGGTTTACCGCCGTTTGGGCAAACCGGATGATGCCATTCGCGCGTTTGAGACAGCGCGGCGGCTCGATCCGAATATGGTCGGCATCGACCTGAACCTGGGACTGGTCCACTATGACAAGCGGGACTTCAAGGCTGCGGTTCCATGCTTTAGCCGGGTTGTGGCTGCTCAGCCGGACAGCATCCAGGCTCGCTATCTGCTCGGTGAATCGCAATTCATGCTCCGCGATTACGGAGCGGCGATCGCGGCCTTCGAGCCCATCCGCGACCAGGAGCGGGACGACCTTGATTACCTCTACATGCTCGGCATCGCCTACGGCGAGCTGAAGCGCGACGACGATTCCAAGAGGGCCTTCGAGCAACTGGTGCGCGCCGGGGGCGATACACCCCACCTGCACCTGCTTTTGGGCAAGGCCTATCTTGATCTCTACAAGAATTCTCAGTCCGAGGACGAACTGCAGAAGGCCGTGGCAGGCGACCCCAAATTGCCCTTTGCGCACTATGACCTGGGCGTGCTCTATCAACGCCTGGGCTTGATGGATAAGGCGGCAGCCGAGTACGAGAAGGAGATGGAAATCAGTCCCAACGAGCCCTGGAGCTACCAGAACCGGGGCACCATCTGGATCGAGTCGGGTGATGCGGATCGCGCCATTCCTCTCTTCCAGAAGGCGTTATCGATCGATCCCGAGCTGGCGGACTCGCTGGCGGGCCTCGGCAAGGCCCATTTCCGCAAGGGCAACATCGAAGAGGCCATAGCTTACCTGAAGCGCGCCATCGCGCTCGATCCGGACAGCGCCAACTTTCACTATCAACTGGGACAGGCTTACCTCAAGACCGGCCAGCGTGCTGAGGCCCAAAAAGAATTCGCCCAGCAGCAGGTGCTTCAAACCAAGGCCCGCGCCAAGCAAGCGCAACAGATCACCGGGAGACTTCCGGAGCCTGCCGGACCGACTCCTTAGAGAGATTGAAGATTGTCGATTGAACGGCTGACGACGGAAGATCGCCAAGCTCACCCGGGCGGGGTTCAGCACCGGTTCAACCCGCGATCATTCATCGCCCATTCAGAAACGGTGTGAAGTCTTGCGATACGGAGGTAATTCCGGCCTGGTGGGCGCGGCAGCGGGTAAACCTGGAAACTTCGGCTCCTCCGGCCTGTGGCGCGCTCTGGCGGTCGTCCTCGCCGTTGCCGGCTTGAGCGCCGAGGTGCCTAAGCGGTATCTTTCGCGCCCTGCCGCGGCCCCCAATGGTGATCTTCCGTCCCCTCCAGTGCAATTCTCCGATGCTACCCGGAGCGCGGCGATCGACTTTGTTCATTTCAAGAGCACGGTCAACACCTCGACCATTCTGGAAGAAGCGGGACCCGGGGTCTGCGTGGCGGACTATGACGGCGACGGCTACCAGGACATCTACTTTGTGAACGGACGTGACCTCTATAATCGAGGCATCGTCACCCGCAATGCGCTCTACCACAACAACGGCGATGGAACCTTCACCGACGTTACGGAGAAGGCAGGCGTCCCCGGAAACGCTTACGGTCTGGGCTGCGTGTGGGGGGATTACGATAACGACGGCCACCCTGACCTTTACGTAACGCAGTACGGTAAGGACATCCTGTACCACAACAACGGCGATGGCACCTTTACGGACGTCACCGACAAGGCAGGCGTCGGCGGCCTGGACTTTGGCACCATGTTCCATACGGGCGCCACCTTCTTTGACTACGACCGCGACGGCCGGCTTGATCTTTACGTGGGCGGCTACGCCAATTTCAGCCCCGCGAGCCAGCAATACTGCACCACGGAGATCACCGCCCGGTCGAGCTGTCCGCCTGCAGTCTACGGCGGCACCCCGGACGTGCTCTATCACAACAACGGCGACGGGACGTTCACGAACGTCACCAAGGCCGCGAAGATTTACCAGCCCAAGGGGGTGAACCTCTCAGTGGGCGCGGCCGACTACGACAATGACGGATGGCCGGACCTGTTCGTCGCCAACGACGGCGTGGAGGCGTACCTCTATCACAACAATCATGACGGCACTTTTACGAACGTCGCTATGGAGAGCGGCATCGCGCTGACGGCCGACGGCAACACCATGGCAGCCATGTGTATTTCCCTGGGCGACTTTGAAAACGACGGCAACCTTGGCCTCTATATTTCAGATTTTCAGGGCGCGGGCGACCACATGTGGCACTACAACGGTAAAGGATCCTTCGACGAAGTCAGCGACCAGGCCGGGATCACGGTGGTCACCAAGAAGGTTCTCAGCTTTGGAGGCGGCTTCTTCGACTACGACAACGACGGATGGCTGGACCTGTTCATCGCCAACGGTCACGTTTACCCGGAAATCGACCACACCTCGACTCAAATCCGTTACAAGGAGATCAACTCGTTGTTCCATAACGATCACGACGGAAGGTTTACCGAAGTTTCCCAGATCTCGGGGAATGGATTCGCCAAACCCTTCGCGGGCCGCGGCGTGGCCTTTGTCGATTATGACAACGACGGTTATGTCGATCTGGTTGTGGCCAACAACGGTGATCCGCCGTTGCTCCTGCACAACGACGGCCCGGCGAGTGGCGGACGCCGGAATCATTTCGCCAACTTTAAGCTGGTGGGCACGCACAGCAATCGCGATGCCATGGGGGCTCGCCTCAAGCTCCGCGCTGGCGGAGTGTCCCAGGTGCGGGAGATCGCCGGCGGCGGCAGCTATCTATCACAGAGCGATTTGCGAGCGAACTTTGGCCTGGGGCAGTGTACCGTTGTCGATGAGCTGGAGGTTCGCTGGCCGAGCGGGTCGCGCCAGGTGTTCCGGAACCTGGCCGCCGACAAGTTCTACCTAATTGTTGAAGGTGAAGATCGGGCACAGCGTCAGCGATTTACGCCGACTCATGCCCCGTAGATTCTGTTCATAGAGCAGTCTGCAATCCGTCCGTCTTAACGAACGAACCCGATGGCTAGACTAGAAACTGAACATTGCTTGGAGGTTGATTTGGCGGTTCGCGGCCTGACTCGAGAAAGGTCCGCCGGCAAGCGAATTGGATTGGCCGAAGAGCGGTGAATTGAGAACGCCGATCGGCGGCCCCAGGTTGACGTTGTTGAAGACGTTACGGGCCTGAACGCTGAAGGTCAGGTTGTAGCGGTGGTTTTCTCCCGTTCCCGGGCCGAATACATTCCCTCCTCCGCCTCCGCTTAGCCCGCGCGGTCCGAGACCGCCGCCGGGGCCACGTCCACCGCCGCCGCCGGGCCCACCGTATCCACGCTGCGAGCCAGATCCGCGAGTGGCCTTGCCGAAGCCAAACGTCTTGCTGAGCCGAAGATTCAAGGTGAAGGCGCTGGGGCCGTCGCCGTAGTTGGGCGATATAATGGCCTCCTCGACGGCCGGCAGTGTGTTGAAGGTGCCGAGCGATGTGCTTACGATATTCGGCCCCATGGTATCTGGCGGCACCAGTGAAGGCCTGGCGTTGAACAAGGCCGTCCCATACTGGTCCAAGCCCGTCGTGATGTTAAACGGCGCCCCGGAGTTCGCCACCATGAAGGGGCTGATGCTGAAACCATGCGGTAGCGTCCAGTTGCCGCCCATAAAAAGGCGATTCCGCACGTCGAACGCAGCCCGCCCGTAATCCTCCAGGATGTCGTAGGGGTTCATGGGAGAAGTGTTGACGCCGCCGGTGTCGCTATTGGCGTAGTTGAGCGTGTAGAATCCAAACAGAGAAAGCTTGCTTCCGAGGCGGATGTTGAAGTTTGCAATCAACTGGTTCTGATTGAATTCCCCGACGGACTGGTACTGGTAGATGTTTCCCTGATCCGGAAACGGCCGTGTCCCGGCCGAGGGGTCTCCGAGAGGGTACGTTCCCGGAAGCGGCGCGTTGATGTCATTGGTAAGGAACTGATGCACTCCGCGTGAATTGAGATAGGTGACGGAGACGGTTGCGTTCTTCGTGACTTGCCGCTCAAGACCGATCGCCGACTGAATCGTGTAGGGCGCGCGCAGGTCAGGCGAGATCTGATAGATGGTCGGCGCACTCAGATTGCTCGCCAGAATGCTGGTGGGAGGTATGTTCGGATAGAAGTCCGGCGAATTTACCAGGTACTGCTGCTGGTTCATGCCGTTAAATCGCTCGGCCTGCAGTACTTGCTGTTCCTGAAAGCGGTCATAGAAGATGCCAAATCCAGCCCGCAGCACCGTCTTGGGAACGCTCTTCCCCCGGCTGATACCCCAAGCGAAACCGAGGCGGGGCGCAAAGTCGGAATGGTCATTGATGTCATTTTGCGCTTCCCAGCGCAGGCCCAGGCTGAGAGTCATGTTGGGCCGCATCCGCCAATCGTCTTGGGTATATAGCCCCGCATCGAAAAGGTTGACCTTGGCGAGCGGAATCCCGGTGGCGATCAAGAACTGGCTCGCTCCGCTTACCTCACACCCGATGAGTCCCGAGTCCGTGCACTGCTGCAGCGCCTGCTCCGCCGTCTGGTAATCGTTCAGCGACGAGAACGTGAACTGGCCGTTGAAGTTGGATTCAGAGAGATTCGAATCCTGCTCGTCGCGGAGGCGCCCTCCAAACGCCAGCGAATGCTTGCCCAAGGCTATGGAGGTGAGGTTCTGGAGCTCATAATTGTCCTGCGTATCCTGGGTCTTGTAGATGGTGTTCCCGCCGCCGGTGAAGGCGCCCAGTACCGCGATGGCGGGATCGAGGTTCTGGGCAATGTCGAGGTTGGTTTCGTGGCGGTACTGGAACCGGACCTGGTTCACCGTCCTCGCGCTAACGACTTGCGTATCACTGATTTGAATGGTCTGCTCGGTGCCGTTGCTGTTATAGCCCTGCGAAGGCAGCGAGAACTGGCCCAGGCCCTCGTTGATCTCGCTGTCCCGCCAGAGCTGGTATCGGAACGTCATGACGTTGGTTGGCGTCAACTGATAGTCAATTCGAGGGCTTAGGTTGAGCCGCGCTCGGGGATTGGCGACGGCTTGGGTATATGGAACCTGGCTGGTGAGATCCGGGCTTAGAACCACGGCATTGATGATCGAGCTGTCGTTGTTCTGGCGGTCGAAGATGCTGAAAAAGAAGGAGGCCTTCTTATTGATGGGGCCCCCGATGTTACCGCTATACATCTCGGAGTGGTAGCCCGGCTCCTCGGTGACGAAAGGGCTGCGTGAGTTGAAGGCGGAGGAGTTTCCATTCACGAAAAACTGACCGTGATACTGGCTCAGGCCCGGCTTGGTCGTGATCTCGATGCGCCCGTAACCGAGCTTATCGTATTCAGCCGAAAAGGGATTCTGGTTGACCCGGACCTCGAGGATCGCGGATTTGGGCGGTAGCTGGCCCGCCGTGAACCCGTCAATATAAATCTGGCCGCCATTCGGCCCTGCGGAGGGCCCGGCCAAGGCCTCGAGTTCATCCTGAAGTTCATCCGGGTCGTCGGAAAGAGCATCTAAATCCTTTCCCTTGAGCACGGTAGCAGTTGCGTTGCTGCCGGGGTCGACGCTCACCGTGGTCGCCTCGCTCGAGACGTCCACTTGCTGCCGTTCCTGCTCGATCTTCAGCGCGATATCAAGCCGTTGCGCGTGGCCGGCCACGACCTGAACGCTTTCCTGCTCGAAGGGGGCGAAGCCCTTGGCGACCGCGCTTACAGTATACTGCCCAGGAATAAGTCCTTTAATTTCATAACTTCCATCCTTGTTTACCACTGCCGCTTTGGTCTGCCCCGTCACCGCATTGGTCGGAGCGGCCACCACCGTGACATCCGTCACTGCCGCGCCGGAAGGATCCGTGACCTGGCCGCGAACCACGCCTGAGGCGCCCGATGACCCACCCGACGTTTGAGCAGGCAGCCGGGTCGCCAGAAGAAGGGGGATAAGGAGTGCCCCCAAGGCAAACGCACAGCTTCTCAGTGATCTGTCTCTCATCGATCTGATTCTCCTCGTATCTTCGCAGTCGAGAACTTTGCGTAAGCTATTGTTAAAAAGCTGCTTATTTAGATCACTGGGGCGTGGCAGCCGCGTCACCCCCGCCCGCCTCGCCTCCTCCCCCGCCCAGGCCCCATCCGGACAACAGCGAGGCCTGCCTTTCCGCCGGAGCCGTCAGAATCGGCTCCACCCCGCTGAGCAGGGTGATGGCGGTAACGGCATCGGACGTCCCGCCTTCCGTCGAAACGATCATAACTGCATCACCCTTCTGGAGATCGGCTAGGCTTGCCGCCGGCAAGCGGTTCAATAGCTGCTGGAAATCTTGCGTCCCGCCACCTGATCGGCCTCCAGGTCCGCCGCCAAAACGGCCGCCACCACCCGCACCGCCTCCGGCGCCTTGCCCGCTAGGCTGGTCCGGCGGTTGGCCGGACGGTGGGCTTCCGGTCCGATTCGCTGCGCCTGGGGTCGCCTGCTCCCCTCCGGCCGCTCCCGCCTCAGCCGCTCCACTTTGCGATCCAGAGCCCTTCAGTCGCCCCGCGATCATCTGCGCCATCATCTGAGGCAGCTTCCGCATCTGGGAGTCAGCGGTAACCTTCACGACCACGGTCTTCCTCGTGGCTAAGTCCTTGACGCTGATTTTGTTGGAGCTCGTGTCGACCGCGACAACCGTGCCGGCAATATTGCGGAAAGAGCCGGAGACGATCTCTTCCGCCGTGATTTCGCTGCCATCTGCGTTGCGCTGCCCGCGCACCCGAAGCTGGTCTCCGGGTTTGATCTGGTCGAGCGTGCCGGGCTTGGCGTCATTAAATCTCACGGAATCAGGCGCATAGTGGCGCAGAATCGTGTCTTTCGAGACCTTGATGGTGATCGTCTTGGTGGTGCCGCCGGACCGCGATGCGATCGTAATGGTCCCGCTCGCAACATCGACGGCCTTCACCAGCCCACCGGCACCCCGCTTCTGCCAATCCTCCTGTTCCTGCTGCTGCTTCTGCTGGATGTCGCCCTTTTTCATCAAGATAATGGAAGACGCCAGGATCGATTTTCCGTCTGGGGAATTCGACCCGCGCACCAGAATGCGGTCACCGGCCTGTAGGTCCTGTAGCTGGACCGGGGTGGCGCTCTTCAGGTCCTTCTGACCGGGCTCAATGCGAACTAGGCGGGTGGAATCCTGAACTTGGGCGGTGACCTCGGACCCCGCGTCCGTCTTCAGGGTGACGGTGTTGCCTTGAATGGCCGTGACCGTGCCCATCGACCGTGCGATTGAGCCCTGCGGTGCTTGCTGCTCGGCGGACTGTGGCTTGACTGGCAAGGAGCCTCCGAGCGCGGCGATACTAAAGATGGCCCCGTAGGCCGCGGCACCAAGACTAAGCCACAATTTGCTGATTCTAAACGGCATATTTGGTTTGCTTCTTGGCTTCGAGGCCTCTTTTCCGCCTCCGCACCCTCGTCAATGGACCAACCGCAACTCTCCCGGCGTGAACTGGCCTACACAGAGTGAGACGAAAAGAACCGCCTCGACGTTTCATCGAATCCGCAGTGATGCCGGTCTCGAAGACAGAGGGATCGCCAAACCGGCGGGCCGAAGTTTTGACTGTATGTTATTGAAAATAAATTTATTAGTTGATAGAAGAAGCCGCCGGCGGTTTTGCGGATTCAGCTTTCACCTTGGGTGTGAGGTAAAGAAGGTCGCCGTTCCGGCGTTTCAGGCACCTTTCACGATACTCGTCGCCGACCAGGCTACAGAACTCCTGTGCCTGCTTCAGATCGGCAGTGCCGGAGTTCAGCAGGTTATCGAGTGCGCCTACCACACAGTCGCCCACGCCGGACTCCGGAAACTTCTGGCACAGGGCCCAGGCGTGGTCCAGAAACCCTTCATTATGTTCTGGTTTTGGCACGAGGAGCGGCTGCCAGGACGTACTCGTGGTGAGAAGGCCGACGGTTTCGAGACAAGGCGTCACCGAAGCCGGCGCAGCTTTCAGGCAGGCTTGCGACGCCTGGGCGACGTCGTCCTTGTAAAACTTCATCAGCCAGCCGGAGTGGTTTATAAAGCATTGATACTGATGACTTTCACCGAGTTGATCGCAAGGCGCCAAGGGGTCATCGAGCGAAAACAGGCCCTTCTGCCACTGGCCTTCGATGGCCGCGTCAACATTCTCCATGAAGACCCCTTGCCAGCAACTCTCCTGGGCAAAGTGCGAGTCAAGACCGTCACAGAAACTCAACGACTTGCGTAAGTCATGATCCGTCAAAATCATAACCCCGTGGCCGAGGCCGTGGTAGCAGGACTGCCTGGTCTTGGAGTTGAGAGCCGGAAAGTCTGTGCAGATCTGGACCGCATCCGCCTCGCTAAGTTCTTTAACTCCAATGGCATGCTGAAAGAAACCGTGCACGCAGCCGTAGTTGTAGGAAAGCGGACACAGAGCCAGAGCCTCGGCGCTCGGTCCGAACACCATGGCTGTCTCATGGCCGATGTGGTGGGCCACGTGGTGGCCGTCAACCAGCGGGTCGACCTGACCGCGGCTCCGGAGCAGCGTGAAAAGCTCGATGGCCGCCCGTGGGCCGTGCTTGTCGGTAATCGATTGAAACTGAGGCATTAAGCATTGAATATCTCCGGCGGGACAGGCCTGTCGGGCTTGCTGATACAGCGCTTCCAGATCGTAAGGACTCGGCGGTTGGAACCTAGGCGGCCGGGCCCCTTGGGAGCCGCTGGTGCTTTCTACAGAGCCCGTTTGGCTAAAAGCACCCGAGAAGCCCAAACAGGCCACCCAGAAGGCACCACAAAACGCCTTCACAACATGGGTCTTAACCCGCATTCCTTTGCCGCTCCAGTAGTTAGTGTAGCAGGTTCGGGCCGGTTGCGCGACAATTTGCAGTCCCATAGCCTTGGGCTAGTACTTAAGGGTGAGTCAAGAGCCAGCTCTCAACAAAAGTGAGCAATAATTTTACACGATTGGTCAAAACATGGAAAAAGCGGCGATAGCTTGATTTCAAAAAGATACACCAGGGCTACAACTTTATGAGCCTTGACGTGTGGCTGCGATGCCACACTTTGGGTTCGGGCGGGTAAGCAGGGCGACGGCCGGGGGTTTGGCGGTCTGGACTTGGCAGGGTAGTGCAGCGCGACCCTTCGGGAAAACTGGAACGGACATCCCTGAACTGCTGCCGCGCCCCGTCGAAAGATCGAGTCAGAAGCCGTGGGTGGAGTGCGCGGGGTTGCCTTGAGCGCCTGGCTTCGGTGTGCCCAGATGGGCGCATACATAGAGGACAATGTATGCGCCACCCACGGGAAGCTTTCCCTGGCTTCTAGTGCGAGGGTGTGATAAAGGAGATTATGGGGTGGTCCCCTGGGCTGAGACAAGCAGTTAAGACACTGCCCGCCGTTCGCTGGAATTCGATTGTACAGCGAAGCGGTTGTCCTGCAAGATGGCGCTCGGCTGGTGAAGCGGAGGCAGGCTCTGCAGGAGTGCAACCTG
>DATDGR010000083.1:0-2950 GCA_036521995.1 Terriglobia bacterium | reverse complement strand
TTCCCACTCATTCGCCTGATAGCCGTCGTAGCCGCTCTCGATAAGGACAATGCGCATTTCTCGATTTGGTTTCTCTCATCGCCGAGTGCATACCCAGCTATCAAGGCAACAGCCCTGGAACCGGTCTCTTGCGGTCCGGATGGTGACAGACCTCTCGGGTCGTTTGCGCACGTCCTTGCGTCAAGCAATTAGTGAGTGGCTATCTCGGCCAGCCGGCTGGCAGCGAGGTAATCTGCATGATCTTGACCCAGAGCCTCGCCCAGGTTGTCCGCTGCGAGGCGGAATGCGGCGCGTGCTTCCTCTTTTTTCCCCTGAGCGTCAAGCGCCCGGCCTTGCGCTAGGTATGCGTGCCCCACGTCAGCCGAATATTTTCCCGGCAGCGCAGCCTTTTGTAAAAGCGGCAGCGCCTGGGCGGCATCGCTCAGAGCCTCTTCCGTTTCGCCCGACTGTAGCTCGATTCCTGAAATCCCCACCAAGACCTTCCCTTGGTAATCTGCGGGTGCTCGACCTTTCTTCACGAGGGCGCCCATCATCTCCGTGGTCTGACGGGCCAGCGTCATGGCCTTCGCCTTATCACCCCGGGCTTGCGCATTGAGCGCCTTGTCGAACGCCAAAATCGCGAATGCAATGTGGCCCGGCGGGACGCTATGCTCTAGCAACGGTTCTACTTCCGCCAGCATCGCATCCGCCCGTGCGAAGTCGCCCTGAGCACGATAAATGCGCGCGCGGTGCAATAGCGTCTGGCTCAGTGCGATGTTGTCGCCCACTTTCTTCGCCCTTCCGTATGCCTGCTCGCAAGCCTTGCCCGCCTCATCCAGCCGCCGCAGTTCGTACAAGGCCAGGCCATAGTTCGCAAGCGTTGTCAGCGGAATGGAATCTTCGCCGGGCCCCTGTCGCGCGATCTCAACGGTGCACCGCAAGACGCGCTCAGCCTCGAGCGGGCGTCCGGCACGGTTCAGCATGGTGCCCCAGTTGTTGAACATCGTTCCCGCCAGGCTCGTCTGATCACGCCCCAGCGACTCCAGCAGCGCCTCAGCATTCTGATAGTCCTCGACCGCCTCCCCGCGCTGGCCGGTCGAGTTGGAGGTCAGCGCCAGGACAATAAGGCTCACGACTTTCAGTGAATCGGAATGAAAAGAGGACTGCTCGACCAGATGCTGAGCGGCCCGGGCCCGTTCCAATGCGTCGTTTTCGTGGCCTGCGGTGATTGCGATTTCCGCTCCGCGCAGCAGGCATGTCACACGGTCCACCACATAAAGGGGATCCTCTGGGAGATCCTTCAGTGCCTTCTGGAAACTCGCCTCCCCCTGTCCAACATCCCCGTTCCTAGAAAGCACTTGGCCCAGTTCGCAGGACGCCCTGGCCAGTGTCGACCGTTCAGAGAGCTCGCGCGCTAGGTCGCGGGCTTCCTCCAGCAATTGCCGGGCTTTCTGGTAGTTGCCCAGCGTCGCATATTGCCGCCCGAGCGAGAGCAAAAGCTCCGCCCGCGTGCCCTGCCCCTCTTGTTGCCGTTGGACGATGCGTTCCGCACCCGCCAGGAGGTCGTCAACTGTGAAGGTTTTCTCCACTGATGCCGCATCCGACAGCACGTCGTCATTCAAATCGTTGACCGCCTCGGCACGGGCGAGCTGCCGGAATGCAAAATCCCGCTGCACACGTGCCCGCTGCGCTTGAATCACGGTGCCGGTTAATCCCGGCCAGCAAGGCGGCGAACGTCAGGCTTGCCAAGCCCACCGCCGTCCGGTTTCTGCGTACGTATTTCCATGCGCGATAGCCGAAGCTGGCAGGCCGCGATTACAGGTTTGTCGTCGAGATAGCGCCGGATGTCAGCCGCCAGCTCCATTGGCGTGCCATAGCGGCGGTCACGGTCCTTTTCCAGAGCCTTCATCGTGATCCAATCGAGATCACCGCGCAGCAGATTGACTAACTGAGTTGGCTCGGTACCGCGCGCGCTTGCGCTTGCCTTCGACGATTCTTTCCGCGTGGCAACTCGAGTACTTGGTCGCTGCGGATCCTCCTCGTGGAGGCGACGCAGAACCTCATCAAAACGTTGCTTTGTCGTCTCGAATGGCAAAAACCCGGTCAGCAGTTCATAAAGCACCGCGCCCAGCGAATAAACGTCCGTGCGCGTGTCTACGTCCATCACGGCAGGATCAGCCTGCTCCGGGCTCATGTATCCCGGCGTACCCACCCAACCACCTAGCCGGGTCATGAGTGCCAGAGTTTCGCCATCAAGCTTGGGACTCGCGGCCTTCGCCAGGCCGAAGTCGATGATCCGAGGCAACCGGCTTCCCATCGACCTCCAAGACCAGGATGTTCGCCGGTTTGAGATCACGGTGCATGATCGCCTTCTGGTGCGCGTGCTGCACGCCCTCGCAGACCTTGATAAACAGCTCCAAACGTTCGGGAATCCTAAGCTGCTTGCGGTCGCAGTAACCGTTGAGGGGCTGACCGGGCACGTATTCCGTAACGAAATACGGCTGGCCATCGGGCGTGGCTCCGGCGTCGAATACTCTGGCAATCGACGGATGATCCATCATCGCCAGCGACTGCCGTTCCGCGTAGAAGCGTTGCAGCACGGCATCGTCGTAGGCGCCGACTCGGATCAGCTTCAGCGCCACTTGACGTTGAATGGGTTCTTTCTGCTCGGCCAGCCAGACCTGTCCCATGCCGCCTTCGCCGAGCTTACGTATCAGTTGATAGGGGCCGATGGATGTGACTTTGCCAGCGCGTTCGGCGGCACTGAACGCAGTGGCAGCCGAAGTGTCTAAGGTCGCGCCGGGATTGGAAGTCTCGTTAGCACCAATCCGCGTCGGACTGAGGTCAGGGCTTGAATTCTTTGCAACCCCATCCACTTCGCTCACTAACCACCTCGAGGAAGCGGACAGAAGTCTACCACGCTTGGGATATTTGACGAAAAATCGCGCGGCTTCACTCGACTTAGCCCGTA
>DATDGR010000082.1:0-10365 GCA_036521995.1 Terriglobia bacterium | reverse complement strand
GCCGGACCTCAAAGAGATTCAGGGCATCGCCGCACAAAGGAGACCGGGTGATGACCTCGATCCAATCGGTCAGTTCCTCGGGGCTGGCGTCCGCACCGTCCGCGCAGCCTTCGAGCGAAGCCTCCTCAGGGTAGTTACCAGTGAAGAAACGCGTGTCAATCACCCCTCCGCGGATGACCCCGGGAATGCCGAGCCGGACGATCGCCCAGTCGTAACCGGGCTCCCGTTTGCGCCGCGACTCCCAGCCGTCCATCCACTTGCCCCGATCGGTGTACTGGCCGGGAACGAAGACAGGGTCGGCGACCTTGACCAAGTTCTCCTTTTCCGCGAAAAAGTCATCGCTGGCAGCTAGGACGGCCCCTCCGATACGCTCTCCGGCGAGGTCAAGCAGCTCGGTGAAGTTACCAGCTCTCATCTCTCGCCAGCTAGGTCAGAGCCGCCGTCACCGCCTGTCCAAGATCGGGGCAGTTGCCCCGAGAGCGGGCTCATTGACCGGAGGCCCAATTTACGTATCTGCTGATTCCACAATACATCGTGGCTTTGTTCCAAAGTTGCTCCCTGCCCGGGGAGGGAAACCCTGGAGGGGGCACCAGCCCCCCTTTTCGCTGCCGCTCGACCTGTGAACTATTTACCACACCCATCGATTTTGAAGATCCCCCATGGTTCCCGGCCGCGCGATCGGCTACCGGCAAAAGGGTTCGCCGAAAGGGCCCAATCGCACATTGAAACCCCGCAATGGGTCGACCGCGTCGACAACCGCCGCCATCGCGGAATCCCCAAACCAAGAATCCCGCAAGTCTAGCCAGAAAAGCAAATCTCTAATGCTCCTGCGGGAACGGAGGACTATACCTCGCTCCGTTTCAGGATGCTCCCTCTGGCCGGGCCGTCCGGGTCTACCGTGAGACCGCGCAGCAACGTCTGATGCACCACCCCGAAGAGCCGGCGGCCAGCGTACGGTGTCAATCTATGCCGCTGGCGAAGACGGCTCGGTTCCACCACAAAGCTGGCTTCCGGGTCCCAGACGACGAAACCCGCGTCATGTCCGGGAGCAATCGCGCCTTTGCGGTGCGCGAGAACGGCCAGTTTCGCCGGACCGGCACACATCCAACGCGCTATGTCTTCGACACCAAAGCCGCGCCGTCGCGCCTCGGTCCAAACCACCGGAAGGCCAAGCTCAAGCGAGGCGATGCCGCCCCAGGCCGCGAAAAAATCGCCGGTGTCTCGCCGTTTCATGGCGGGGGGGCAGGGCGAGTGGTCTGAAACCACGAAGTCGATCCGACTGTTGGTCAACCCCTGCCAGAGCGCGTCGCGATTGAGGGCCTCCCGGATGGGCGGAGCGCACTTGAATTCCGTGGCGCCATCCGGAATCTCCTCCGCCGCGAAGAACAGGTAGTGCGGGCAGGTTTCAACCGTGACCGGGACGCCGTCAGCGCGCGCCGCGGCGATCTGGGTGAGCGAGTCAGACGAGGAAAGGTGGACGATGTGCAGGCGGCAGCCGGTCTCGCGGCTAAGGCGGATCAAAAGCCCGATAGCAGCGTCCTCTGCCAGGCGCGGACGGGAAGCCAGGTAGTTCGCGTAATGCTGTCCCGCATGCTGCGACGATCGGAGGTGCCTCGGATCTTCGGCGTGAGCCAGCAGTACGCCGCCGCAAGCGGCGATTTCCGGCATAGCCTGCCGCAGGTCAGGCTCTGCGACGGGCGGGAACTCGTCCACACCGGAAGGCGCCAGAAAGCACTTGAACCCAAAGCAGCCCTCCTCCCAAAGCGGCCGGATCTCGGCCGCATTGCCCGGAATCACGCCGCCCCAAAAGCCGGTGTCCACCCAACACTGGGTTTTAGCCGCCGCAAGCTTGGCTTCGAGCGCCGGCACCGAAACGGTGGCCGGAATACTGTTCAGCGGCATTTCGATGAGAGTGGTTACGCCACCGGCGGCAGCAGCTTGCGTGGCCGTGGCAAAGCCTTCCCAATCGGTCCGGCCGGGCTCGTTGATGTGAACGTGGGTGTCGACGAGGCCCGGCATGATCACCAGTTCGCGGAAGTCTTCGGCCTGCGGCGCCTCGTAAGGCCCGATAGCGGCAACGAGACCATCGCGGATCTCGATTGATGCCGGGCACACGCCCTCCGGCAGCACCACGCGCCGGCTGCGAATGATTCGATCACGGCCGTGGCGGCGGTCCTGGTCAGACATGGAGGAACTCTTCAAGCAGATTCTGCGCTACGCGCAAGCGGTAGGCTGCGGTGGAGCGAAGGTCGTCGATGGGCGCGATCTCCAAGGCGAGCGCGGCGGCCGCGTCGCGGCCCTCCCGAATAGCGGCCTCGGTTTGCCAGCACCTCAAGGGCACGGGCGCGACGCTGCCGAAGGCAATCCGCACCTCACCGCTGGACTCGTCCGTCAGGCCCGCGAAGCAAACCTTGGAAATCGCCAGGGCTTTGCGCGGCCCGACCTTGCGATAGTACTGCCTGAAGCTCGCCGCGTGACGTGGCAGACGAACGCGAGCCAGCAATTCGTCGGCTTCGAGGCGCATCGTCTTGTAGCCAGTGTGAAATTCGCGGTAGGGCAGCCAGCGCGAGCCGCGCACCGATATCAGCTCGACCTCCGAGTCGTAGACCAGAAGCGCCGGAGGCGTATCCGCCGCAGGCGAAGCGTTGACAATGTTTCCGCCCAGCGTTCCCCGGTTCTGGGTAGCGATGCCTCCGGTTTCGGACGCGGCAGCGGCCAGGATTGGGAACTCGCGGCGCAGCGCTTCATGGCGCAGCACGTCCGTATAGGTGGTGAGGCATCCTAAGGTGACGGATTGGGGGGCGAACTCGATGCGCCTTAGCTCGTCGAGGCGCCAGATGCCCAGGAAGCGCCGGTGCTCGAGCTTGCCGGACTCGAGCAGCACCATCAGGTCCGTTCCGCCAGCGAAGGGACGCCACCGGCCGGGTTCATCCGCCAAGCGCTCCAATGTCTCGGCAAGTGTCGGAGGGGCATACAACTCATAGCCAGGAATGTAGGCTCTCACCGGCCTCGCTCTCCCGCCAAAGTCCCACGGCCGGCGCTGGCCACGGCTTCGAAGATTCGCATGTATCCGGTGCAGCGGCATAGGTTGCCGGCAAGCGCGGTGCGGATCTCCGCCTCCGACGGATGACCATTCTCCGCCAGAAGGCTGACGGTAGCCATGATCATTCCTGGGGTGCAGATCCCACATTGGGCTCCGCCACACTCCAGGAAGGCTTGGCACACGTGACCGAATCTCCCATCGGCTGCGACGCCCTCGATGGTGGTGATCCGGGCGCCGTCGCCCTCGAGGGCGGGCATCAGACAACTGTTCGTGAGCTGGCCGTTCAGCAGGATCGCGCAGGCTCCGCATTCGCCCTCGCTGCAGCCCTCCTTGGTTCCCGTCAGACCGAGGTCCTGGCGGATCACGTCCAGCAAGCGCGCCATCGGCCACACCGAAAGGGTCCGGCGCTCGCCGTTCAAGGTGAGCGTGATGGGAACCTTAGGCATGAACTTCTACCAGGGCTGCCAGCAATGATTCGGGCGTGGCGGGAAGCGAATCGAGGCTGATCCCGGTAGCGTCCTCGATCGCATTGACAATGGCCGGGGCCGGCCCATCCATCGGTAGCTCTCCGATTCCCTTCGCGCCCATGGGGCCGTAAGCGTACGGGCGCTCCTCGAAGATCACACGGATCGGCGGCGTGTCGGCCGCGGTGGGAATAATATAGTTGGTCATCTGGGCGTTGGCCATGCGGCCCTCGTTCCAAACCACGTTTTCATACAGGGCGTAGCCGATGGCCTGCGCGACTCCGCCCTCGATCTGCCCGGTGGCCAGCACAGGATGAATCACGCGGCCCACTTCCTGCACGGCGACGAAGCTTTCTACCCGCACCTCGCAGGTGAGTGTGTTAACGCTCACTTCTGCCACGTAGGCCGCCCAGGCAAAGGTGCCGTAGGCGTCCCCCTGGTACCTTTCGTCGTCCCAGTAAACTCCGGGCGGCGCTTGATATTGGCTAGAGGCGCACAACCGTCCGTGCTGCCCGACGTAGGCCCCGCAGGCTTGAACGAACTGATCAGCGGAGTAAACGCTGGGGAGCAAGCCCGCACCAGCCAGCACCTGTTTGAGACCGAAAGCTGCGGATTCTACCAGCTTGCCCACCACCATGCAGGTGCGCGAAGCCACCGTCGGACCGCTATTCGGGACACGACTCGTATCGGGCTGCGCGATCTCAACCCACTCGTAAGGAACGCCGAGGGTCTCGGCCGCGATCTGGGTCAGGATGGTGTTCGTGCCTTGCCCAATTTCGGTGCTGGACGTGAGAATCCTCACCCTTCCCTTAGCCGTCGCTTCCACCCCGACCACCGAAGCCAGGTACCGCTCGCCGGAACCAGTGAATCCGGCGCCGTGAAAGAAGGACGCCAGGCCTAAACCGCGTTTGACGCGCCGGCCTGGGTTTTCGCGCGCAAATCGCTCCTTCTTGGTGTGATAATCCGACTCCCGCAGGGCCCGGTCAAGCAGTGCCGCCATGTCGACGTTCTCGCGAATCACCTGGCCGGTGGCTGTAGTCTGTCCCCTGCGAATGAAGTTGCGCCGGCGGAGTTCTTCCGGCGCAAGGCCGACCGCAGCAGCCACCTTATCCAGATGCCTCTCCAGGGCAAAGATGCTCTGCGGGGCGCCGAAGCCGCGAAACGCGCCGTGCGGCGGCGTGTTGGTGGCCACGGCGCGGCTGGTGATGCGAACGTTCGCGCACTCGTAGGGTCCGGCCGCGTGAATGGTCCCGCGCGAGAGAACCACGGAGGAGAGCGTGGCGTAGGCGCCACCGTCGATGACGAAGTCGATCTCAAGGGCCAGGAGCTTGCCGTCGCGGCTGACGGCGGTGCGGTGGCGCGTGCGCGAAGGATGGCGTTTGGTGGTCGCCACCATGTCTTCGGCGCGGTCATAGATGATCTTGACCGGCCGGCCTGATTTCCAGGCCAGCAGAGCGGCGTGCGCTGCGATCATCGAGGGGTAATCTTCTTTGCCGCCGAAGCCGCCGCCCGTCTCAGCCTGAATCACGCGCACTTTTTCATCCGGCAGACCAAAAACTCCTTTTAGGGCTTTGTGGACGTAGTAAGGGCACTGCATCGAGCCCCAAACGGTCACGCCGTCCTCAAGGCTCGCCACCGCGATCATGCCGTTAGGCTCAATGTAGAGTTGCTCCTGCGCGCCGGTGAAGTACTCGCCCTCAACGATCAGATCAGCCCGATCCCATACGGTGTCGACATTGCCCTTCTCAACCCGGAATCGCTTGAAGACATTGTCCCCTCCCCAGACAATCGTGTCCGCGCGCAGCGACTCCTCGATGCTGAAGACGGCGGGCAGGGGCTCGATCTCAATGGTGATAGCACGCCTCGCTTCCTCGAGCAGATAGCGGTCCGGATGCGCCAGCAGCAACACCGGCTCCTCAGGATGATTGACCACCGAGTCCGCCAGGCAGGGCTGGTCATCAATAATCAGCGCGACGTGATTGGCGCCCGGTATGTCCGAGGCTTGGACGATGGTGAACTCGTCCCAAGAAATTCGCGGGTCGAAGCGGACGGCTTTGATGCGTCCACGCGGCGCGGAGCTGCGGACGGTGGCCCCGTGGATCATGCCGTCAAAATGCAGATCGTCGACGTAGCGCGCTTTACCGGTAACCTTATCCCAACCTTCCTTGCGTGGTACCGAAACACCGATCAACGGCTGCGCCATAGGCGTATTGTACAGGAGGCGGCTAGTCCTGGCCCTTTTTGCCGATTATGCACGGCGGCCTTCAAGGATGCGCAGGAACGAACCGCCGCGCAGTTCGCCGGCAGTCAGGCCTGTGCGTTGTTCGGCCTCGCTCTGGTCGATGGCTCCGCAGTTGAGCGCACGCAGAAAGAAATTGAGCAGACCCTGGCCGGTGGCGGCGTCATCGAACACGTTGCCGAGAGCGGTGGCCCGGGCGGCCATCCGGACGAGGTTTCGCAAACGCGTCGCGGCGCCGGCGACACTTCCAAGATAGAAGGCATAAACGGCGGCGTATCGGGTGGGCAGTTGGGCAGGATGCAGGTCCCACCCTTGATAGAAGCCGTTCTCAAGCGAATGCTGCACATGATCGAAATGGAGCTTCCAGGCCCGATGGATAGCTTCCCGGTTCTCGCCCTGCTGTGCGGGTGTCTGGGCGTAACCGCGGTGGAGAGGCACGGGCAAGACGTTCGTGCCGCCGTCCGACAGCCAGATGCCGGTTCCCCCCAAGGCCACCTGCATCATGGCACGCGCAAAGTCGCACGCCGGATGAAGCATGTGCTGGTGCGCGGCCGTGATCCCGCAGCTTGCCGTGTAATCATAGGTGCCGAAATGGGCAGCGATGCAGCGGCCCGCGCCGGCGTCAAGCAACAACGGCAGGTTTGACTGCCCCTGGCGATTCAGAATCGCCTGCGTGGTTTCAATCATGATCTCGAAGTGCAGCTTGCCGGCCGGCAGACCTGCTGCTTCTTCGAAGCGATCCAGGATCTTGGCCAGTGCGGCAGGTTGCTCGGGCACCGTGACTTTGGGCAGGGTGATCAGAAGCCCCGGCGGCAGCACTCCGCCGGTCTCGGCGAGCAGCGCCGTCAGAAACAGGTCCAGAGTGTGCAGGCTCCGCGCTTGCAATTCCTCTGTGAGGGGCTTGATGCGAAGACCGATGAAGGGAGGGAGCGATCCTGCCGCCGCGCTTTGCGCGACCTCCGCCGCGGCGGCCACCGCGTGTTGATCCTCCTCGGCATCGGGCCGGTTTCCATAGCCATCCTCGAAATCGATGCGGAAGTCCTCGACCGGCTCGCGACGCAACTTGTCGACCACCCGTGGGTAGACCTGCTCCGCCAACGCGCCGGCCGGAAGACCGAGGGCCGCCGCGAAGCTACCGGAATCCGGAGCGTACTCTTCCAATGATTTTAGGGCCAGCGCGCCCAGCCGTCCGGCGGCATTAGCCTTGAACAGGTGGGCGCCGCCGTAGAAAGTGTGAACCGGCTGACGCTGTCCGGCGTCGCCCGGATAGAACGACCGAAAAACAGGGTTCGCCTTGCGCAGCTCCAAGGTCGCGTCAGCAACCAGTTCTGGGTCCAAAGTTGTTCGCATGATTGTAGCGGATTCCCGCCCTTCGACAGGCTCAGGCGGCAAAAGCATCGAGTTCGGAGCGAGTCGGGGCGGACGCCTGCGCGCCCAGGCGCGTCACTGAGAGCGCGGCGGCCGCGTTGGCAAACCGGCAGGCCGCCGCCAAGTCCAGGCCCTCACTGAGGCCGACAGCGAGGCCAGCGTTGAATTCATCACCGGCCGCGGTGGTATCGACCGCTTTGACTGGCGGTGCAGGCAGGAGCTGGGACCCATCCTGCGTAACCAGCAGGCAGCCTTGATCGCCCAGCTTCACAACCACGGTTCCGGCTTTGCGATCCTGAAGCTTGCGGGCGATACCAAGAGCCTGGTCAGGGTCGAGACGGCTCGGCGGCAGATCGGCCAGGATGGCGGCCTCGGTCTCGTTGGGCGTGATGATGTCGGAGAGCTCAAGAAGCTCTTCGGGCAGGGGACGCGCAGGAGCCGGATCGAGAATCACCCGCGCGCCGGCGCGCCGCGCGGCGCGCGCCGCTCCCAGCACGGTGGGCAAAGGGTTTTCCAACTGAAGCAGGACCCAGGCGGCATCCTTCAAGCTCGTCGCGCTCGCGTCCACGTCCTCGGGTGAAAAGCGATCGTTAGCACCCGGGATGATAATGATGGAGTTGTGGCCGTCGTCAGCGACAAAGATCAAAGCGATGCCGCTGGTACAGTTCGGGACCAAGAGGAGGCCGCTCACGTCGCAACCCACCTGCTCGAGGTTGGCGCGCATCTGGCGGCCGAAGTCATCGCTTCCCACTCGGCCCAGCATGGCCACATGTCCCCCCAGTTTGGCGGCCGCGTACGCCTGGTTGGCGCCTTTTCCGCCCGGCTCGCTGAAATAGGTGTGGCCCACGAGGGTCTCACCCACCACCGGGATGCGCGGGGCGCAGCCCACCAGATCCATGTTCAAGCTGCCGATTACTACGATCTTGTCCGCCACGGTGCTGCTCCTGGAGCCCTGCTGCCCGAGCGCACCTAGTATCGTCAACAAATCCGCAAATGGGAAGCCGATTGTTTGCGATCGCCGGGTTTTCCGGCCAGCCGGCGCTTTACTTCTATAGTAGAATGCAAACCGACGGTGGCACCAACGCTTTCAGGAAAGGATCAGATTGTCGTCCCGGGTGAGGCTCGGGAGGCCTTGGGCCTGAAACCGTTGTTTCCTTAAAGGAGAAAAATTGTATGCGAATGCTGCTTAGAGTATCGATTCCCGTGGAAGCCGGAAATGCCGCAGCCAAGGCTGGAACCCTGGGTTCGACGGTCGAGCAAATTCTGGCCGACCTCAAACCGGAAGCGGCCTATTTCTTTGCGGACGACAGCGGCCAACGGTCGGGCTCCATCGTGTTCGACATGAAGGACTCATCGCAGATTCCTGCCGTGGCGGAGCCTTGGTTTCTCGCCTTCAACGCCAAGGTCTCTTTCCGGCCGATCATGAACCCGCAGGATCTTGCTGCGGCCGGTCCCTCGATTGGCAAGGCCGTTCAGCAATATGGGAAGTAGATGACACGCTGCGGCCTGCCCCTATCCAGGCCGGTCTCTTCACGCGGGTGAGGCCGCAGACCGCGAAGCTGGGTCTGTGCTACCTCGCTTCATCCGCACAACCGGGTGGCGCCGACATTGTTTTTGATGTCGGCGACCCTGACCAACTCGCTCCTGAACGCGAGCCCCCCACGTGAGCAGATCGCGACTCGCGCGCCTACATACAAGGCAATGTATGCACCACCCGCGGCCCGGATTTAAAAGCCGCGGTCTTGCTCTACTGTATCTGATCACGTTTCTGAATGTTGTGACGCGCGCACAGCAGTTGGATATTCTCCGCCACCAGAGAGGTGCCGCCTCGCGAGTAAGGTACGATGTGATCGAAGTGCAGCTCGTCGGTAGCGCCGCAGAGAACGCATCGCCCGTCGTCGCGCTTCCAGACCTCTAACTTTACCTGCGGGGGGATGACCCGTCGTCGCGCTGCGTCCAAGCGTGCCGGTAAGTCCAGGTTATCTTCACCTTCGACCGCGACGAGCTTGAACTTGAATACTTGGCGTCGATTGCTCTCCTGCCGCCATGCATCAACGAGGTGAAAGACTTCGTTGTACGACCAGATGCCTTGCCGCAACTTCTCATACACCCGGACGCGCTCTGGCGGCCGCAAGCTGGCTTTTGCCTCCTCGGCCGCCCGCCAAAAGAGACCATTCTGGGTCAGCCCGCCAGCGGGAGTACGCTCGGGCTGGTCGACGCGCTTGGGATCAGGCACACGAGAGCTGCGTGGTTCGTCGTGGCCTTCGTAGATCGGAACCGTGCCCTCATCCTGTAACTGATCGTCATACGGAGCATTACGCCTCAGGGACATGAGAATTACCGAGTGATTGCCGCCCAGCCCGAAGTTCATACCTCGCTGAAGACTTACGCCCTCGCGACGGCACATCTCAATGTAGGAGATGATCGCATTGGGCATGCTACTCATACGCACAACCGGGTGGCGCCGACATTGTCGTTGATGTCGGCGACCCTAACCCAACTCGCCCCAGAATACGAGCCCACACCCACTTGAGCAGATCGCGAGCGCGCCTACATACACGGCAATGTATGCGCCACCCGCGATGGGAAGCCTGGTTGAAGGCCGCGGACCTACAAAACACGTCCGCGCTACTCTTGCTCGTTGTTATCGTCCTCCCGCAGTACCCGGCGTAGGGCCCGTCATCAAACGAACGAAATCCTTATAGAGCCTTTCCGTATCCAGATCCTTCTGCACGTGGACGAGTTGCTCGCCGAGACCGGGATTATCCCCGGGGCTCCAGCTCAGCGTGTTGCCGTAGCCGGCGCCGTGATCGATATCGACGTCTAGGTAGTCGATCTCTTCCTTCGTGATGATCCCCGGATCCACCCAGGCGGCGGCCGCCAGTTCGTCCTACATATATTGCCCCGAACGCGTGTATTTGGAGACGTATTGGGCTACCGGCGTGTTCGACTTGGCGATCTCGTCCAGCAGGGCTGCGGTCACCTGGGTCTTCACGGAGATGTCGACCATCGTGCAGGTGATCCTCGGCCAGGCGCCGTGCAGCACCTTGTGCGTGGCTTCAGGGTCAAACCAGAAGTTGAACTCGCGCTCGGGTGAGTGCGTGAACTCCGGGTTGTCGGTGACGGGATTCATGCTGCCTCCCATCATCACCAGCTCTTTGGTCAGCTCGGGAAAGTGCGGGTCCCAGGCCTTGGCCTCGTCGTGCGAGTAGGCCTTCTGGCCAGTGAAGCAGGCCGCGCCCTCGACGTAC
>DATDGR010000081.1:0-2265 GCA_036521995.1 Terriglobia bacterium | reverse complement strand
GCACGAAGGTTGGGGCTGGTTGAGAATGCGTCCGAAGATCGCGAAGCGTTCCGGATCACCGGGGTAAAGGTAACCCGGCTGGTTTGTCACCGCCGCAAAGTCCGAACGATCGTCGGGCACTCCGTGAGGTCCGTTTCCGTTGGGCGGACCCAAGGGGAAGGGCGGAGTGCAACCCGGGGTTTCATCGGTCTTGTTGGGGAAGATCTCGTTGCTGATGCCTTCTTCGATGTTGTAAGCTTCACCCGCAAACAGCATCAGAGAGCGCTTTTGGGCCTTCCATCCGAACCGCGTGATGCTGCCGTCATCGGCGTTGTAATTGGGGTGGCCCGTGATCCCGAGCTCCATCTTCTGCGTGAGGTTCGACATCATGTTGTTCACGATGGCGCTGTCTTGAATGATCTCCAGCAGCCCTCCGCCAAAGAAAGGCGTAGTCTGACGGAAGATCAGGTTGTCCTCGGCGGCCAGAGTGCTGAAGTCCGGCTGCTGGATATTGCAGGTGCCGGCATCAGTCCGCCCCGTAATCACGAAAAGCTGGTGAACGTGGCCGTCCGGTGTGACCATGTTAGGCTCGTAGGGGACGCGCGCTACCAACGTGGGTCCGTTCGCGGTCTCAAAGAACGGCATGCTATTCTGCGCGCCCATCAACGTGTAGACGTTGAATAGCGGATTGCTCGGCAGGCTCGCGCCTCCATTGGCGGGGCCGGCGTGGCAACCGGTGCACGAGTTCGAATCAAACCGCGCTCCCAGCCCTACCCGCTTGGTGGAAGTGCCGCCGGCCACCACGTTGACTTCCGCGATGAAGGATGACATCGACGTCTCGATGCCTTGCTGGTACGAGTTCAAGCCCGAGATGAAACCGCCCGCTCCGGGAGGTCCGCCGCGCACACCAGGGTCCACCGTCGTCGCGGCAGCGCATCCACCAAGGCCGCAAACCTGCGCCCGGCCGGCACTGGCCAAAGTGAATGGCAGGAGCGCCGGAATCAAGAGAAACCCAATCAGCCTGGCGATTCCGGTGGATTTCGAGCTCCGATTGGTCTTCGGGTGCAGCAGGATCATGTGAACCCCTCCCAGCCTCTTCGTACCACGATTTGATGTCATGCGGACTGTCGTTTCACTCCCCACTAGCGGCCACTTTTCAAATGCACATCGTCCATAGAGACTAATCCGCAACCAGAAAGCTGTCAAGGTGCAGGCAGCGTATTGACTCCGACTATAACGTGCCGGCTATGCTGGCTTCTGTCGTCTAACACCAGGTTTTGCTTTTTCCAACCTTGCCATGCTGATTCTAAAAGACTTATTCACAAGTCACCGCGCCGGCGTGGCCTTTGTTTGGGGTTTTTTGGCTTTGTTTTTTGACGCCTTTGTTGATTCTAAATGACTTCTTGGGTTTCTTTTTCAATTTCTTGAGGGGAGCCCCCAGTCCTGATGGTTGAGGGCCGGGAGCGGCTGACTCTCGGCATTTCCCCCTCGACTAGGACAGCCAGGGCGCGAAATTGACGAACTCCAACTCCCTCTCGGACGCCCTTACTCATTCTACAGGACATCGTGACTTCGCACCCGATTTCCCGCCTTTTTTCCGCCGTCACTAGGCAAGGTCTGGTCATCGCCGCGCGAGGATTTATGATCCTAGCCACATTAAGCTGATAGTATACATCATGCCTTCGCCGTCCGTCAAGCGAAGCGCGAATCCAGCTCTCATACAACTGCTGCCACTGGAGGTGGAGAGGCTAACGCGTCCACGTGGATTCCGCTTTCGCGGGAATGACTGCACCCCGATGCCCTCGAACCGCCTTGGTCTTGGGAACGAACTTGAACTTCGGCCTCCGCAAGGTGTACGGTTACGGTAGAGGTTACCTATGAGTTATGTAAAATTTTCCTTTATTGCCTCCGCCTTCCTGGGAGCCATGATCGGCTTGGCGTTGACCTTGGGCGTACCGGGCCAGGCTCTCGCCGAAATGCCCCAATCGTCTCCGGCCCAGACCGAGAACCCGCCGCAGTCACCCGCCCAGGAAAGCACGCCGCCAGAGGCTCAGCCCTCGCTCGGCGAGGTCGCGCGCCGGCTGCGGGCCGAACAAAAGCAGAACCAGAACCAGCCGGTCAGGGTCTTCACCAACGACAACGTGCCTAAGTACTGTTATTCGGAATTACGGTGACGTATTCCCGCAGCCGGGTCAAGCTGCCGGTGCGAGGGTCTTTGCGTCGAGCCGGGTCGCGAGTTTGGCCAAGTCCTCGCGAGTGAAGGTCCATTGAAATGGAGCAGCAGAC
>DATDGR010000080.1:0-24396 GCA_036521995.1 Terriglobia bacterium | reverse complement strand
GTCTGCTGCTCCATTTCAATGGACCTTCACTCGCGAGGACTTGGCCAAACTCGCGACCCGGCTCGACGCAAAGACCCTCGCACCGGCAGCTTGACCCGGCTGCGGGAATACGTCACCGTAATTCCGAATAACAGTACTTAGTTGCCAGCGGTGACGATGAGCTCTGTACTGCCTTCTCCGCACATCCCGTAGATGGCTCCCGAAACGCAAGCTCCCGCGGAGAACTTGTAGCATCCCGGCTTCTTCGCCACCAGCGAGACCTCACGGTCAGAACCGCCGATGATGGTCTGCTGGTCGAATGGGGTCGAAGGGCCGAAGTCCAAAACGAAACCTACATTCTTGGACTCGCTTTTCCAGGTCACAGTGGTGCCCACCTTGATGCAGAAGGGTTTGTCCGACTTCGCGTCTGGAGTGCTTGGAGTTACTGAAACCGCATTGGCGGTCCGATTCACGTCCACGATGCAAGGCGCGGAAGGCGAGCCGCAGGTGGTGCTGGCGTTGCACATCGCCCCCGGGTCCGTCTCCGAACAAAGGTACTTCGCGGCGCTCTTTTCTTTGGCCGCCATATAACCAACCAGCAGAAGGAGTGGCAACAGAATCAAACTTACCCAGATCGCAAAGCTGCGCTGAATTTTCATAAGCACCTCACAACGAAGGGATATTTTCAAATGCCAAAAGGTGAACTGCGTTGTCGATCGTTGGAACGACTAAGGAGAAGCTCGAAGCTGTACTTTCCCCGCGCAATAGCATCCGGGAAAAGAACGCTCTAAAGGCTCGCCGCGCCGAACGAAAGCCACCTCAACAGGAATCCGACGCCCGCTCTCCTGACGAGAAAGACGGTGGTCCCGTTCGGAATCTGGCCGCAAGAGTGGAGTCGCGCGACGGCCGATTCAGTTAACGCCGGGCGTTCCTCTCCAATCGATAATGTCAACCAGCTTCCAGGCGTTCTGATTGAGATCAAGTTGCGGCTGCCCTTCCTTGTCGATGATGAGCTGGGCGGCGGGAAACAAGGCGCCCGTGCTCTTGCTCTTATCCGTGTCATCGATGTCAATCTGGCCCGCCGTCAGGTTGAAAGACATGGTCTGGCTGTCAGTCCAAGCTTCACCGAATCTGATCTGGCGGTTGGTGGCAAATATGATCCTCCTTCCAGTCGAAGTCGGAGTCATCTTGATGAAGCTGCAGTCAAAGCCGAGAGTACCGGTTATCTCGACGTGGCCCACTGCTTTCATTTTGCTGAGGGCGGTCACCAGCCCCTGGTTCTGGCCCTTTTCGAAGGCCTGGAGCAGCTGCACCCTGTCGGCCGGAGTGGAGAACTCATAAATGTTCAGCGTAACGCCGATCACCTGACCGAGCTGCGTGCCTGTGCCCATGGCGGAAGCTTCGATCGTCTCGTTCCGGTCACGAGAGAAACCCAGACTGCTTGCTACCATTAGCATGCCAATCACCAGCAAACTACCGGAGATGGACTTGCAAGTTCCTGAAGTCGCGTTCTTGATTCGCCGCATTGGGTTATCCTTTCGCGAGAAAGATAGAAGTTAAGTCTCGAACGGAAAATGTATACCTGAGTAAGCGAAGGCACGGAACTGTCAAAACTAACAGTCAGGTAAGTTTCCAATCTATCGACCGAGTGAAGACCCCGGTGACCGGGCCGCCTCTTTTTGGGGCATCGCCCTCGCCTTTTTCCCCTGACCCGTCCAACAAGAGATCAAACAAGGCCGCGGACCTCGACGGCAAGTTCGCGACCCCGCCTGAATGGCGCAGACAGCATAGCACAAAATTTGACAGGGAATTAACGCCAGAACGACAAACAGGTGACAAGCGCCGGGCACGAATCAGAGATCTTGGTTTCGGCAGGAAAAAGTCCGGGTGATACAGAGCCGGATTTCGATTCGTGCCACATTCAACTAAGGAGGATTATCGTGGAAGATCTACTTAAGAGCTTGAAAGACCCGGCGGGCCGGCGTTCGTTCCTGAAGAGAGGACTGGCGGCGGCGGGCACGGCCAGCGTGGGCGCGGGGTTGCTGGCCAATGGGATATCCGTCTTCGGCCGGGACCGCGCGAAAGGGAGTGGCTCCGGTTTGAGCAGCGGCGACGCAGCCGTTCTGAGGTTCGTGGCGGCGGCCGAGCTGATCGAGAGCGATCTGTGGGTGCAATACGCCGAGCTTGGCGGAGTTACCTCAGGGGCTCAGAATCCATACCAGCTTGCGCTGCAACGGCTCGACGGCGATGGCTCTCAATATATCTCGAGCAATACCCTCGATGAGCTGAGCCACGGGCGTTTCCTCGACGCGTACTTGGCTTCCAAGGGCGCGGAGCCGGTGAACCTCGATCAGTTCCGTACGCTGCCGAGCAGCCAGGCGCGAGGAGCCAAGCAGATCGGGCGCCTCACAAACCTGATGCAGCTCACCGTGGACACCAGTTGGTATACCCGGTACCGCAGCTCAACTAATCCGGAGTTCGGTGCCACCTTCGCTCAGGCGCTCCCTAACCTGTCTTCCGGGGTGTTTACGGCCATTCCCAGAAACGATGCCGACTTCGGCCCGGCAAATCACATCCAAGCGATCGCTAACACAGCGGCGTTTCACTTCGGATCCATTGAGCAAGGGGGTTCGAGCCTCTACCCCACGCTCGGTCAGAAGGTGTCGGACGTGGAAGTGTTGAAAATCATGTTTAGCATCGGAGGCGACGAGGTGGCCCACTTCCTGGAGTGGGTGGATTTTTCAGGCAACGGGGTGCAGCCGCCGGTGGCTCCTTTTGCGGACCCCACCAACGGTCTGGAATTCCCCAATTTTGACGCCAAGCCGGACAGACTACGTCAGACCAACCTGATTTTTCCGGTGCCGTGCGAATTCATCAGCCCGGACTTGCCTCCCTGCGCGGTGATTCGTCCAACCGCCGCAGGCTTCATCGATGCCATGGGTGCCGTCAACGCCTTGACTGCCTCCGGGCTCTTCATCGGCCAGACCGACGAGTTCCACGATGTGCTGGTCAACCTGGCGACGGCAGCCGACAACGCGCAGCGGCAGCTTTAGCCAGAATCGTGGCGCTGTTCGCGACCAGATTGGGATCTTCAAGGGAACCCTCAAGGTCGCGGGCAGGTGACGTCGACAATCGAAGGGGAGATGGGCAGGATTGCAAGGCAGCCGCGTAGTTTTGATCTGCGGTTTCCTCCTGGCACTCCTGCCCATGCTGTTCTGACAATTCTCAATTCTCAGAAAAGAGGGCTTCAATGTTCGAAGGCTTGTTTCAACCAACGCACCTGATCATGATCCTGGCCATTGCCCTGCTCGTTTTCGGCCCCAGGAAGCTGCCCGAGTTGGGGCAGGGACTCGGGAAGGGCATCCGTGGCTTCAAGGACGCGCTCCGCGGCCTTGGAGAAAGTTCGGAAAGGCCCGTGCCTGACGAAGTGTCGAAGCCTTCAAAGTGAAGGCGGAGTGAAGCCGGCGTGCCGGGCCGGCGGGAAGCTGGTAGAATCAGGATGTGATCAGCGACCTCGTGCAAATTTCCGCCAAGGCCGCGCCGGCAAAGCGTCCGGAATGGCTGAAGGTGCGCTTGCCCGGCGGAGACAACTATTTCGAGCTTAAGCGGCTGATGCGCGGTTTGGGCTTGCACACGGTCTGCGAAAGCGCGCGCTGCCCCAACATGGCCGAATGCTGGAGCCATCGCACGGCCACGTTTATGATCCTCGGTAACCTGTGCACCCGAACCTGCTCCTTCTGTTCGGTGCCCAAGGGGAAGCCGCTGCCCCTTGACTGGGAAGAGCCCGAGCGCGTGGCCAGGGCGGCCGAGGTGATGGGCGCCCGCTACGTGGTGGTGACCTCGGTGGACCGGGATGACCAGCCGGACGGCGGCGCTACGCTATTTGCCCATACCATTCAAGCGTTGCGACAGCGCATTGCCGGCGTGCAGGTGGAGGTCCTGATTCCGGATTTTCGCGGTTCGGACGAAGCCCTCGGTATCGTGCTTGAGGCCGCGCCGGATGTGCTGAATCACAACACGGAGACCGTGCCCCGCCTCTATCCGGTGGCGCGGCGCGGATCGCGCTACGAGCGATCCTTGCGTCTGCTGGCGCACTCGCGCGAGATTGCACCTGGTATCCCGACCAAGTCGGGTCTGATGGTGGGACTGGGCGAGACGCTGGAAGAGGTCTCCGCGGTGCTGGCCGATCTGGCCGGCGCCGGGGTGGACATCGTCACCATTGGCCAGTACCTGCGGCCTTCCGGAAGCCAGCTTCCGGTGGCACGTTTCTATGCGCCCGACGAATTCGCGGCGCTCAAGCGAGGCGGAGAGAGATTGGGCATCCGGCACGTCGAATCGGGACCCCTCGTGCGCAGCTCCTATCACGCTCACGAGCAGACCGAGGCCTTCCGGGAGCGGATGACGGCATAGCATCACCGCGGCTCAGGGCTTGGCGTTCATACGGGCCAGTGCTTGTTCCGCCTGAGCGTGGATTGCTTTGCCGACTTCTGTGCTCAGGCTGGCACTTCGGTCGAGAACCTCTTGATAGAGGGCCACCCCTTCCTGCTGGTGTCCAAGCCTGATTTGCAGGCTGCCTGCCACCAGCTTCCATAGCAGGTTGTCCGGATACTCCGCGATCAACTCCTGAAACAGACCGAGCGACTTTGCGTACTGCCGCTCGCTGCGGCGGGAAAAATCCTTGGCGAGATAGAATTTGGCTTCACCCCGGGTCAAGTCTCCCTTGGTGGCCGCGGTCGCGAGCTGCTGCAAGCCTAGCTCGCGACTCCCTCCCGGCAGGCCAATGAAGAATTTCAGCAACTTGACGATAGTGGGCAGAGTATCGACGAAGTAGTTGTAGATTCCGATCCCGAGGTAGGCATCCGTGAGGCTGGGGTCGAGCTTGATAGCCTGCAGGAGCAAGGCCCGCATCTTCTTGCCGGCCCGGGCCGTAGGCAGGTCGTTATCCCGCAGGCCATAGAAGCGCGCGAGCAAGCCGTAGGACATTCCTTCGTTGAGGAGATTGCGGGCCACGTCCTGCTGGGCGCTGACGCGAGTGGCGGCCTTCTGGATAGCGGTCTGCGCGAGGCTCTCAAATGCGCTGTCGTAGGGGCTGGTGTTCTTGGAGACCACATCGAAGACGTCCGGGTCCACCAGATTTCCTGTAATCAGGTAGATCTTCCACCAGTAAGCGTCCGCCTCGAACAGGTAGCCGAGCGGCGATTCGGGATCCTCGCGTCGGATCTGCTGAAAGTGCTGGATGGCGCCATCGGGGTCGCCATTCATGAGCTGATGCATCCCCTGGCGGGCGATATCGAGTAACGCCGCCTCACTCGGCGGCGCACTGGTCTGGGCGAATGCCGGCGATGCGGCCGGCCAGAATACGGCCGAAGCCAGGATGCCAATCCGTAGCCTCCGATGATTTGGGTGCGGTCCTCGCCGGACAGTCATCATCACGAAGTTGCCTCCTCAAGCAAGAAAAGTGTCCGGATCATGCTTCTGTTCGGATCAGGCGGGATTGCTTCCTGAGGGGGAATTGGCGATTCAGAGCGCGAAGCGTTTCAAACATTACCCAGCACTCCACCGCGAAGGGTGGAAAACCGCCAAAACCGGGAGCCGGCATCTCAAAGATCTTCCAATGCCGTGCCATGGGGAAAACATAGAGCCAGCGCGCACCCGCCCAATAGTTCCAGAACTCCCAGAGAATTCCGCATACCCAGCCCGCCGCCAGCAGACAAAAAAGCCTGGTATTGTTTCCGGTTTCGAAGTCGCGAAGCAGGGAAGGGCCCTGCCAACGGTAGATAACAGGATCGAACAGCAGCACGAAACCAATCCAGACGGCGCCGAACAGATAGCCACCGATCCTGGGGGGGACCAACACCGGGACGGTCACCATCGCCAGGCCGGCGGCCGCAATCATGCAGCGAGCGGCCGGAGTTGAAGGCGCACTGGGCCGGCCGGTCTTCCGGAAGACTCCAAGCGCCTCCACAAGATCGGCGGTCTCATAGATGGCGGGCCAGATGGTGGCGAAGGCCCAGACGCAGCCAAACGGGTCCAGCGCCGGGGTCATCGGGAGGTTGACGTAGGTCCAATTCGCGAGGCGCAGGTTATAAGCTTCGAAGACAAGCCAGAGCGGCACAGACCAGAAGGCCAGCGCCAGGAACTGGCCTGGCGCCCGAGTGAGCCGCGATTCACCTTTCAGGCTCGCCACCAACCCGTCGGCCATAAGGATGTATCCCGTCCAAACGATGGGTGTGAAGTAGGTCGACACCCACCAGCTCGCGTGCCGGAACAGCAGCCATTCGGCGAGCAGAATGATAGCGAGTCCAACCCAAGCGCGCACGGGAACCGGACCCCTCGGGCAACGAAAGTAGCGCCAGGCGATCACTGACAGCGTGACTGCCAGCAGCGCGATTCCCAGGGCAACATGATGGTCAGTCATAACTCTGTTCGGCCTTCACCAGAATAGCATCCCGGAGTGGCGCCACTGGCAAATCCTGAGTGGTGGCGCCCCCTCCACCACACTCTGACAAAGGGGAATTCAGAGGGATATTCGACAGAATCCAGACTAAGTCGCGATCGCGCGCCGGCCCTTTGGGGACGCCGTTTCGTTCGTGTTATGATGATGTTTCGCGGAGGCCATTACTCCGCAGAGAGGGACATTGTCATGGCAGAAGTCAAGCTCGGACTGCAAGATTTGGTGGTTGCCAACTCCGAAATCTGCTCGATTGATGGCGAGCGGGGAATTCTCACCTATCGGGGCTACGACATCAAGGATCTGGCGGAACACTCCACCTTCGAAGAGGTCATTTACCTGCTGTGGTACGGCCGTCTGCCGCGACGGTTCGAGCTGGACGAACTGGAGCAGCAACTGGCGGAGAATCGCCCCATCTCGCCGGACATCCTCGACCTCCTGAAGCGCCTGCCTCCCCCTCAGCACCCCATGGAAACGCTGCGCACGGCCGTCTCCGCGCTGTCACTTTATGACCCCGAAGCCGAGGATATGTCGCTCGAAGCCAACCGGCGCAAGGCGCTGCGCCTGACGGGACAGATCGGCACCATCGTGGCGGCATTCGGCCGCATCCGCGAAGGGCAAGAGCCCGTGGCACCCGATCCGAAACTCAACTTCGCGTCCAATTTCCTGTACATGTTGAAGGGCCAGGCGCCGCAGCCTGAGAACGCCCGCTGGTTCGACGTGGCCCTCATTCTGCACGCCGATCACAGCTTCAACGCCTCCACTTTCGCCGCCCGGGTCACGGCTTCAACGCTTTCTGATATGCACTCCGCCATCACCTCCGCCATCGGAACGCTGAAAGGACCGCTGCACGGCGGCGCCAACGAGCAGGTGATGAAGATGCTGATTGAGATTCAGGACGTCAGCCGGGCGGAGGAGCACGTGAGGGGACTGCTCAAGCACAAGGCGAAGATCATGGGCTTCGGCCACCGCGTTTATCACACCGAAGACCCGCGCGCCTTCGTGCTGCGCAGAATGTCGGAAGAGCTGGGCCGCCAGACAGGCCAGACCAAGTGGTTTGAGATGTCGCGAAGAATCGAACAGTTGATGATCGAGCAGAAGAAGATCAATGCCAACGTCGATTTCTATTCCGCCTCGGCGTACTACGTGCTCGGCATCCCGATTGACCTTTACCCCCTGATCTTTGCCGTCAGCCGCATCTCAGGCTGGACGGCTCATGTGCTCGAGCAATACGCCAACAACCGGTTGATCCGGCCGCTGGCGGACTACACCGGACCCACCAACCAGAAGTACGTGCCGATTGACCAGCGCTGAGGGTCCGCGAACCACCCAGGCAACGCGGCCCCGAGAGAAGCGGCAAGGGCCGGTCCGGGTCGCCCTGCCGTTCGACCCGCCGTTTGATTACAAAAACGACACGTTTCATAACCAATGGAGAGCTATCGCTCGCGCAAAGACCCCATGATTGAACTTGAAACGAAGGAGACTTACCCGGCGCCGGGAAAAATATTCCGTGGTGGCAAACGTGATCGACATTTTGGGCGACGATACGACGAAGACGCTGGAAGTCGAAATCAAGTGAACTTGAGGTCACAAACTGTGACCTCAAAGGGAGGGCCTGGCGGACGGCGGTATGACCCCCTCGCCTTCACCGAGCAAGGCGTGGCCATGCCTTCCAGCGTACTCCGCAGTGACCGTGCCGTCCAGGTGAACATCGCCATCATGCGCGCTTTCGCAAAGCTCAGGGGGATGCTGGCTTCGCACGGTGACCTGGCTCGCCGTCTGGATGAAATGGAAAGGAAGTATGACGCGCAGTTCAAGGTGGTTTTCGATGCGATTCGGGAACTGATGAAACCCGTCGAAAAGCCCCGGCGTGGGATCGGCTTTCGCTCCCCGAACGCACCGTGAGGCACGCGGCTCCGCCCCCTGAGGAAAACGACGCCACGCCGAGTATGGTCACGCAAGGACTTCTCTTCGAAAGTGGGCCCTTTTCGCGGGTGGCGACGACATCAGCTCTTATGTCGTCGCCCCGCTCCGAGCCCTTAGCCCCTCATCCCTGGCACCTGACGCCTACACCTAACTCGCTGGCACCTGCACCAGGGCTGGCGCGGCAATGTGTACGTGCGGAAGCTCGGTGGTCACGCGCAGGCGCGCCTGGTCAGGTTTCGCCGTGGCCATCGCCTCGAACGTGAGCACGTACTGCCGGTCCAGCGCTTCACGGAGTTGTTTCAGGAAAGGACTGAACGACACCGGAGTCTCGTTCCCCTGGAAGTACGCCTCGCCGCCTGTTTCGTCGGCGAGCCGCGTCAGCATGCTTTGGCCGTTATCCCGCAGGAACCACCCGTGGGTGAAGGGCGCGGCGCCGCCCGCATAAATGCTGTAGAGAATTACGCCCGCCTTCTGAGCCTGACGGATGGCCTCGTCGAGGTCGGGGTTCAGCGTCGGCAGCGTCTCGCTGACGCCCCGGTTGATATCGACGCCGTTGCTGACCAGCAGCACGGAATGGGCGCGGCCGTCCGCGGGCCAGTGCTTCATCAGGTCGGTCACAGACTGAAAAATGCTGGCGCCCGCGTTGATCCCGCCCTGGGGTATGGACAAAGCCCCTTCAGCCTTGCCGCGATCGGTCGTGAAATCCTGCGTGAATCTGGCGCGGCCATACTCCGAGTAGGCGACACCGATCTCGGTGGAAGGAGGCAGAGACGCCATGAATCTTCGGATATCGGGAAACTGCAGGCTCACGGCGCTGCCCAGCGAGCCATCGATCAGGATGGCCAGGTCAAACCCCTTGGCGCTGGCGGCAACCGGCTCCAGGTTGAGCACGGGCCGCCGTTGATTATTCTGAAACACCATCAAGTCACGGCCGGTGAGCTCGGGCAGCGGCTGATGGTCCTTTCCCGTAACGGTCACCGTCACCTGCACGGGAGCAGTTCCGGCATTCGGCAGCGCGGCCGCCCAAGTGAGCGAACCCATCATCAAAACACTTACGATAGCGCTAACCATCGAAAAGATCAGACTTGTTTGCAGACGTTTCATCATATTCTCCAATTCTCCAAGGGCGACATTGATCGCCCACACTCATTTAGATGGGACCGCCCATGCGAAAGGGTATCCGGGCCGGCTCAGGCTTAACTCTCAGCGCTCTTGACAAACAGCTCAGCAAGCTCATACTGGAGACCAGTTGGCGGGTGCGGCGAACGAGATCAGTTGGGCTTCCGAGCCCGGCTGGTTTCAAAAAAATCGCCGAAACCGGCTCTGCCAGAAGGGCAGAAATCACGTACCCTCCCCACCCCCCAGGGGACCAAAGCTGGAATGTGACTTAGAATCAACAACATAATCCCTGTGGGAAACCTCCCCAAAGCTGGAATGTCCTTTAGAATCAACAAAACCGTGTTTTAACTTACGCTTAAGAGACGCATCCGATTTCCACAGAGAGAGGCCGATCTAAGCAGATGATGACTAAAGAGATGTGCACGACTCTTCCGACCATGGGTTCGAAGGTGTGCGCATCAAGACAGGTCATTTCGCGACTCGTTTGGTCAAGCAAGGGTCAAGACGGCACAGGCGGATCTTTCAAGCCGACGCCAAAGTCTCTTGAGCAGTCGCGAGCTGCGGTCAGTTAATCATGGACATGAATTTGATTTGGCGCTACGGTTTGGAGATCAAGGCAATCGGCGGCAAGAGCCGTCGGCGGGCAGCCACAAGCTTGGCCGGCGCGATCGGCTGGGTCGGCACAGCACCGTCAGCTTTTTCAAGGAGGCAGCGATGAGCGATCAACAGAGGTCGAGCGGGATGGGGCAGGACAAAGGGCTCAGCCGGCGGCAGTTCATGGGCACCGCGGCCGCAGCTAGCTTCATGATTCTGAAGCCGGGCCTGGTGCGCGGCGCCCAAGCCAACTCCGCCGTGCGAGTCGGATTGCTCGGCTGCGGCGGCCGTGGCACTGAGGACGCCACCAACCTGGTCGACACCGGTGGTGCGCGCGTGGCGGCTCTGGCCGATCTTTTCCAGGACCAGCTCGACGCCGGGCGCAAACACTTCGACGACCTTCAGGCGGCCAAAGGCTACGCCAAAATCGATGCGTCCCAGACCTTTGTGGGGCCGAATGCCTACCAAGAGATCGCGGCCTCGAAGGAGATCGATGCTATCGTCATCGCCACTCCGCCTATTTTTCACCCGCAGCACCTCGAAAGCGTAGTGGCGGCGGGCAAGCACGTCTATTGTGAGAAGCCGGTGGCGGTGGACGTGCCCGGCGCCAAGCGCGTCATCGAGATCGGGCAGCGTGCCCTGGGCAAGCTCAGCCTCGATGTCGGGTTTCAGATCCGGAATTGTCCGCCCTTCGTCGAAACCGTGCGCCGCATTCATGGCGGAGCGCTCGGCCTGATCGCGAGCGGCGAAGCCCATTATATTGCGGGTTACATCAACCGCCCCGACTGGCCGAACGCCTCCCCGGAGGAGCGCCGCCTGCGAAACTGGGTCCACGACCGCACGCTCTCCGGCGACATCGTCGTGGAGCAGAACATTCATGCCATCGATATCTGCAACTGGGTGCTCCAGGATCATCCCGTGAAGGCCGCCGCTACCGGCGGCACCGAGGGCCGGCCGCCCAGCGATACCGCGTACAGCCACTACAACGTGGTGTTCTACTATCCCAAGGACATTGCCGTCACTTTCAGCTCCACCCAGTTCAACAAGGGCTGGTGGGACGTTACGGAGCGGTTCTTCGGCACCAAGGGCACGTCGCAGACGCCCTACGCCGGGCCGATCGGCATCTGGGGAGACGAGCCCTGGCAGCCGGCCGCTGAGGCCCAACCGGAGTCCGGCTCCCAGCAGTTTTCAGCCACCGGCAAGTTCTCCGATAACCTGGCTCAGGCTGATCCGGAGAAGAAGAAGGCGTTCGTGGAAAGCATCACCAGCGGCCAGTTCCATAATCAGGCCGAGCAAGGCGCGCTGAGCGCGCTGACGTGCATGCTGGCGCGCACCGCCGCCTATACGGGCAATCCGGTCACCTGGGACGAGCTGATGGCCTCGACGGAGGTGTGGGAGCCCGGGATCGACCTGAACAAGCTGAATTGGCGGGGATGAAGACTCTGACGTCGGCACTCAATTGATCAGGTGGACATGGACGTTGAAAAAACCATCGACTTTCTGCTCAAGAACCAGGCGCGCATGGACGCACGCTTCGAGGCTAGGTTTGCCAAGGCTGACGAGAGGCTCAGCCGCCTGGAGCGGGTGGTCGCGACGAATAACCGGGTGGTCACCGGGCTCGTGCGTTATGGCGTTTCATTGCGAAGCGACGTGCGCCGTCTCGACAAGGCCCTGGCTCGAGTCGCCGAGGCTCAGGCGAAAAGTGATGAGAAGCTGATCGAGATCGAAGAGAAGATGGTGGAGATTGAGGACAAGCTGAACGGCGTCATCGATGTGGTGGGCCGACGAGAGGCTCAGCCTAAGCTTGCGGTGGCCAAGGGCGCTGCAAGCGCGGATCGTGTGTCAGCTTGACTTCGCCGCCGGGCTCGCGCGCCAGCGGCGCCACAGAACACGGGCTGGCCAGAATAGAATGAGCGTCCAAAGCAAGAGGACAGGACCGCAGTACAGCAGAAGCTGAGCCAACCCCAACAGGCTGTCGGTGGCCGCGCGCAAGCCATCGACAAGAGAGTTCTTCATTTGCGCGGCGCTGGAAGGCGGGGGCACGCTCAAGTTCAGTGAAGCTTTGTATTCTTCCTTCAACTGCACCTGCAGGGCAGCGTACGCCACGCGGTGCTCCAGTCCCTGGCGCTCGGCCTCCATCTGCTCGATGTCGCCGCGCACCCGCGCGATTTCGTTCTCCACCGCCAGAATGTCCGCCATCTTGCCGGTGCGTTGCTGCAGCACCTCCACCAGGCGCTGCTCCGTGTTGCGGGCGTTTGAAAGGCGGGCGTTCAAGTCCATGTACTGCTGCGTCACTTCTTCTCCGCCTTGCGTCTCCTGCTCCACGCGGCCCAGCTTCTTGATCTCAGCCAGAGCGGCGTCAAGCTGCGAGGCTGGAATACGGAGGTCCGCCGTCAGCGACCGGCCCGTGCCGGCAGGCGCATCCACCGTAAGTTGTGCGGCGTACCCGTTGTGACGGCGCAACACAGCGTCGAGTTCGGAACGCGCCTGGTCGAAGTCCTTGGACACCAGCGTCACGGACGCCGTACGAGCGATCATGCTTCCCGGCTGCGCGCTCCTGGGCTCATCACTTGCGGAGAACGAGCTTGATGTGCGATCGCTCAAACGGTCCAAAAGACGGTTGGCACTAGCGATCCCCACGGGCGATTTCAATGCCAGGCTCTGCGTCTCTTCACCCGGCATAGGCGCGGGAGGGACCGGCGATGCCGGGGCGACCTGGTCGCCCACGGCCGGCGCGGATAATGCCGCCGAAGGTGCCGGCGATGGCTGGTGATGAAGAGTGGTCAGAGTGGTTACCACCAGGAGTGCGCTTACCGCTCCGGCCAAACCCCAAACCCACGGACGAAATTGCGGCCAGCGCCCCGCCGTCAGCCCGCGGCCTGGTTTGGATTTCGGCAAGCCTCGCCAGCTCTCAAGCGCCGGCACCACTGCCCCCGCGACGCTCTCCGGCGCCGCTTCCACCTGCCAGAGGTTGAGCTGCTGATTCACAGACTTCAGATCGGCGGCCAGCGTCTGGCATTCCGCGCACTGTTCGAGGTGCGCCGCGCACTGGCGGGCGCGCTCCACCGGCAGTTCGCCGTCGAGGTAGGCCATCAGCTCTTCGGGGCCAACGGAATGTGTGGATCGAGTCATCTTACTTTCCTCACGACAGCCCCTGCTGGGATACCAGCAGGTCCTTCAACGCCAGGCGGGCGCGGAAGAGCCGCGACCTCACGGTATTGACGGGAATTCTCACCAGCTCCGCGATCTCCGCGTAACTGAACTGCTCATACTCTCGCAGCAGCAGAATCTCGCGATCGCGCCCGTCGAGTTTTTCCAGCGCTTGCCGTACCCAGAGCCCGGTTTCGACGCTCGAGCCCGGCTCGGGCGCCTCCAGTGCCAACACCGCTCCGGGGGTTCGCTTGCGGCGTTCGGCGGCCAGCAAGTTGAACGCGATGCCGTAGAGATAGGTTCGAAATGTGGCGCGCGGCTCATACCGGGCAATGCCCTTCAAGATCGCGAGGAATGCCTCTTGCGCCAATTCCTCGGCCCGCGCAAATTCACTGAGCCGGCGCCGGAAGAATCCGTAGATCGGATCGCGATACCGGCAGAAGAGCTCGGCAAAGGCCTCGCGGCATCCCTGCTGGAAATCGAGCATCAATTGCTCGTCACTGGTCGTGGCCGTGATCATACGCTCCCGGGAGCCTGTGGTGCGGCTCCTGCGCCTGCTTCTGGGCGGTGCTGCATTAGTGTAATGTCACAAAGCCGCAAAAAGTTCCCGAAGATCGGCGCGGACAAGAACGCTGACCCGTGGCCAGAGCTTCTCGAACCGCGGGTGGCGCATACATCGTTCTGTATGTATGCGCCTTGCTCGAACAACGGGACGCCCAACAGGGCGGCGACATGGCAAAACGATGTCGCCGCCGTCACACCGGGCCAAGCTAAACTGGCGTGTGGCACGGCAGACTCACTACTACAGCGAGAACCATCTTCACTACCTCACGGCCAACGTCTACCGGCGGGCCCGCATTTTTGACTCCGACCGCTTCAAGCTCAGGTTTATCCAAACTCTCGGCGACCTTCGAGCCCAACTAGGCTTCCGCATCATCGGCTACGTGCTGATGCCGGAGCATGGTCACCTTCTGATCTGGCCGAGCGACCTTGCCAACCCTTCTCAGATCATGCAGAAGCTGTCGGAGCGCACGGCCAACTTCGTCCTGCGCTCCCTGCGCCGGCACGTTGCTCTCCCTTGGTGCCGGAGGATGCTGGACCGGTTTGAACTCCTGCCAACGGTGCACCATCACGCTCACTACCGGGTCTGGCAGCGCGGTGGATACGACATGAACATCTGGAGCGAGAAAAAGCGGCTCGAAAAGCTGAATTACATGCACAACAATCCTGTCAAGCGAGGGTTAGCAAGCCAGCCGGGAGACTGGCCCTGGTCGAGTTGGCGGTTCTACTACCTGAAAGACACTTCGATTATGGCGATGGACAGAATGCCTTGAGGTACAATCGGGCTGGCGCGACGACATGAACCGCGATGTCGTCGCCACCCGGTGTGGGCAGCGGCGACCTGGCAAACGATGTCGCCGGCACCGCGTCTGTGGCGGCTTTTGTGCTTGGAACCTGGGACATGCGCGGACTTGACCCATCCCGCACACTGGGTGGGGTGGCGCATACATCGTCCTGTATGTATGCGCCTTGCTCGAACAAAACGGGACGCCCAACGACAAGCTGCCGGCGAGCCCGCCGGGAGACTGGCCGTGGTCCGGTTGGCGGTTTTACTACCTGGAAGACTCTTCGCGGGTGGCGCATACATCGTTCTGTATGTATGCGCCTTGCTCGAACAACGGGACGCCCAACAGGGCGGCGACATAAGCGAAACGATGTCGCCGCCACCCGCGGACCCGATCTGTGGACCCGCGGGGGAGGAATTGCAGGGAGGCACAGATGCAACGGAAAATCGCCGGATTACTAATGCTGCTCGCGCTGGCTGCCATCCCCGGCTCCGCCAGCTCGACCAAGCAGTCCTCACCTAAAGATTCAACCGTTAAAACCAAGAAGGGCCACTCCCCCAAACCGAAGTCCGGCTCTGGAGCCAGGACTGGGGCGGTTTGTGCCGACGGTTCAAAGACGAGTAGTACCGGGAGAGGCGCCTGCTCACACCACGGTGGCGTCGCAAGCTGGACGACAGCAGAATGAGGGTTTTGTTTAAACATGGGTACATTAATAGCTGTCTCTCTTCTCGTCGTCGCTGCCATTGTGGCCTGGGCCTTTCTGGCTAACAAGAGAAGTCAGGTCCGCGCGGAACAGGTTAGAGTTCGGCAGATCGAGGAATCGAAGCAGATCGAGGCGGCGATCGCCCGGCTTGAGGCGGCCGAGGGCGATCTCACAAAACTTCCCGACATGAGTGAGCAGGTCGAGGGTTTGATCCTGCACCCTGGGGAGCGCTGCTTCGCCATCTGCCAGGGTGCGCAGCATGTTGTGGCGGCGCATCGCACCAAGTATGTCGGTGGGTCGCAGGGGGTGAGCTTCCGGATCGCCAAGGGGGTTCGATACCACGTCGGGGGGTTTTCAGGCCGGCCAGTCACCACCACCTATGAGAAGGTCCAGGATGTCGGCAACCTCTATGTAACCACTGAGCGTGTGGTCTTCGCCGGCAGCCGGGAAGTGACCTCGATCGCCGGTAACAAGGTGGCCGACGTCCGGATCGAAGACGACCACATATGGGTTATGGCTGAGAATCGGAAGACGCCGCTCGGTCTGAAGCTCACGTCCGGGGTGGCTCCGGTCATGGCCTATGCAACCAGGCTCCTCGCCCAGAATCTTCAGGCCTAGCTCAGCATCCCTGATCCTGCCACATCCATAATTGCGGCTTGACGCCCGACGACTGATGCGGTACTATACTAACGAGTAAACTGATGGCCTGGGTTCCAGCTCTCGAAATCGGTTGCCGGTTGACCGTCGCTGACCGTCGTGAAGGGTTGATTCCCGGGTGTCCTAGATCGGGGGCAGAACGTGAATTTCAGCTCCAGCAGGCTGCGGAGAAGGTTTAACAGGCACTGGGGTACGAGGTCGGCCAGGCCACCTGCGCTGGGGACCCCCCGGGGGGTACGATATATTCCGCTCGGACCCAAACTGCTAATCTATTGATGCAATTAAGCTTAAGTGATTAGAAACGGTAAAAAGCTTCAATGTTATTTTCAAGCGAACCCAACCCTGTAACAGACACATTATAAACAGATAACAAGCACAAGCAGGGCAAAATGACGAAAGCAAAACAAACCCAAACAAACCCGAGTTTCAGCCTCAAATGACCACGGTAAATTTTTCAAGTCATTTAGAATCAGCGAGCGGCCGTGGAGATTTGAAAAAACGAACCCGAAACGAACCCAAAACGAACCTGAGCTGGCAGGAACGACTCAACTCTCAGGCGCACTATGGGTTACAGACACTAGGGTGCGTGTGCCCACTGCAAACGGTGACCGTGACATGACCGAGGCTGGCAGTTAGTGGACGTTGGTGTGGGCCAACCGCAAGACGGCCGTTGCCATCGAACAGACGACGAATAGACCACGAATGAAATATACCCATATCGCCAAGTCCGCTTTCCAGCACCTGGCCTCAGGTTTCAAGCTCCCTTACATGGTGATGTTTGAGACCACGCTGATGTGCAATATGTTCTGCGAGTATTGCATCTTCGGCGTCGAAGGCAAATTCAACGACCTCACCACCCGCGCCCAGCGCGATCGCATCTTCAAACGCATGGACGAGTTCGCCGAACTGGGCGTGTTTGCCTTCAGCTTCTCGGGCGGCGAGCCGCTGCTGAATCCCAACACCTCGGATTACATCGCCTACGCCGCCTCCAAGGGCTTCTGGACCTCGATGCCGACCAACGGCCTGCTGATCAAGAAGTACGCCGACGGGGTGGCGAAGCTCGACATGCTCGAAGTCTCGATCGACTCGCTCGACGAGAAGCGATTCGCTAAGCGGCGCGGCCTCGAGGGGCTGCCGGTGATCCTCAAGAACCTGGAGTACGTGCTCACCAAGCGCAAGCCCTTCACCACCCAGATCAACGCCGCCGTCAACCTGGAAAACCTCCCCGATCTGCCGGCGCTGGCCCAGTTCTGCCACGAGCGCGATCTGGTGATGCATCCCGAGGCCGTACACAACGTGATGCGCGGCGGCGAACTGCTGCCCGACGCCGAGCTGCATGGCGCCGAGATCGACACCGTGGAGAAGGCGCTCCGCGACTTGCGCGCAAGCTATCCCAAGAACGTCCGCTTCTACACCCACTACTACGATTTCTACCGCAACGGCGGGTTCGGGCCCAAGTTCCCGTGCCGCCATCCTTCCAAGCTCATCTCCATGAAGCCCGACGGGGCCATCCACCTGCCTTGCGCCTTCAAGACGCTGTTTCAGTCGCAGGCCCCCGTGCGCGACATCTTCTCCCACCCCGAGGTGAAGAAGATCATTTCGCAGGAGGCGACGCTGTGGGATTTCTGCAAGGGCTGCAAGATCGGCTGCCCTTACGAAGTCAGCGCCTTTACCAACAGTCCCAAGCTGGCGCTGGAGTCGGCGATGAATTTCCTGCGGATGGGCTGAGCGGTCAGCGGTCGAAGACTACATCAAAGGTATATGCGACTAGCCTCCAGCTCGGCGCGAGCCGGTTCGCGCCTCAACCCGCATTCGAGGTTGACAGGCCGTTCAGCTCGGCGGCCGATTCCTCATCAAGATAGGCCGTGACGTCCGGATGCCTCCGCAGAATCGTGGCCGGACAGGCGGTCGAGATGGGCTCCTCGAGGGTTCGTCTGACAATCCGGGCCTTGCGGCTTCCCGGAACCGAGGCAATCAGTTTGGGTACGCGGAGCAGCGTCGGTAGGGTCAACGTCATGGCTCGTTGCGGCACATCCTCAAGGCTCCGAAACCAGCCCTCCGCGACCTGTTGCTGGCGGCAGACGGAGTCGAGCCCGACGATCTTCATATCCAGCGGATCCTCGAAGTCGGCTTCGGCGGGATCGTTGAAGGCAAGGTGCCCGTTCTCGCCGATTCCCAGCAGACACAACTGCGGCTGGTGCGAGCGAAGCTTGTGGGCATATTCATGGCACACCGATGCCGGATCGGCGGAAGTTCCGTCAATCTCGCAGAACTCGCGCATGGAGACACGCTCGGTCAGATGCTCGCGCAGATAGCGCCGGAACGACGCCGGATGATCAGCGGCCAGGCCCACATACTCGTCCATATGGAAGCCGGTCACGCGATCCCAAGGAAGATCGGGGATTGAAGTCAAGGCGCGCAAAGTCTCGATCTGCGAGGCGCCGGTCGCGAAGATCACCGCAAACTCGCGCGCCCGTAGCGCGCATGCTTGCAGGCTTTCCGCGGCGGCCCGCGCGGCGGCCTCGCCGGCGGCTTTACGGCTGCTGTGGACCTCGATCCTTAGGCTTCCAGCCGTGAGCACCCGCACGCGCGTCGCTGGCGTCGTCATAGGTAAGTAGTGGTACGCCGAAGACCGGAACTCTGTCAAGGCGAGTCGGTGTTATCAAGGCTCCTGCTGGCCGGCCAGAAAGCCTTCAGCAGTGACTGCGCGTCCGGATCTCCACAACCAAGGTGTGGGCCGAGTGGCGAACCGAGGAAGACGAAGGTTCCACGTCTCACCTGGCTGCGGCACGCCACTCGGAGATCATCCAGCCGGGCCACTTCGCTGGCCTCGCCCGACACGGGAATGATCCGGCTGAAGTCCCTCACCATCACTCTTAGTGGCCAGCGATAATGGACGTAGGATGGCCGGTTGCTGCCTGGCCGCGCCCGCCAAAGTTCGGCTGGCGCCTCGACCAACAAACCGAAGGTGTTACGCAGCTGTTGTTGCTCGATGGCAAAAGCTTCGCGCTCTGAATAGGCCGCGCCTGATTCATACAGGACTGTGTTGCCGAGACTGCACAAGCGGTGCATCGCCTGCGCCAGACCGGGCGAATTCAAGGTAGCGCCTGGAACCACGATCAGGCCGGCGGGCTGGACTGCCTCCACCGCGACAGATTCAAAGCGGATCGAGGCCGCTGCCAGGCCGCGCTTGAACCCGGTCAAGGACTCCCGCAAGGTGCAGTGTTCTCCGGCGTCCACTATCAGGCAATCCGGCACAGCGCGCTCCGGAGGCGCCGGCTCCGCGAGCAGATCCGGCCCGTTACCTCTGACGTTTCCATAGAGGGCCAGGGGAACAGCCGCACTCACTCCGAGGAACCGGCGCCGGGACAAGATGCTCACTTAGTCGTCACAGCCTTCCTGCGACCAATCGATCGATGGCCACGGCGGTGTCGTAGAACTGCTGATCCTTGGCGTAATGATAGCGGTCCTCCATCTCGGCTACCAGCCAGCCGTCGTAGCCCACTTTTTGCAAGGCGGCGTGGATGGCCGGCCAATTGTTATCGCCTAGAAATAGGTTGGTGTAGACACTTTGCTCGCCACAGCGCCCGCGATGTTTCTTGACGTCCTTCAGATGGATTCGCGTGATATTGGGTCCGTGAATTTCGATCCACTGCTCGGCGAACCCGGTGTCATGAATGTTCCCCACGTCAAGGTGAATGCCGACATACGGCCGGTCGACATCCTTCAAGAAGGTCTGGAATTCGCGCGGACTCATGAGGAACCGCTGTTCGGAATTGCAATTCTCGCAGCCGATCTTCACCTTGGCTTTTGCGGCCGTCTCGCCCAAGCTCTGCATGGCCTCCACGCATCGCTGGTAGACCTCGTTGTACGGCACCTCTTCGGTCACCAGCCCTGCAACCACGAGGATGGCGTCGGTCTTGAGAAGCTGCGCTGTCTCCAGTTGACGCTCCACGATGCGGGCGGCTTGAGCGCGCACCTTGGGGTCGCGCGCCGAAAGAGGAGTATCCCAGTGCAGGCCGGTGGAAACATTCGAGACCACAAGTCCCGCGCTGCCCACCTTACTCAGCAGTTCCTGGACCTGGGCGTCGGTGGTGTTCATCTGAAACCAGGGAACATCGCCCAGCCAGAGTTCCACTCCGTCATAGCCCGACTTCTTGATCAGCTCCAAACCCTGCTCGAAGCTCCAACCCTGCGGGATCATGTTGTCGCCGATGGATTTCTTCATGTGATTTGCCGCTCCACACGCGGTTTTGCCCACAAACGCGTGACGCGCATCTTAACTCACTTTCAGGCCAGGGGAAAGCCTTCGAATTGAGACGTCTATTATGTAACTGCTGAGCGCGCGTTGAGCCATTTAGAAATGTAACCCGTTGCGCCATTTGCGATGTAACCCTCAGAGAGAATTCTAGGAGGGTTGCCCATGAATGGAAGGTCGCGACGGGAATATCTGGAGGCCATTTGTGTGCGCTACCGGCAAGCGGAGCTGACCGAGAAACGGATGATCTTGGACGAATTTTGTCGTAACACGGGTTATCACCGGAAATACGCGATCCGTCTGCTGAACGGTCCTCCGTCCGACCCCAAGCCGCCGCGCCCACGAGCGCGGCACCGTGCGCCGAGCTACGGCGCCGGAGTGATCAGCATCCTGGGTGCCGTCTGGGAGGCGGCAGGCTTCCCGTGTGCGTGCGGCTGAGGGCCCTGTTGCCCCTCTGGATGCCGTGGGTCCGAAAACGTTTTCGGCCCCGGCCGGCCACTGAGCGCGGGGTACGTGCTGATGGTTCATTCGTGCATTGCCTGCCCATGCCTTGACAAGTAGAACGGCCTTGACCCAATATTTCGAGCATAGGCGATTGGGCGGTGTGTCGAAACGCAACGGCAGTCCCATCTGCCTTGGGGAGGCTCCGATGAAAAGAACGCTGCAGGGCTGGCTGGTTTTAGCCGCTCTTCTGGTGCCGTGTCATTTCCTGTTCGCTCAAGTCGATACGGGCGCGGTTCTGGGGACCGTCAAGGATACCTCGGGAGCCGTTGTGCCGCGGGCCAACGTCAGCCTGACCAGCGTTGAGACCGGGCTCACCGTGAACACCGTCGCCGGCGAGAACGGCATCTACGTCTTCAAGCCGGTGAAAATCGGCTCGTACACGGTCGAGGCGGAGTTCCAGGGCTTTGAAAAGGCCATCCAGAAGAACGTGACCGTGGAGGTGCAGCAGCAGGTGGTGGTCAACTTTACCCTGCAGCCGGGCCGGGTCACGCAAACGGTGGAGGTCACCGGTGCGCCCGCTCAACTGCAGACCCAGGACGCCTCGGTGGGACAGGTGGTGGGATCGCGCGAGGTGAATAGTCTGCCTCTTAACGGACGGAATTTCACCTTCCTGGCCCAAATCGTGGCCGGAGTCAACACGCCACAGGCGGACACGCGAGGCAACGCTGCCTCGGGCGCTTTCTCGGCGAACGGGGAGCGGCCCGCTCAAAATAACTACCTTCTTGACGGCATTGACAATAACTCAAATACAATCGACTACTTGAACGGAACGAATTTTGTCGTGCTCCCTCCCGTGGACGCGGTTCAGGAGTTCAAGGTCCAGACAAGCGATTACAGCGCCGAGCAGGGGCGGGCGGGCGGAGCCATCCTCAACGCTACGGTCAAGTCCGGAACCAATCAGCTTCACGGCGACGCGTGGGAGTTCTTCCGCAACGATGTTCTGGATGCAGCCGATTTCTTCGAGGACCAAGGAGGAATCCCAAAGGGCGAGTTCCGGCTGAATCAGTTTGGCTTTACCGTTGGCGGGCCGGTAGTGATTCCCCATGTGATCAATGGCCGAAACAAGCTGTTCTTTTTCGGTGACTATGAGGGTTTGCGCCGGCGGCAGGGCAGCGTGTTCACCAACTCGGTCCCCACAGGCCTCGAGAGCGCCAGCGGATTTACCAACTTATCCGAACTTATCACCAACCAGACGGGTAACGCCACGAGCATGGATCTGCTGGGGCGAACATTCCCATTTGGAACGGTTCTTGACCCTGCCACAACCCGCCCTGTGGTCTGTGGAACCACCGATCAAGTGACCGGACTGGCTGCTCCGACCTGCGCCTCGCAAGGCGTGCCGGCCGGAAGCACCCTTAGCTACATCAGCGATCCGTTCTACGGGCCTGGCGGAACAACTCCCGTAAGGGGCATAACGAATTTCACAGCCTCCTGCCCGAGCACCTCGGCCTGTATGCTCAACCAGCTTCCCGCCTCCCGGATCGACCCGAACGCGATCAAGCTTCTCGAACTTTACCCGGCGGCGCAAAGGGCGGGCGTTTTCAACAATCAGACGACCAATCCGAATCTCAGCGAAACCCGCGACGCCTTCGACACGCGAGGGGACTATACGGCGAATGACAAGAACCAGATCTTCGGCCGGTTCAGTTATGTGAATGACCCCCAGTTCATTCCAGGACCGTTTGAAGGGATTGCCGACGGCGGCGCTTTCCAGCAGGGGGTTCAAACCGCCCTATCCGAGCAAAGCGTTCTGGGCTGGACCCATAGTCTCTCCCCTACCACCGTGAACGAAGCGCGGTTAGGGGTCACTTACATCCACACAACACGCAACGGCCCCGAGGGCAACACCTTGGGAATTCCCGCGCAGTTTGGAATTCAAGACGTCCCGCAGGTCTCCGAGAATGGCGGCTTGCCGGCCTTTACCATCGGCGGCCTGAGCACGCTCGGGACAAATCAATTCCTGCCTTCCGATGAAGTCAACAGCACGATCCAGGCGACCGATAACTTCAGCAAGACGCACGGGAACCACTCCCTCAAGATGGGTTTCGAGTTTCAGCACATCAAGTTCTCGGCGCTTCAACCTGTCTCGTCCCACGGCCTGTTCGATTACAACGGGACCTATACTGGCGCTGGTAATACCGGGATCGCTCAGCTCCTTCTGACTCCAACTGCGTCAACGGTGACCAACGGTGTAGATTTTGTCGGTGGCTCTGATTTCATCCAAACGTCGAACATCTCGCCGTTTGATGACCTGCATAACTATTATGGTACGTACTTTCAGGACGACTGGAAGGTCACACCGAAACTTACGCTGAATCTCGGCCTCCGCTGGGAGCACTTCGGCCTGCCGGAGGAGGCCCACGGGCGGCAAGCCAATTTTGTGCCCGGCACTCCCTGTTTCCCACCCTCCGGCGCGGCGGGTTGTGCGCAGTATTTGGTACCGGACTCACAAAAGAACCAGGCCCTTTGGGCTACCTTCGCTCCAAGCGTAGCGCCCAACGGCTTTACTGCCGCGCTGGCCACCGACGGCATCAATCTCAACTTTGTGCAAAACAAACCTGAGCTTGCCGACGCTCAAGATGACAACTTTGCTCCGCGCTTTGGCTTCGCCTACCAAGTCTCGCCCAAGCTGGTGGTCCGCGGTGGCTTCGGCGTCTTTTACGGCGGCTTCGAAGTTCAAAATGGAAACAACCAAGGGAATAGCTTCCCTTACGAGTTTCTCTTTAGCTTTTCCAGTCCCAACTCGAATACACCGATTACTGTGCCGGGGCTTACTAACGCGCCGGCGGGCTGTACCACCGCTTACACTTTCGAGCTCGGCTTCGCTTGCACACCGCTCGATCCGGCCCTGGTCCCCGGGTTCGGCGTGTCACTCACAGGCCTGCAGACGAACTTCCAGACGCCTTACTCTCAGGGCTGGAACATGACGTTCGAATACGCCTTTACCCCGACCCTTACCTTGACCATGGGTTACGTCGGAAACTCCACGCACCACCTGGAGGTTTTTAAGCAAACAAACCTTCCGTCTCAAATCCTGCCCCCTAACACCTGTCTGCAAGCGCCGAGTTGTCCAGGCCAAAATCCGGGCAATATCAGCTACGTTCCGTTCCCAGACTTTTCAACCAGCCAGACATACCAGACCACCGACGGCGACAGTTACTACAACGGTCTTCAGACGACACTCGAGAAGCGCTACTCGAGGGGCGTGAACCTTCTACTCACGTACACCTATTCACGGTGCCGAAGCGACGCGGCAGACCTTCTCAACACTTCCTCCATAGGGTTCAATGGGTACCGAGCCGTTAACGTTCCGGGCGCAGGAATTAAGTATGATTATGGCGATTGCGACTTCGATATCCGGCAGGTCTTCCACTTCAGCGGCGGATACGAACTCCCATTTGGGAAGGGCAAGCGGTTGCTGGGCGATGCCAACCGAACAGTGAACGCGCTGGTCGGCGGGTGGAGCGCGCAATGGATTGCTACCATCGAGGGTGGCCAACCCCTCACCCTTCCTTGCGACGATGGCCCCGCGGCAGGCGTCGGCTGCGATGACTTCATTATTCCAGGGGTGAACCGACACGGCTCGGGGGCGCCTGACCAATTCCTGAACCCCGCGGCTTTTACCCAGCCGTGCCCGCCGCCCGCTTTCATACAGCCTTCCACCTGCGTTCCCGGCCTGACGGGCCTCGCCTTGCTGGGCGGAACCGCT
>DATDGR010000079.1:0-26957 GCA_036521995.1 Terriglobia bacterium | reverse complement strand
CTTCGCCAGCACCTGCGCCACCGGAAAATCGCTGATCTGCCGGATCTCAAGCGCGTCCTCGGCACCGACGTGAATCTCACGGTGTTCCGGAAACTGAAGCACCTCGGCTACCTCGCCAGTTACACCCACCGCGGGCGCTTTTACACGCTGACCGAGATCGCTCGCTTTGACGATCACGGACTGTGGTCGCATGAAGGCGTCTGGTTCTCCCGCCAGGGTACGCTGCTGGCCACCGTGGAAGCCTTCGTGAACCAGTCCTCCCACGGCTACTACTCCCCGGAGCTGGCCGACGCCCTGCACGCCCAAGTTCAAGAGCCTCTCCGGCATCTGGTCCAGCAACACCGCTTGGGCCGAACCGAAGTCGAGGGACAGTTTCTCTATACCGCCCTCGACTCCGCCCGGCGTCGCCAACAGACCCTGGCCCGCCGCAGTGCCCAGGCTCTTCCTTTGGCGGTCCACGCCGCCGCGCTCCAGCTATCTCCCGTCGAACTCAAGGCCGCCATCCTCCTGTTCTATGGTCTGCTCGACGAACAGCAGCGCCGATTGTTTGCGGGACTGGAGTCCCTCCGAGTCGGCCATGGCGGCGACACCCTGCTGGGTGATTTTCTGGGTTTGGACGCCCATACCGTCGCCCGCGGCCGGCAACAACTCCTGGACCAGAATGTGGTCAGCGGCCGAACACGCCGCGCGGGCGGCGGTCGCACCCGCACGGAAAAAAAACGGCAGACCTGATCGGCATCCTGCATTGCCTGCTGGAACACGACACGGCTGGCGATCCGATGACGGGCCTACGCTGGTCACGCCGCACCACTGCGACCATCGCCGAGGAACTGGGCGAACTCGGCATTTCCGTCTCACCCAACACGGTCGCCCGCCTGCTCCATCAGAGGGGCTATTCGCTCCACGTCAATCACAAGCAGATCTCCACCAACTCCAGCCCCAACCGCAATCTCCAGTTCGAATACCTCGCCGAGTTGCGGGACCGCTTCCAGCACCGTCATCTGCCGATTGTCAGCGTTGACACCAAAAAGCGCGAACTCGTGGGCAACTTCAAAAATCCCGGCTCTCGTTGGGAGCGTACTCCCCGTCGCGTCTATGATCACGACTTCCGCACCGATTCCATCGGAGTCGCCATTCCCTATGGCATCTACGATGTCGCCGAAAATCGCGGCGCCCTGGTCATTGGCGTTTCCCACGATACCCCCGCCTTCGCCGCTCATGCCATCGCTCACTGGTGGCGACAGGAAGGTTCGCAGCGCTACGCCGCTTCACGCCAACTGCTCATTCTGGCCGATACCGGCGGCAGCAACGGTTGCCGCTGTTATGCCTGGAAAACCGAGATCCAATCCCAATTGGCCAACTCCTATGCACTCGCTGTCACCGTGGCCCACTATCCCACCGGCGCCTTCAAATGGAATCCCATCGAGCACCGCCTCTTCTCCCAGGTCTCCCGCAACTGGGCGGGCGAGCCGCTCGATTCCTACCAGAAGATCCTCAACTATGCCCGCACCACCCGGACCCAAACCGGCCTCCAGGTCACCGCCTACTTCGACCGCCGCTACTATCCCTGCGGCCTCAAGCCTACCCGCGATCAGGTCGCTTCCCTTCGCTTGCAGCGCCATGAAACACTGCCCGAGTGGAACTACACCATCAGGCCGCAACTGTAAAGTTGTTCTTGCGTGATCCCTTAGCGCTCAGTGAGCATGTGACTCAGAATCGCCGCCACTTTTTCCTGCTTTTTGCTGGAAATGTACCAGTCAATCGTGCGGCGCAGCCCCTCTTCGAACAGCACCTCCGGCTCCCATCCGAGCAGTTGGCGGGCCAGGGAGTTGTCCGCCACCCGATTGTACGGCCCAGTAGGCATCTCCGGATGCGTCTCGATAGCCGCGTCGTGGCCCAAGTATTGCAAAATCTGCCTGGCCGCGTCGATCACTCGGATGCGTTCCATGGTGCCGAGGTTCACCGCCGTGCCGTCGTCGATCTTCTCGGCTGCAAGGATGGTCCCGCGCACGATGTCATCGATGTAAGTCCAATTTCGAATCTGTTCGCCCGTACCCCATACCACAAAGGGATCCTGCTTGATGAAGGCGCGCGCAATCATGGCGATCACAGCGTGGTTTTCGACGCCATTAGGGCCGTAAACGGTAAAGTAACGGCAGGAGGCCGCCTTCATTCCCCAGTCCTTGTAATAAGAGCGCAAGGTCATTTCAGCCATGAGCTTGGCCCAGCCATACATGTTGTCAGCGTCGTAAGGCGGCCCGACCTTGTCCTCCGTCAAGTAGAGCATCTCCTTCGGGTCCGTTTGAATGTAGTTGGGGTAAACGCAGCCTGAGGACGCGTACACCACCTTGTCGACCTTGGCCTGATAGGCGGCCCGGAAAACCAAGCCATCCAGCATCAGGTTGGTGGCGCAGGCGGCCTGGTGAAGATCGACGTAGCCGCGGCCGCCGTGGTCAGCGGCCAGGTGGAACACCACGCTCACGTTTTCCACCGCCAGCTCCGCGATACTCTGGGTGCGAAGGTCGCCTTCGATGAATTCGACTTGCCCCGCGTCGACCTGTTCCTTGATGTTCCCGAGCTTGCCGCTGCTGAGGTCGTCGACCACGCGAATGTCGGCTCCCCGTTTCAGCAGGCTCTTGACCAGGTTGGAGCCGATAAATGACGCCCCGCCGGTCACCAGCACCTTGCGCCCTTCCCAGTTCATATTTCTATTCCCTCCGCAAAAAGGTTAAGTAAACTTTCTCAGATTGAGCAACTCCAATGAGGCATTCCACGCAAACCTGGGGCCACTGACAAGGTACCGGCGCCAGAGTCTTCGAGGGTCAATCACTAGTCGAAAAAACCATTCCAAGCCATTCTCCTGCATCCAGCGGGGGGCTTGCTGAACTCCGCCAGTAAGAAAGTCAAATGCAGCGCCCACACCGAGCAGAACGGGAACACCCAGGCGTCCTCGGTGACCGTACATCCAGCGCTCTTGCTTCGGAGTGCTCAGCCCAACCCAGAGCACGTCCGGCGCCGCCGCCCGGACTCGGGCTTCGAGGTCAGCCTCTTCCTCCTCCGTCAAGGGGCGAAACGGAGGGCAATAAGTGCCTGCCACCTGGATTCCGTGGAGGCGATGCATCATATCGGCCAGGCGATCAGCCACGCCGGGCGCGCCGCCATAGAAGTAGTGGCGGTAAAGGCCCCCAGTCTCACGGATGAACGTCTCCATGAACTCCGGACCGTAGACGCGCCGCTTCAGACGCTGCGCCTGTCCGCGCCGGCGTCCCACCCACACCAGCGACATGCCGTCCGGCACCACGAGGTCCGCCGAATTGAGAACATGCCGCATGGACCGGTCGTGAATGGATTCCGACAGGCCATGCATTCCCGAAAACGACACGAACCGCTCCGGCTTGCGCTCTCGAATCCACTCTTCGACCTGGGCGGCGGTTTCGGAGATCTGCATGGCGTGAACCCGCACACCGAGCACCGTGAAGGAAGGACTCGCGCTGGCTTTCGATTCCGACTGCGACACCGTGGACATATATTCCCAAAAGCTCGGGTGAAGCCCGCCGGCTTCGTTTCCCGGCAAAAATGGAGCTCTAGCAACCGAGGCGTCCTGGAAGGCAGAGGCAGGCAGCCGAACCAAAGCCGCGAGGAAGGCTGGCCATCTCCGCCGGGCCCTTCGAGAGCTACCGCTTACAATTCTGCCGAAGCAATGAGCATAACCAGTTCGGCCTCATTTTTCCAGCTACTCAACTCATTAATGCAACCGTTTCCGGGGCCCTGCCGCCGCGCCTTCGGGCCCGCGCCCGCTCATAGATGTCGATCAACAATGGGTAGTTGCTCTCCGCTGTGTACTTGGCTTCGAACTCCCGGCGCGCTTCCCGGCCCATGACCCGCATTTCCTCGGGATGATTCCAGGCCCACGCCGCTCGCTCCGCCAGTTCCGCCGCGTTACCAGGTGTGAAATGAAAGCCCGTGCGTCCATGATCCACGACCTCTTCCATGGCGCCGAGACGCGAGCAGATGACCGGCGTCCCACAGGCGAAGGCCTCGCAGATCGTAAGCGGAAATCCCTCATACCACTCGCTCGGGAACACCACGAAGCGGGCCGACTGCATGGCTGCGATGGTCTTGGCGCGCGGAATCTGACCCAGAAACTGAATGTTCGAGAGCTGGCTGCGCCGCGCCTGCTCCTCCAGAGCTTCCTGCAGCGGCCCCCCTCCCGCGATCAACAGAGGAACCGGCTCCGAAAGTTTGCTCCAAGCCACCAACAAAGTGTTGACTCGCTTTTCAGGCGAGAGGCGGCCGGCGAACAGCGCATAGTCTCGCCGTTCTTGGCCCTCGCCGGGATCGGGGTAAACGAAGTTGGGCTTCACCATCACTTGTTCTGCAGGCAGCCCTGCCTCGACCATTTTCTTACGGGAGAACTGCGTCACCGCGATAATGTGATCCACCTTACCAGGCCAGGTCTTTCGCCGGCGATTGACCGCAATCAGCAGCGCAACCACTGCCGTGGCGGAACGCGACTTGTGGTAGCAGGCGTAACGCACGCTGCGGAAAAGTCCGTGCTCCACGCACTCTTCGCAGATCTTGCCGTCTCGAAAGAACGTGGCAGCCGGGCAAAAGAGGCGATAGTTCTGCACCGTCTGCACTACGGGAACGCCGGCCTCCTGGCAGGCAGAGAAGATCGAAGGCGAGATCACAACAAAAGTGTTGTGGACGTGGACCACATCGGGACGCTCACGCGCCAGAAGCCCAAGGAACTCCCGCCGGCTGCGCTCGTTCCAGATGGTGTCGGCTGAAAGGCGGAGACGCTGCCAACCGTTTAGCCCCTCAATCTCCTGATTGCTGCGGCGGTAGAAGACTACCTGATGGCCTCGCCGCTCCAGAAGCTGGCATTCCTGCTCACAGGTAGCGTCCTCGCCCCCAGGTTGCTGGTAGTAGTTGTGGACAACAAGAACCTTCACGCCGCCCTTTTAGATCAAGCCACTCAACCGACTGTCCCCAGGCGAGGTTGAAGGACCCGCCCAAGGCGCGTTCGCGCGGCGGACTGGGCCGGCGATGCGGACAGCAGCCGACCTGATAACGCCGCGAAGCCGTTTCTACCACCGGAAGAGAAGCCTCGGAGGCGTCACACCCCCGAACCTCGCGCGACGGCGCAGGTACTCGGCGTAGCCGATGGGAACAAAAAAGCTCAAGGGCGAATGCCAGGAGATTTCGGTCATGAAGAACATGCGGATGGTCAGAACGCTGAGCACCGCGATGGCCTCCAGACACAGATCAGCGTGAAGACCATGCGCCTCCGGATCGCGAATGAACCTCAGCAGGATCCACCATGTCCAGACCATGACGACCGCGATGGGGATAATGCCCCAGATTCCGGTCCCCACAATGATCTCCACCCAGTCGCTGTGCATGGAGGCGGTCATTTTGTGGCCGAGCTTGGCCAGCACCCCGAAGCGGCCCGCGGCCCAGGCTCCAAGTCCGGTCAAGGGATGATCCATAAACTTTTCCCAAGCCACTGACCACCAACTCAGCCGCGAACTGAGTGAAGTCATCTGGGCAGTGGATTGACCCCGCTGTAAGAACTCCCAGGTCAGCGCGCCCAGGCCGCTGAATGCGAAAGTCAAGGCGCCGGAGATAAAGATCACCGCGCCCTGCAGGACGCGCCGGGAAAGAAGGTAGATCAGGAACACTGCTAGCGCGAAGCCCATAATGGCAGATCGGCACTGAGCCAGGATCATGGTCGCCACGCCGAACAGCAGTACAGCGGTGTACCACGTCACGTTGCGTCTCTGGCGGGTCATCGGAAGAAGTCGTGCCAAAGCGACCGCTGAGATCACGGCACCGTACTGACCGATATCGTTGGAAGAGACATCGGGGAAGACACCTTGCAACTGCACACCGATCAACCCGATGCCAGACTCTCCGTACTCAAGTTTATTGGAGAGAGCTGTGCTAGGATCAATCACAACCCACGACCACAGAATGCAAAGCAGGGCGCCGTACATCAACCAAGTCCACTCGAACCACGTCTTGAGCTCTTCGCCCGAATGGATCACGTAGACCACCACCGCGAGCATGGCGACATCCACCGAGTACTCGCAGGCCTTGTAGAGTGTCCACTCCCAGTAGACTGACCACACGGTGGAGAGCATACAGGTGAGAGTGAACCAGGTCAGGACGCCGGGGATCCCTGTGGTCAGGGACTTGAGCCAGCTTAGGCGCCGCATGAAAAGCTGAAGCAGAAGCACTAAACCTACGGTAGCTACCAGAAGGATACGGAGGGCGGCGGCGGAATCGACAGGATTCGAGTAGCTTTCGCTGGAAGTACGTTTGCGAAAGGTCTGAAAGCTAATAAACAGTAAAGCCCACAGCAGGTGCCACCATTTCAACTCTTTAAGGAGTTTGAGCCCGGCTACGAAGCCCTCGGACAGGCTGAAGGTGAGGAACACGGCCAGCGGCACGCTGCCAGCCAGAATGCCGATCAGGAGTTCTCCCTTGTGGCGAGAGTGGTGGAGAGTGATGTAATGCGCCAGCTCGGAAATGGTGAGCATCGCCAGCATACCCAATACGACAAATCCGAGAACCGCTGCCAACCTTCTCAGTCTGTCGTAGTTGGGCCGGGCGATCGCCCCGCCGCCGAAAGTTCCTAGTGTGACGCCATTCTGTGGCAAACGCGACTCCTTGCTCGCCGCCGGGAAAGCCCAGCGGGTCTGCCTGATTTCATGCAATCACAGCCGTGAGAGGTTGCCAGTCGGCACCAGAGCCGTCTCCAGCGGATATCCCATTCGAGCCAGGCCCAACCCGGCGCACCTTTCGACTAGTTGCAACTGCCCTTCCGAAAGCCTTGCCCGCCACCCGCCAACAGAGCCTTTGCCGATGAAGCGAGAGCTGTTCCCGTTCCCTGTCGAATACCCGTCAATCTCCGGCACCTGGTCTTCCTTCTCGCGCATGCGCTGGACGCTGTTATTGGCGATCGCTTCCTGAATCGCCCCACGATCAGCCGTAACACCAAGAAAATAAGCGACCTCCGCCAAGGTATCTTCCGTACGGGCGCGCAGCTCTTCGAACTTGATGACCAGGAGCCGGCCGGTGCTCTCAAGTGGTGAGTCGACCCAGGAAACCACGTGCTCCTGCCAGGACCCGTAGCCATTGACGTTGGCCTTCAATGATAGCATCAGGAAGGTATCGAAATCCTCCGAAAGGCGCTGACGGGCATTCTCATAGTCGAACTCAGAAAGCACCACATCGCGGAGGTCGCGAACGATATAAATCGCGGTCCCGTAAGTACTTCGATAGGTTTCGTGGGTCTTGATGAGGCGGCGGCGCCCCGGAAGCAGCGCCGGGCAGCCACCGTGGCGGCCCACGTCCGGAATCATCTGATTCACCCTGTCGAATCCGGCGGAATCGCGCGTCAAGAGCTCCAGGAGCAGGAAGCGAAGCCAGGTGCTGCCAGATCTCGGATAGGAGGCGACAAAAACATCCCGCGGCGTGAGACCCCGATGCCGGTACCACACCAAGGGAGCGCGCAGACGGGATCTCGAGGCCTTACGGCGAAGCCGTCGTAGCACAGACATTCGGCGCCATCGAGGGTTCAGTTCAAAAGACATTTTTTCCAGCCTTTTATAATCAGCATCATCGTGGCTTCGTTCGTAGGTTTCCGGAGTCTGGAGACTCTGGACAGAATCCCCAATTCGACTGCTGGGCAACTGTTACGAACTTGTTGGTGCTCCGGCCGCTTCGGACCTGCTCCTTAGTCCCAAGGTAGCGGGACATTTTTCAACCAATTGGCGATCAACAGCATCCTGACTTCGTTTCGTTCTATCCTCGAATTACAGTGCGCTTGGACTTGAACCTGTTGTCGCCGTGCCACAACGACAACCTTGAGTGCCTGGAGCGCAGATTTCAATAGCGCCACCAACTCACCATAAGGGCAACGAGTCCCCCTAGCTCCCGCCTGATCGTGCGGAAGGCCGACGGAGGCGCAAGCGTGCGCCCATGACCCGTCGTCACGGTCAAAGGCTCCGCTGGAAGCTGGGCTAAGAACGCCTCTTTCGAATTTCCTGACATGGTTAAGTTGCTTCTCCCATCTCACTCTGCCCTTCGACCCTCATCAGACCGGGACAAACCTCAATCGCTCGCTCATCAATCGCTAACGTGGCGATCGCTGGCTGGTCCCGAGCTAACCTGTCAGAGGCCCGACAGACGCCTGATTGCGAACCGCCGCAACAGTCGCCGCCAGGGGATATCCCATGCGGCGGAAGGCATCGCCGGCGTATGTGTCAATCAGCCGCAAATGCTCGTCGCTGAGCTTCTCACGCCAGCCACCCACGGCGCCCTTGCGGATGAACCGGCCTTCCTCGCCGCTTCGGGCTTGGTGGAGCGTCTTGGACTCCTGTTCTTTCTGGCGCATCTTCTCAAGCGTGTTGTCGGCGATGGCAGTCCGGATCACCTCGGTCTCGGCCGCGACACCGAAGAAGTCCAACATCCGGCTAATGGCGGATTCCATGTCTTTCCTCAGGTCTTCAAACCTTAGCACCAGTAAGTCACCGCTGCGCGCCAGCGGAGATTCTAGCCAGGATTGAACGTGGGCTTGCCAGGCGCCAAATCCGCTGATCTTGCCTTGCAGGAACTTGGCGAGATACCCTTCGAAGTCATCATAGAGGATGCCGAGTTCCCTCTCCCGTGAATACTGTGAGAAGATAACGTCCCGCATGTCCCGGGCGAGATAGACCGCCCGCCGATACTCTTTACGGTACGGCTCATGCGTCTTGATCAGACGGCCCTCTCCGGGCAGCAAAGGCTTGGCCCTCCAGTGGATGCCGATCTCTGGAATTCGGCGGTTGACATTGTCGAAACTGGACGGCTCTGCGGCCAGAATCTCGTAAAGCACGAAACGCGTCCAGGTGCTGCCTCCCCTGGGGTAGGAGGCAATGAAAACGTCGTTCGAGTCCAAACCGCGGTTGCGAAGCCAGATCAACGGTACGCGGAGACGGGTACGGGCGACTTTGTGACGAAGTCGCTTCACAGCCAGCATCAGCAGGCCCTTTCGAAGGACAGGTTGCAAACGGCGAGGGGTAGCGATGAATTCACAGCCCTTGCTTCCTCCGGGCGATTCCCGACCGCAGCCGCATCCTCTCCCCAACCCAGGTCCAGGTGCTCAAAGGGACCTTCGCCTCTCATCAGCGCTAGCGCCAATTATACTGAACTCTAACCGGCGCAGCTAGGCCGGTTAACCACTTATGAAACTGCCCTCTTTTATCTCCCGGACGCGGAACAACCAGAATCAAAACGGGCGCACCTTCCAAAGTGTGTGGCGGCCGTCATTCCCCCATGGCGAGAATCTGAACCACGGCTGCGAAGGGGCTCACAACTGCACGGCAGTAGCCACCATCCTCGTCTTTCTCGCGAAAGCGGATCCAGACATCGGTCACTGCACCCCGGGGTTGTGCTGCCTGAAACCCGTTCCCGCCTCGATCTTGGTCTCTAGGCAGCGCCCGAACCGCGCAGCACGGCCGGAATGGTTTGCGCCAGGATCTTCAGATCGAGCCAGAGGGACCACTTGTCGATGTACTCCATATCAAGCTCCATCCACTTCTCAAACGGAATGGAGCTCCGGCCACCTACCTGCCAGAGGCAAGTAATCCCCGGGCGCACGCTGAAGCGCCGGCGTTGCCAGTCTTGATCGAACCCCTCGTAATCGCGAACCGGCAACGGGCGCGGACCCACCAGGCTCATTTCCCCCCTAAACACGTTGATGAGCTGCGGAAGCTCGTCAATGCTGGTCTTCCTCAAAAACTCGCCGATGGGCGTGATGCGAGGGTCGTGCTTGATCTTGAAGACCGGCCCGGTGACCTCGTTGAGGTGTTCAATCTCCCGGAGCTTGGCCTCCGCATCCGGAACCATGGTTCGGAACTTAAATAGAGAGAACTGCCGCTTGCTGAGCCCTATCCGCTTTTGAATAAAGAAGACCGGTCCCGAAGAATTGAGCTTAATGAGGATGGCCACCACCGTGAACAGAGGCGCCAGGAAGATCAGCGCCGCACCGGAAACCGTGAAGTCGATCAGCCGCTTCATCATCATAGGCCAGCCGTCGGTGGTTCCACGATACAGGGTGATCAGTGAATCTCCCTCAAACTCCTCCGCCTTCGACTGCGCCATCTTCAGATTGAAGAGGCCGGAAGGGAATCGCATGGGGATGCCCTGCTCTTCGCAGAGGGCGGCAATCCGGGAAGCGTGGAAATAGTAGGATCGTACTGGCAAGCCCATCACCACTTCGTCCACCACACTGTGACGGAGGAAGCTTGGGAAGTCATCCAGGCTGCAAGCCAAGCGATAGCCTGAGTGGCCGAAGTCCTCCAGCCCTGGCCAGTCCTCGTCGACAAACCCAATAATCCGGTAGCCTAGCTCCGGCGTGGCCTCGATTTTGCGAGCGAGTTCCAAAGCGCGGGGGTTGGTTCCCACGATGAGCACCAATCTCAGGTTCCGGCCTCGGACCCGGACTTGCTTGAGCAGGCAGCGCAGGGTCAGCCGGCTGATCACCACCAGTGCTGTGCCGACGGCCCAGAACACGACAAGGAAGACCGGCGTCACCATGCTGATCTTGAAAGACAGCGCCGCCACCAGGACGATCAGCGTCGCGACGGTCATAGCCTTGACGACGCCGATGATTTCAGCGCGCCGGCGTCCGAGACGGTGAGAGTGGTAAAGGCCGAAGGAAGTAAAGGTGATGTGCCAGACAACGAGCAGGCTTATGAAGATCAGGAAATCGTTGATCCGGATGCGCATCTCAAGGAACTGGGCGAGGGATGCCGCTTCAGCCTCGTAGAGGACCGGCACGGTGGCCAGCGCGAAGGCGAGAACCAACAGAACAACGTCGCCCAGTTTGAATGCCGCCAAAAGAGCCTGGCGCCGATGATTACTGATCATACCCAAGAACCCCGTTTTAGGCTCTTGCCTCCCCAGGTTCCTGCCGGTGCGCGTCGGGGCCGGTCACGCCGCCGGAAACAACGGCGGTCTCTCGCAGCTCGGCCTTGAAATAAGCGATGGCTTTTGCGAGACCTTCGGCCAGACCCACTTTGGGTTGCCAGCCGAGCAGCGTCACGGCCTTTGAAATGTCCGGGCGCCGCCGCGTGGGGTCATCCACCGGCAAGGGCTGAAAAGCGATCGCGCTCGAGCTGCCCGTCTGCTCAATGACCTTGCGTGCCAGATCCAGCATCGATACTTCCTCGGGGTTACCAAGGTTGACCGGGCCGGTCTGGTCGGAAACCAGAAGCCGGTAGAGACCATCCACCAGATCGCTGACATAACAACAGCTTCGCGTCTGGGTGCCGTCACCATAAACCGTAAGCGGCTGGCCTTGAAGCGCCTGGGGGATGAAATTCGGCAATACCCGCCCGTCATTGAGGCGCATGCGCTCGCCGTAAGTGTTGAAAATCCGGGCCAGACGCACCTGAACGCCGTTCTGACGGTGGTAAGCCATCGTGATCGCTTCGGCGAAGCGCTTCGCTTCGTCGTAACAACTCCGCGGCCCGATGGGATTGACGTGACCCCAGTAAGTCTCGGGCTGCGGATTCACCTCTGGATCGCCGTACACTTCCGACGTTGAAGCCAGCAGGAAAACGCTATCGCAAGCTTTAGCCAGACCAAGCGCGTGGTAGGTTCCGAGGCCCCCGACCTTCATCGTGTGAATGGGATGGCGTGCATAGTCCTTAGGGCTGGCGGGCGACGCCAGGTGCAGAATGTAGTCCAGGTGACACCCGGATGTGAAGCGCTCACCCGCCTGTCTGAGAAGCTGGGGGAGATCGATCGGATGGGTGACGTCGTGCCTAACGAAAACAAAACGGGGATGATCGGCAACCGCTGCGAGATTTTCCTCCCGGCCGGTCAGCAGGTTATCGATGCCGATGACCTCATGCCCCTCCGCGATCAGCCTCTCGCACAGGTGCGATCCCACAAATCCCGCGCCCCCGGTCACAAGACTTCGCAGCGGTCTGTCTCCTCCTAAGTGTCGGTCCTGCATTTCGTAGCACCTCGCGTCTTGCCGGCGACGCTCCCAGAACTGGCCGTGCGCCTATCTTGTTCTTGCGGCCAGGCTCACGGGCTGCTGGGGATCACGACCCATGGAGAAGTATTCAAAGCCCGCAGCCTGCATGGCGGCGGGATCAAGAAGGTTTCGGCCGTCCACAAGGACGGGCACCTCCATGGCTTTCCGCAACTTGGTCCAATCCAGTTTGCAGAATTCGTCCCATTCCGTCACTACCAGAACCGCGTGGGCGCCGCGCGCGGCTTCGTAGGCCGAGCGGCAATAGTCCACCCGCCCGGGAGTTTCCGGAAACACCTGCCGGGTGTTGGGCATAGCCTCCGGATCATACAAGCGGAGCTGAGCGCCCTGCTTAAGCAGTTTCTCGATCACGCGAATGCCTGGCGCCTCCCGGATGTCGTCGGTAAGCGGCTTGAAGGCCAGGCCCAGGACCGCGATCGTCTTCCCCTGGAGGACCCAAAGGGCATGGCGAAGCTTGTCCAGAAAAACTTCGACTCGGCGAAGGTTCACCTCTTCAACCGCGCTCAGGATTTCGCAAGGAACACCGTGTTCCTGGGCGAGGTAGATCAAGGCCCGCAAGTCCTTCGGGAAGCAATAGCCGCCAAAGCCGATGCCCGCGTTCAGGAACTGCGGTCCGATGCGCGGGTCGAGGCCGATGCCCTGCGCCACACTCTGAACGTCAGCACCAACTGCCTCGCAGATGTCCGAAATCATGTTGATGAAGGAGATCTTGGTCGACAGGAAGGCGTTGGCGGCGTGCTTGATCAGCTCCGCAGTCGCCAGGTCTGTCACGACAATCGGACACTTCAACGGCCGGTAGATTTCCTCCAGTAGCCCGCGGGCCTGGTCCGATTCGACGCCGACGACAATGCGGTCAGGGTGAAAGAAATTCTGAATCGCCTTGCCTTCCTGCAGGAACTCGGGATTGGAGGCCACGTCAAAGCGTTGCGGAGCGGCGCTGGGGCGCCCGTGGCCGCTGCCCCGTCCATTCTTGCTGGCGGAAGCGGGCTCGAGACGTGCGTAGCGTGCGATCGTGACCTTCATACGCTCGGAGGTGGAGGCAGGCACTGTGCTTTTTTCCACCACAAGTTTGTACCCATTCAAGTTGCGCGCGATGGTTCGGGCCACGGCCTCGATCTGGCTGAGGTCCGCGGCGCCATCCTCCCGCTGCGGCGTTCCCACGCAGACGAAGATCACGGTGGAGGCCGCCACGGCAGAGTCGGCGTCTTGAGTCGGTTGGAATTTCCCGCTCGCCAGATGTTTGGTCAGCAGATCCTGCATCTCCGGCTCGTAAAAGGTCGCTTGCCCGGCCTTCAGTTGCTCAATCTTTGCCGCGGCGTCGTCCACCCCGAAAACTCTCCATCCCAGTTCCGCCAGGCCGAGCGCGGTGGGCAGCCCCACGTGACCCATGCCCAGCACCGTGATGGGCTCACCCTGGCTCGCCTTCGTTTTCCCCCAACGCGCTGCAGGCATTCTTCAATCCTCCCTCGGCTCCGAAGCGACTACTCTGACGCACAAGTAGGCGCTAGCGTGAAACGAGTATCTTCAGTGAAAGAAGTCAGGGCTTCCTGAGATTTCCCTTACCGGAAACAGACAGGCGGCCTCCCCTCTTGCGGTCGCCCCGTGCAGGCGAGTGTTCTTCTCGCCCCCCTTCTAAAGCTTCCCGTAGATCCCGGCCGGAACCGGAAACTTGCGCTTGTTGAGAACGGCCCCCAGCAATCGAATCTGCGCGATCTCGATCATCTCTTTGGCTTTTCGCGCCGCCTCACGCCTGGTGGCGTTCGATTGCAATACCAGAATCATGCCGTCGGATACCTTTCCAATTCCACACGCGTCTGCATAGAGGTTCACCGCGGGTGAATCGATCAGGACGTTGTCGAATTCGGAGCGTAGTTCCGCCACCCGTATACGCAGAGCTTCCGAGGCCAGCAGGCCATGAACATTGGAGGCCGCCGGACCCGAGGTCAGCACCCAGAGCCTGCCGCCGTCCACCTGTTGGGCAAAATCCCGGACGGGACCGGGCTGGGAGAGGGCGTCCACTAAACCGGTGTCGTTCTCAAGACCAAAGTACTCGTGCAGTGAGGGCGCACGAAGATTAGCATCCACCACGCAGAAGGTTCCGGATACGCCCACTTCACTGGCCAACGTCTCCGCCACACGGGCGCAAACCGTGCTGCATCCATCGCCGGGGTTGACTCCGGAAAAAAGCACTACGCGCGGCGCCTCGGGACCCGGCACCAGGAAAAGCCTTTGGACTAGCCTGACCGCCTCCTCGGCGCTGAATTCTGTCGATCTCGAGGCTAGGATACCGCCACCACCTACCGTCCGGGGGCGGCTCAGTTCCTGCTCCTTCTGCGCCCGTTGCAGGAGTTCAAAGTTTTTACTCAAGCTGGTTCCTCCACCTGATCATGCAAGATGATATCGGCCTTATTTTGCGGTAACGTTAAATCTAATGCACCATCCTGTCACGCAACCGGCCGGCCAAAGATTCCACTGTCTCTTTCCACCTCGAGCCTTGCCCCCAGGACTCTTTCACCCCGAGACCAGATGCTGCTCCTGCACGGGGGCCAGACTCCCGTCCAGGCGACAGAATGCGGTCGAGGAGAACCGCCCAGCCTTCGGCACGAGTCGAATCGTTTCGACTCCGACGGACACCGGTATCCTCGGCGGGTTCGGCCGCTTGAAGTGAGCTCAAAACTCCGGCGTTCTCCATCGAAAAGGTACTGAGATCCAAATCCGCGGCTACCTCACGCACAATGGCGGATTCAATCTTCCTTTGGCCGCCCGCATAGCCGAGCGACAAGGCATTGAAGCAAATATTGTTAATATTTCGGGGAATTCCGCCGCTCAGCGAGGCGATCGCGCTAACCGCTGCGGCGCTGAACACGGCGGATCCTGAGTAACCCGCCACGCGCAGGCGATGATCGATGTATTCCGCAATTTCCGCTGGGCCCAGCGGGTGCAGGCGAATCAACATCGAAATCCGCTGGCGCAGCTGTATCATGGAAGGACGCGCCAGCTTTTGCGCCAGTTCAGTCTGACCTGCCAGCACAATGTGAATGAGTTTGTCCCGCGGCGTTTCAAAGTTCGAAAGCATCCGAACGAACTCGAGGGACGCGTCATCAAGATTCTGCGCCTCATCAACCACCAGGACAAACTTTCTCCCCGCTTGGAGTTCCTGAAGCAGAATCTGGTTGAGGCGGGTCTGCAAAGCGACCCCATCCTCTTCGGCGCTTATTCCGAGGTCAGCCATCATGCTGCGCAGGAAACCTCGCGCGCCGCTCTGCGCCTGAAAAAGAAAGACCGTGCGCGCCCGGCTCCCCAGCCGCTCCAGAAACTGGAACAAGAGGGTTGTCTTACCCATGCCCGGAGCAGCAATCAGGGCGAGGAACCCCCGGCCCGATTCAATCCCGTAAACCAGGGAGGCCAGTGCCTCGCGATGGCTGGGACTGAGGTATAGATAACGGGGGTTGGGCGTCACACCAAAAGGTTGTTCGCGCAGCCCATAGTGATCGAGCAGCATGCCAACCCTTAGTGCCCGTTCTTCGAAACCGCCCCAACCGCGGCCTCCTGGCCGTTTTCGGGGATCGACGCGAACACCGGCACGTTCAGAAACTCCTGCACCTCATCCGGTGTCCGGAACGAGGGATCGAGGAAGTCAACCACAAAAGCCAGGGCCACCGAAATAATGGCGGCAAGGACGACGGCGAGCAGCACCAGTAGCGGGGGGCTAAAGCTCGCGACCACCGGGATCGTGGGTTGCTTGATGAGAATCACATTATCCACCCGGCGAGCATCCAGCATGTCCTCGATCCGGGCTTCTTCACGCTTCGTGAGATAGAGCAGGTAATTGCCCTGCATGGCTCCGATCTCGCGCTGCAAATCAGCCTGCGTAACGGCCTTGGCGTCAAAAGCCAGAGCCTCCTGGTGGTACTTCTTCACCGACTCGGCTTCGCTGGTCGCCTTTGCTTGTAGGTCCGGCAACATCGCCTGGTTCGTCGCCAAGCTCTGCTGCACCTGAACGTAGACCGGGTTCTGACCGGAATTGTTCTCATGAACCGGCTGGCTTTCCTGATCGGCAATGGCCTGGCGCGCCTGGGCAATCTGAGTGTCGATTACTTTGACCAGAGGGTAGTCGGGGTCATACTTGTTCAACAGAGACGTTCGCTGGATTTGCAGATTGACCAGAGTCGTCTTGAGATCCGCGACCAGTTGGAAATTGTCCGAGACGGTCTGGTTTGTCGCGATGCGCGGCGGCAGTGACGATTCCAGTGTCTGGTTGGCGCGCATCTGCTCCTGAGTTCCCGCCATCTGCGCCTCGGTCTGCCGCAGCGAGGAGAGGAACTGCGCCTCCTGGTTCACATTCAAGCCCATCTGGACCGGTGCGTCGACCGCGTCCTGGCTCCGCGCGAATTCCAGCAGCTTTTGTTCATCCTCATACAGCCGCCGACGGTAGTCGCCGGCCTGCTCGGAGAAGAAGTCGAACATCCTCGCCGGACGCCAGGTCGCCACGTGCTTGGCCATGTAAAAGTTGGTGAGCGCCCGCGTCACGCAAGCCGCCTGGTCGATATCCTTGTCGCTGTATGAGATCGTCAGCATGTTTGAGCTTTTGACCTCGTCGATTTCAAGGGCGTCATTCAATTTCGACACGGCCTTGGGAATCAGCGTATCCCAGTAGCCCGGAATAGCGCGGTAGACCTTAAGCTTGTAGGGCGTGTACCACTTCTTGTCGCCATACTGCAAGTTACAAGTCACTACCACATGCTCCAGGATGTCAGCGGAGGTCAGCAACTCGATCTCGGAGTTGATCATCTCCTCTGTCGCGCTGTTGTCGCTGGGCGCCAGCGGCCGCGGGCTCTGATCCGGTGTGACCGCTGCCGGCGTCCGGGTCCACAGCCGAACCGCAATCTCCGCGTCCGATTCGTACTGGATGCCGAAAACCATGACCGCCAGAATGCCGCCGAGCAACGTCCACAAGAACGCCTTGCGGATCAGACCGCGATGCCGGAAGGCAACGGCCAAAGCGTCGCGGGTCATCGACTGAACCGTCTGATGCATCGCCCGAAAACCGTTCGGGCCGGAACCATTCTGACCGTTGCCATTTTGTCCGTTCTGCTCTGCCATTGTTGCCTCCCTTAGCCGCGGGGGCGGCCGGTCAAGTCTGCAGACTAATACCCATAAGTCGATGATGCGTTAAAGTTGATCCGGAAAAGCTGATACGGCAGAAGGTACGGAAGAAACGGCTGAATCTTGGACAGGGCGCTTTTGGGCACAAAGACCATGTCGCCCGGCTCAAGGTGCAGGTCCTCGGCCAGATCACCGGCCTTCAGCATCTTCTTGACGTTCACAACCCGCGCCGACACCCAGTCGTCAGAAACCCGGCGGAACAACAAGACGTGGGAATGCTTCGAGGTGTATGTGAAGCCGCCCGCGATCTCTACGGCCTGGAACAGAGTTGTATCTCCGTGCAGATCGTACTTGCCAGGCTTCCCGACTTCGCCGCCGACGATGAAGTAGGGTTGCTCAAAGTTGCTGAGGGCTACCGTAATGATGGGGTTGTGGAGGATTTTCGAATAAGCCTGTCTGAGAGCTTGCGTCACCTCAGGCATGGTCATGCCCGCCACGTGCATATCGCCAAGCGTAATCAGACTGATGTAGCCGTCCGGCTGGACGGTGACGTTCTCGTCGTACTCCGGCGTGAAAGGAAAATCGATGCCGATAACGTCACCGAGCTCGATACGGTAGCGGGGGTTGCGGCGCTCGAGCATGGGCGCAGCCTGGGTCGTTTCACCTTCGGCTGGATTTGATACTGAAGGGGCTGTCGCTGTCGGAACGGCTTCACTCGCCGCTGCCGCGGCGTTAGACGCCGAAGCCACGGTGGCGGACGTTGTCGGGGATGACGCTGAATCCTGCGCGGCCGAGGCCAAGCAAGCTACCAGCACCCAGACCACAGCTACTGGTGCTAGGACCTTCCTAATCATTCCTTCCCTCCTTCAGCTTTGATCCATTCCTGCTCTTCTCGCGTCCCGCGGCGGTCTCGCAGCGACGATAGTCCGACGAACGTGCCAGCCTGTGAACCTGCTCGGCGCCGCCGAGGCGCTAGCCCCTCTCCGCGGAGCTTCAGCCGCTGACGTCTGCGGAACCTTGTTGAGGCCAACGGGCCGCGATGCCCCCCGCTGATATCGATTCGGGGCACTGGCAATCGCCTAACTCAGTGGACCTCCGGCCGCCCCCCTCTGAGGCCGTTCAGAATGTCACGAAAACAGGGGCCTGTCAAGGTGTAGGAAAGTGTATTACCCGCCTGAGAAAACTTGGCGAACAAGGCCGCCTGACAAGATTGTTTTTAGTTTTATCTATCTGATAATACTAAGCTTGGAGTCTGGACACGATTCCGCGCCCCGCCTGACCTTCCCCATGGCTCCGACGGTGTGTCAGACAAATGAGTCCGTCGCCGGCGACTTCGAATACGCTGGAAGCAATAGCATCAGCGCGGCGGCGACGGCCATAGCGAAGCCAAGCAGGGTAAGCAGGGAGGTGTAGGAGCCCGTCAGGTCGAAGGCCCGGCCCAGAATGACAGGGCCGAGACCGCCCGCAACGGCATAGAAGGTCCAAGTGAGGCCGTAGAGTGTCGAAAAGGACTTCAGGCCGAAGTAACGTGTAAGCAGATAAGGAGTTATATCGGCCTCTCCCCCGAGCCCCAGCCCCATCAGCGCTGCCGCCAGGCAGCCGGGAGCGAAAGTGCTGGCCTTGGTAAGCAGAAAGATACCCGCCGAGGAAGCCGTTAGCATAACGAAGGCGACGCGCGGCCCTCGGAGGCGATCCAGCAGTGAACCCACCAGCAGCCGTCCGCCCAGGCTGGTGCCACCGAGGACCGACGCGCACAGCGCCGCCTGCCGGGCGCCTACTCCCCGGTCTGTTAACAGGGCCACCAAGTGAGCGATGGCGCCGTTCAGGCTCACTGAGGTCAGGAACAACATCGCGACGATGATCCAGAACGGAAACGAACGAACTCCCTGCTGCCAAGAGAGGCCGGAATAGAGAACCGACCGCGACCCAGATTCGTCGTGCGGGCGCTCGGCGAGATAGCGCCAGGTCAGCGGCAGGCCGAGCAGCAAAGCGAGCAGACCCAGGCAGAGATAGGCCGTCCGCCAGCCTGACACCGTGACCAGGCTCTCGGCCAGCAAGGGAAGAACGATGGAGCCGAGGCCGGACCCGGCCATGACGAGCGCTAAAGCCATCCCGCGACGCTCCAAAAACCAGCTCGAGACCGCCCGCGAATAGGCCATCTGGGTGGTGGCGTTGCCCACCACCCCGAGCAGGATGCAAGTGGCATAGAACTGCCAGAGGTGCGCCTGCAGGAAGGCCAGGGACGCGTAAGCGACGCCGAAAATTGCGATGCAAGGAAGAACGATTCGCCGCGGAGCGAAGCGGTCGAGCCAGTGGCCGAGTTTGGGCGACGAGACCGCTACCGTCAAGGCGGCCAGGGCGAAACCCCGCGAGATGGCTTCGCGGTTCCACCCGAATTGCGCTTCGAGAGGCTTGAGGAAAACGCTGAAGGTGAAAACAAAGAGTGAGCCGAAACCAACCATCACGCCGAAATGAGCCGCCAATACAACCTTCCAGCCGTAGTAACCCCATTCTGATTCGTTCAGGCCGGTCGCCGGTCGGTTACTTGAGGTTATAACCATGCTTCGCGGTCCGATTCTACGGAGCCTGCCTCAGATCGACGCTTTTCGAGGGCCCCGGAACGGCCATCGCTGGGAGTTCAATAAAGGACGGATGGTCGAGGTCATGGTGGACTTGCCAGGTCGGCGGCTGTCCAGGCGGGACGGCGAAGTGATCGCAATCAGCCCCGGCCAGTGCCAGTCGAATCGAGTGCCCTTTCTTGAACAAGTAAGAGGTCGGAATCATCGCGAACCTCAGGTTGGTAATCTCGCCCCTCGAAACAAGCAGGCCATCCGTACGCTTGAAGGAGTGATAGGGCTCAGGATCGGAATAAGGCGGCGCCGAGCCCTCCCTGCGGTGGAGCGCGCGCAACTCGCCTTCGGTCACGTAGGAGACGTGCCCTTGGGGGTCCAGGTCCTCGAGATAGGCAAAGAACTCTCCGTCACTGTCCGTTGAACTCGCAAACAGACTTACGACGGGCGGTCCGGTCACTTCCAATTCGTGCCCCAGGGGCCGCGAAGTGTAGCAGAGCAACTTCTTGTCGGCCCGGCGACGATCGGGATAACTGACATCACTGCCCAAATCCCACCTCGAGGTCGGACCGGTCGCGGCGGTAGGATCTACCCGATAGAGATCGCTTGCCTCCGGCGCCTTGGGCCGCCCGGCGTCAAGGCGCTGCTCTTGATCGAGGTAGAAACTCACCGTTTGAATCCCCTGCGGCGGCCAGCGGTCAGTGGTGCTCCAGCGGTTTGCTCCAAAAGTGAAATAAGCGATCGTCTTCTGACCTGGGGTCTGGCTGCCGATGCCCTTGAGATAGTAGTCGAAGAAGTGGAGCAACTGATCGTCCGGATTGAACTCGGAGTCCTGGGAAAGGCCGAAAGGATGGGCGCCCATCCAGGCAACGTGGCCCCAGGGACCGATGATGATGCGCACGGGATTCTTCAGTGTGCGAAAGGCATCGAGGGCAGCCTGCGGGAAAGCGTCAAGCCATCCTTCCACGAAGTAAACGGCGGCGCCGGAAGAGCTGATTTCGGAAGCGTGCCCAAAAGGGCTGACAGCGTCGAGGCTAAGCCCCGGTGGCCACGGCGCATCGTCGCGGTAGGTGATGGCTCGGGCCATGGCGCCCACGTTGAGATTGTGCTCGTGCTCGTCGATGGCTTCGGCCAGCAGCGAGCGATCAAGGTCGGCGTCCACGGGCCGCACCCCGTGGTAAGACGAGCGCACGGCCCGGGGCATCATTGAACTAACGGTCTTCACATAATTGATGTCGAGGGCGCGATCCAACTGCTGCCAGGCCGTAGTGAACGATTGCAGCCAGATGCCTCCGGGAAAGGCAATGTCACCATAGGCGTCGAAGAAGGTGAATTCGGGCGCGACAGCTTTCACGGCGGGACGCTGATTGACGAGCAGGAACTCCGCTGAGCCACCGTCATAAGAGGCTCCGATCGCGCCGACCTTGCCGTTGGACCAGGGTTGCTGGACGATCCAGTCCACAACCTCGGCTCCATCGCGGATCTCATCGGGCGACCACGGATAGGGCCAGTGCCCGAAGGAAGCCCCCGTCCCCCTCACGTCGACGTCGAGCCAGGCGTAGCCCTGGGACAAGAACAGCTTTCGCTGGCTTGGCCAGTTCCGAGTCAGGAATCGAAGTTTCCATCCCAGGTCGTACGAGCGGTAATAGCGCGTCTGACGCAACAGGGCCGGAATTCTCTCGCCGCTCTTGAGGTTTGGGGGAAGGCTGAGGTCTACCGCGATCCTCACGCCGTCACGCATGGTGAGATAGAAAGAGCTTCGGGTGACTTCGCCCATCCTGGTACTGTTCCCAAGTGGGGTCTTTCCGGCCAGCGCCGCCTGCACGCTCAAACAGGCGGTGAGCAATAGAGGAAGCCTCCGGTTGTGCAGACTCAATCCTCGCGCGTGGCATCGAAGGAGTTCCTGGGTCATCACCTCCACAAAGGTCGAAGATGAAGGGTCTGACTCCCGCCTCACTGCGGCTGATACTTCAGCACTGTGCTCAGATCGATGCCTCGAATGATGCCCGCCGAGTGGTAGTACAACCCCCAGGAATCGATCGAAGACATATCCGGGAACATGCACGCCTCCAGCACATCGTCCACCCCATTTTTTCCCACCCATCCGCCGCCGGCGGCGTTCACACCGCCGAACAGGTCCGATCCTCCAAGCTGCGAGCAATAAGCCGAGGCGGGATTTCCCTCGCCTCCAGTGGGCTGAACCTCGGCGTAATAGGCTAGAGCGGCAAGGCTCGGCTGGGTGGCCGAGAGAGTACTGAGCAAGAGGAAGATCTTTGACCCGTCCGTGGCGCTATATACGCAGAACTGCTGCTTTCCCGCCAGGATGAGCGGCTGCCCTCCGTTGGTGTTGTAAGCGGGGGACAGGGTGTCTACGGCGCCGCCCGTCTGCTGGCAATAGGAAGTCACTTCGGACCTTGACTCTCTCGACGCCGCGTCCTTTGCGCTGATCTCGCGGTTGCCCGCCAGGAGTAAAATGGTGAGCACCGCGCCAGCCCCCATCCGAGCCACTAAGCCTTGCATGTCTTACCTCCTTGATTTGTCGCTATGGATTGTCCAGATGCCAGCGATTAGTTCACGCTCGAGCTGCCGTTCGAGGCGGCGTCATCCTGACTCCCATTCCGCGTTGACGCCAAGCTCAGTCTTCCGGCACCTCTTGCCACGTGTTGTCGGGGTCGAATTGAGTCATCGCCGCCGCGATCCGCGCGGTCTCCGGGCCCAGATCTTTTTGATAAACAATTCCGTCCTGATTCACTATGAAAGTCATGACTCCGGAATTTCGATATTCGGCGGGGTAAGCGACGGTTGCGAAGCCGCCCGTCTTCTTGCCGTCCACAATGTAATCCTTCGCTCCTCCGGGAGCGTCCTTCCCTTGACTGTCCAGATGCTTATAGATGTAACCATGGAAGGGCGTGGGACCGCCTTGTTTCTTGCTGTACCCCGCCGACACGGCGTCGGCAATGAGCGGCCCGATGGGGCTCTGGGGCTCGCCGGCCGCCGCCTTCCAAAACAAGCCGTTGTGTTTCCCCGGATCGCTCGCCAGCTTTTTGGCGTACTGCCCGGCCGGCTCGCCGTCGTGGGGCTCACTCGCGTATTGCTTCTGGGCGGCAACCAAGGCACCGCACACATCGATGGTGGCGAGCTCGTTCCTCCCAATCCGCCGGTAGAGGATTTCCTGCTTCCCGGCGACCGTGTCAAAATACCAGACGTTATCCTTCTTGACCAGGGGGATAGGAAGCGGCCAGTTGTCTGCGCCGATGTAGAGGGTGACCGTTCCGTCCGGCTCCGTCACAAGCCTGTGCATCTGGTCATATCGCTGAATATATTGGTCGCGATTGTTCTTGTCAGCCACCTCATCCCCGGAGGAGAGCACTTCCTTGCCCTCCGGCCCGAAGATCTGCATTAAGGCATCCGTGTTGCCGGCCTTCGCGGCCGCCGTCAAGGCCTCGACCGCCTCGCCCGGAGACGCAAAAGTCTGTTGCCCCTGCTGTTGCCCGGACGAAAGGCTTGCCCCTAGACCAAGTATTAGGGGCAGTACGCTCAGGAATGTGAGCAACCCTTGCGCCCGTGGCGCGATCATCGTTCTTGCTATCTCCGTCAGACTTCGCATTTCTGTGCCCTCCAAGGAATCTGGCTTTCCGGTTCCCATCAAGGATTAGCTGTGCCAGTTCGTTTCGAAGAACTAGGCCTATCCGACTTTCAATCAATAGGATACGCACTCCAGTTCGTTCCCGTTTAGTGTTGCTGATTAGTTGCGCCGCCCTCCTCCGGCCCGGGCTCCCCCACCGCCGCCCTTAAAACTTGACTGCCCTCGAGCGCTCTCCGCCCGCGCCGTGCCTCCCGAGTTGTAGCCGCCAAAAGCGTTGGATCGAGTCCCGGTGGTGGCGGGACTGGCGTGCCCGTAGCCGCGATTGGCGGCATTGTTGGCGGTAGCTGTCCGGTTGGCATTGGCGCGATTCGCGTTGAGTTGATTGGTGTTCGCGGTGTTCCGGTTGGCGTTGTTCCGATTCACGTTGTTCTGGTTGAGGTTATTCCGGTTGACGTTGTTCTGATTGAGGTTGTTCCGATTTATGTTGTTGGTGTTGACGTTGTTCCGATTGACGTTGTTCCGGTTTATGTTGTTGGTGTTGATGTTGTTTCGATTGATGTTGTTCACGTTCACGTTAGTCCGGTTGTAGTAGTTGCTGCGATTCACGAAGGTGGTGCTCCGGGACACATACACGTTGCGGTTGTACACCACCGTCCCGCCATGCCAGTTGCAGCCCCAGGCACCCCATCCCCAACCGTAGGACGGTCCCCGGATGGCAGCCCCAACCGCCATTCCCACCCCGAAGGAGATCATAGCCGCCGCGGCCACATCCCACCCCGAGTATCCCGGGTAGGCAGGTACGGGATACCCATAGACCACCGCCGGGCTGTACGTCGGCACATACACCACCTGCGGGCTCGCTGGCTGAATGACAATCGTCTGGCCCTGAGTACTGACGGTCTGTTGCGGAGTGCTCTTCAGGTTACCGGCTTGCTGCGCCTTCTGCCGCATAACCTGGACAGTATTCATCACCCGCTGCTGGTCGTTGTAGTACACGTCGCCGAGGGACGAAGTCCAGGACAGGTTCTGACTCATGTTGTCGAGCACGGAGGGAAACTGGGTGAGCGCCTTCACGCTCGGGTCCCACGACTGCTTATCGACGGCCGCCGCGACCTGATCGGCACTCATGCCTTTGTTCTGCTGCACCCAACGATCCGCCTCCACCACCTGGGTGGGGTAAGTGGCCGCGGCCAGAATCTGGGCAATCAGAGCGTCAGGATAGAGAGCGATGGGCGCAACCATCTGTTCCAGATCCTGGTCCGACGGCGCTGACGATTGAGCCGGCGGCGTTTGCTCACCAGCCTGCGGCGCGCTCAAGGCAGACCATCCCTCCATTGGGAAGGTCGAAACCAGAAGCGCCCCCGAGAGAATCGTGGCAAAGAAATTCCTGTACGTCACCATGGCTACCTCCATTACTCCAACTCAGATGCCTGCCAGATCAAAAACGTAATTCATTGAATAGGTAAAGGCTCGCTATCAGAACGAACCCTTACGCAGCCTTCTTCGGACTATACTTGTCGAGCGCCCCCACAAAAACCTTGGCAGCGGTTGGAACCCGATATTTGCCCGTGAGTATCTCCTTGTTCATCGCGCCCGCGCCGTAGAGGGCTTTGTTGACGTCGCCATCGGGACGCAGGGTCGCCCCATCGAGCGAAATTCCTGCGAAGACGCCCCGCGACCTCGACCAAGTCAGCATTTCGGCGTGCATCATGGCGTCGGTCTGGGCCGCGGTTTCGCGCCCCACGGGTCCGGCAGCCACACTGGCGTCACCGCCCAGCGTGAACTTGCTTTTAAGTAAATGTTGCATTCCATCCTGGTTCATCACCAGAATCACGACATCACTGCCTGAACCGCCTACCTGCAAGCCGAAACTCCCTCCCTCGATTTGCACCCCAGCCGGTGCCGTCCAGCCGCCCTTGGGCTCCCGGCAGGAAGCGAAGCCGCGACCGTATTTCGCCCCGACAATGAAGGCGCCCTTCTTCAGACCTGGGATGACGATGGCGCAGACGGCCTTAGCCATCAGATCTTTGTCGATCCCCTTGTCCGGCGCCGCCATGATTTCATTCAGGGTGTCGGCAGGTGCCTTCAGACGGTTGGCATCCTTTTCCGCGCTCTGGAGAGCAGTAGCTGAGAGACATACTACCAAGATCGCTTGAACCAGCCGCTCCACAGCTCTTAACATACGATTTACTCCTCCCCACCCACTGTTATCTAATACGACCGTTCGCCCATTGTCCAGGTCCGTTGCCGCCCGTGAACTCGGCTATCTCGTCATAAGCACTATTGCTGGCTGGGGGCCGTGTTCTTTGGCGGCAGAATAATAGTGACCGGTTGCGCTAGGGTGAAATCGAGCAAGGTCTCGGGCGCCACCTTGACCGCTTTGCCTTTGGTAAAAGCCTGGTAGGCCATGGCTCCACCGCCTCCGACCCCGGCCCCGATGGCTGCGCCCTTACCGCCGCCCGCGATGGCGCCGATGCCCGCGCCAATCGCTGCGCCAAGGCCCGCCCGCTTCGCCGTTTGCTTACCGCGCGACTGCCCCACCTGCTGTACCGCGCTGCTGGCCAGTGGGTACGATTGCCCCTGGTAGACAAGGTGGTCCAACGCGAGCGAAAGCTCGCTGCTACCCTTGATTTTGCCCGCCTGGCTGGCCCCGGTCACCTGCAGGTAGACGGTGGCCCCTTTGCGCACTACGACGGTATCCCCGACCACGATGGGCGCTGCCAGAGAGGCCTGGTAGGTCTGTCCCGGCTGTCCGGTGTCCGAGCTGATGGCGTCAATGGTCTGCACTCGAATGCTGGTCCCGGCCTGAACCGTGACGGGCTGCGGCTGAGGCGGAGGCGGAGGGGGAGGCGGTGGTGTCGGGGCCGCAGCCGCTGGAGCGGGTGAGGGTGTGGCAGACGCAGGAGGGGCCGCGGCGGTCTCGGTCGGAGGGGCCGCTGCGCTTTCCGGAGGAGTTGCCGCCTGGGCCGCGCCCACCTGGATCTGATCGGTGACCTTCTTCACACCCGCCACCTGGCTGGCCAGTTTGTAAGCCTGGAGGTGGTCGGCGTCGCTCGCGACCGTACCTGACAGGGTCACTTCTCCGTTCTTGACGTCGATCGTGATCTGGTCATTTTTGACCTGGGGATCGGCGTAATAGCTGGCCTGAATGGCCTTGGTGATTTGATCGTCGGTCGGAGCCTTCGAGCAGGCCGCAATTCCCAAGACCATTACAAGCAGCCAAGCTGCGACAAGTCTCTGATAGATCAAACCTGGTTTCATGGGAGTTCTCCTTTTTTTCCCGTGATGGCGATGAACCTGACTTGGCCGGCGCCTTGTCGCTTCTTAGTTCCTCCTCGGCGCGCGATGAGCCTTCCGACCGCCTTAGTATATATCGGGACGGTCAGCGGCGCCCGAAATTGAGGGGCGGCGACTGACGTCACAGCGGAACTTTGACCGCTGCGTGAGCGACGCCTCAGAGCACGGACGGGGTTGCTGAATTCGCTTTTTATTCGCTATACTAGTACTTAGTGACATAAGAGACCGTTATAATGTATACTGGGGGCATGCGACACGCAACTCCCATTGATTTGACTCCCGAGGAGCGCCGAACTTTGGAAAGCTGGGTACGATCCTCCACCACGGAGCACCGCATGGTTCT
>DATDGR010000078.1:0-2518 GCA_036521995.1 Terriglobia bacterium | reverse complement strand
CTCGTCGGCTGGGCCGCCGTCACCGGCCGGGTGAGCATCTGGGCGGGCGTGCTGTTCGCCGTGATCTTCTTCTGGACCCCGCCGCACTTCTGGGCCCTGGCGATGAAGTTCAGGGATGACTACGCGGCGGCCAACGTCCCGATGCTGCCCGTCGTGGCCACGCCGGCGGCGGTCGCCCGCAAGATCGTTGTCTACTCGTACCTGGAACGACTCCGATCGGCTCTTCGGTGGCGCACTGGCTTTCGAGCGCGGGATTGTGTCCGAGGAGGATGACGCCCAGGCCGTCGTAATCTCCTGGCCCCCAATAGAAATAGTTCTGATGAGGGGAGATGACCGGGGGCAGTCCGTACGGGGGTCCGAAGAAATCGAGGGCTCCGGCTTCCCCGTAAGTGTTGGCGAAGATGGCGGTCTTGGATCGTTGCCCCAGTGGCAAGCTCTCATAAGCCAGCGCGACCGCGGCCGTCATTTCTTTCCACCCAAAGGTGTCGGCATAGAGCTGCGGAAGCTTTCCTAACTTGCGAGTCTCGATGTCGGGAGGATCGATGTTCACCACGTCCGAGTACCGCATATATGCCTCCACCGTGAGCACGGGCAGTGCGAAGGGGGCAAATAACGCTCCGCCCAGCAGCAGGCCCATCACGTAGGCAGGTTTCAACCAGTTCCAGCGCAGCTTGTTCAAGGCTTTTTCGATCACGATCGCCCCACTTCCGAGCAGCATCGGGTAAGCTGGAAACAGGTAGTAAACCCGTCCGCGCAAGATCAGCAACAGCGCCAGGACCACCAGGTAGGTCCAGCCCAGCAGCCGGTAAGGCTGGCCTGCGCGCGAGCGCAGGTAGTACCACAGGCCGGCGACCCAGATGGGACAGGTCAGGGGCTGCAGCTCGATAATCTGCTCGCCCATGAAGGCGAGCGGTGTTAGGCGCACGTTGTCGCTGGCCACCCGGTGGTAGAGAAGCCAGGCGAGCGACGGCAGCCCGCGGCGGAGCTGCCAGACGAGGTTAGGCAGGAAGATGAGAAAGGCGATCCCCACAGCCAGCCAGAACCAGCGGTTCATCAGGAGGCGGCGCTGGGAACTGAGCATCAGGCCCACCAGAAGGCCAAAACCGAAGAAGAACATCGAGTATTTGTTTTCGGCGCCGAGTCCGGCTAGCACTCCGAACCAAAGCCAGAATTTCGGATCGTCGGTCTTGATCGCTCGGATCAGCGCGTAGGCGCAGCCGGTCCAGAAGAGGGCGTCGAAGGTATTGGTCGTAAGCAGGTGATCCGCGCCCAGGTAGGCCGGGGCCACCAACACCGCCAGGGCCGCCAGCATCTGAGCGAATCGGCCTCCGCCGAGCTCGCGCGCGATCAAGCCCGCCAGCGCCACCTTCACAGCTCCAGCCAGGGCAGGGAGAAATCGCAAGGCGGTCAGGGAGGTCCCAAGCAGAACGCGAGAAGCGGCCGTGACCGCGATAGCGAAAGGCGGCTGATCGAGGTAGCCCCAGTCCAGATGCTTGCTCAAGTCGAGGAAGAAGAGTTCGTCACGGAAGTAGCCGTAACGGTGCGCCGTGGCGAGTTGAAGCGTGAACTTGACCGCCGCCACCAAGGCCACCAGGGCGATCCCACTTTGCCCGCATTCCTCTGCCACTTGTTCCGCACTTACGGTGCTCGCTGCGCTCGTATTCACTTTTTGCAGTCCCTCGCCGCCCCGGCGTCTCGCCCGCGTTCAAGACAGCCGTCGATGATACTCTGAAACATCGAGATGACAAGACGCTTTGCCGAACTGACAGCTTTCGTGTTAGCGGGCGGCGCGAGCCGGCGCATGGGGCGGCCCAAGCATGAGCTGATGCTCGCAGGCGAGCCGCTTCTGGCACGGACGCTCCGTCAGGCGCGATCGGTGGCGCGCTCGGTGATCATCCTCGCCCCGGAGGAGCGGGCTCGTGGCCTTGACTTCCCTGCCGTTCCCGACGAGCTTCAGGCGCACGGACCACTCGGCGCCATCTATACCGGGCTTGCCCACACGCGCACGGAGCTCAATCTCTTCCTCGGTTGCGACCTCCCTTTCATGGAGCCACGATTCTTGCGGTATCTGGCCACGCAAGCCATCGGGTCTGGGGCGGACGCGACCCTGGCCGAGACGCCAGGCGAAGGCCTGCAACCCCTGGCCGCCATCTACCGCCGCCGGGCTCTACCCGCCGTACGGCGGAGCCTTCGGAATGGCCAGAAGAAGGTCACGCGGTTCTTCCGCTGGGTGAACGTGCGCGTCCTCGGCTGGCCGGAGCTGGCACGCGCCGGGTTTCGAGGTCAGATTTTTGACAACCTGAATACGGTAGAGGACTACGAACGGACGATCGCGAAGATTGGGCGGTAGTGTAGCCACGGTCAGCGCCGTCCTGACCGTGGGTCTTTCGGGCCGCGTTGCTTAGCTGTTGCCGCAAGAGCAAGGTAGCGCGTCTATAACGGCGTCGGCGTAGTCAAGCACAATTTAGAGACACTACCACTGCCGCGTGCGGGCGCGGGGTCAAGGGCGGTCCGGCGC
>DATDGR010000077.1:0-9169 GCA_036521995.1 Terriglobia bacterium | reverse complement strand
GTGGTGCCGGCCAGATGCGCCACTTCCACCTCGTCCTGGCCCACGCCCACGGTTTCGATCAAAACCGTGCTGCATCCGGCCGCCTCAAACACGGTGACCACATCGTGCGCTGCGGGCGCGAGACCGCCGAGCTCGCCGCGCGTGGCCATGCTGCGGATGTAGACGCCGTCGTCTGCGGCCAGGTTCTGCATGCGGATACGGTCGCCGAGAATCGCACCGCCCGAAAAAGGGCTGGTGGGATCCACAGCAACGATCCCGACGACTTGGCCCTCGCGCCGGTACTCCGCCGCGAGCTTCTCCACCAGCGTGCTCTTGCCCGCGCCGGGCGATCCGGTGATGCCGACCACCTCGGCTTCACCCGTGCGCTCAAAGAGCAGCTTGAGGAGCGGGGCTGCCTCCGGCTCGCCACTCTCCACCGCTGAGATTGCCCGCCCCATGGCGCGCCGGTCGCGGGCGGCCACGCGGCCCGCCCAGTCCTGGAGTTCATCAGGGAGCATGGAAAACCAGTGATCAGTGGTTAGTGATGAGTGTTTAGGACAGATGCTTCGCTGCCCATGAAAATAGCTTTAGCCCGTCGATGAAGCCAAAGCGCTTGGCTCGGACCAAGCCACTAACCACTGCCTTTGAGTATTTCCCGCGCGATCACCAATCGTTGGATCTCACTGGTGCCTTCCCCAATCGTGCACAGCTTGACGTCGCGGTAAAACTTCTCCACCGGATAGTCTTTGATGAAACCGTAGCCGCCGTGAATCTGGACAGCCTCATTGGCCACACGGACCGCCATCTCACCAGCGTAAAGCTTGGCCATCGCTCCTTCCCGGGTCACGCGCTGGCCACGGTCGGCGAGTTCGGCCGCCCGCAGGATCAATAGGCGCGCGGCGTCGATTTCGGTGGCCATGTCGGCCAGCTTCCACTGGATGGCCTGGAATTCCGCGATCGGCTTGCCGAACTGGCAACGCTGTCTGGCGTAGTCGAGCGATGCCTCGTAGGCCCCTTGCGCCATGCCGAGAGCCAGCGCCGCGATCGAGATGCGGCCCTTGTCGAGCACCCGCAGGCTGTCCACGAAACCTGCTCCGGGCTCGCCGAGACAATTCTCGCGCGGCACGCGACATTCCTCGAACACCACTTCGGCGGTGTCGCTGGCGCGCAGTCCGAGCTTGTTCTCCTTCTTGCCGGGGTGAAATCCGGACGTGCCCTTTTCGATGATGAAAGCGGAGATCCCGTGCTTGCCGGCGCTCTTATCCGTCACCGCCATGGCCACGCAAACGTCGGCGTAGGTGCCGTTGGAAGTGAAGGTCTTGGCCCCGTTCAGGACCCAGCTGCCCCCTTCGAGACGCGCCGTAGTGCGTGTGCCGCCGGCATCGCTGCCCGCCTGGGGCTCGGTCAAGCTCCAGCAACCCAGCTTCTCACCGCGCGCCAGTGGCACCAGGTATTTGCGTTTCTGCTCCTCCGTTCCTGCAATATGAATGTGCCCGGCGCATAGCGAGTTGTGGGCGGCCACAATGATGGCCACGGAGCCGTCCACGCGCGCCAGCTCCTCGATGATCAGCCCATACTCCAGGTAGCCGAGGCCCGCGCCTCCGTATTCGGCCGGGAAAGCCACGCCCATGAGTCCAAGCGACGCCAGCTTGGGCAGGATTTCGCTTGGAAAATGCTGGACCTCGTCCCACTCCATCACGTGCGGACGGATTTCGTTCTCGGCGAACTCCCGCACGGTTCGGCGAATTCCTTCCTGTTCGTCGGTGAATTGGAGGCCCAAGAATTTCACTCCGTGGGGTCATTCCGAGACGCGGAAAACGCGACCCGTCGCGTCTTACGCCCGAAGCCTATAGCATACACGAACCGAAGCACCCGCCGTGCGCGAGCGGCACGAGCACCTGTGATAACATTCTTGAGCAGAATGAATTCTCCGGTGGCGTTCACACGTCAAGAGTGTACGATGGGGACCGTGGTTCTCCTGGCAATTCTGACCGTGGCCCCGAGCTCTGGACAGGCGAGCGACAAGCCGGCGGAGCCCACCCAGGTCAGAATCCAAGGGTTCGCGGCGGGCTGCACGCTGGAGCTGGACGCGGCTCCCGTAGGCAAGACCAGCGCTCAAGGCGAGGTGGTTGTCCTCGATATCGAGCCGGGAGACCACTACCTGCACGCCGATTGTCCCGGCCAAGCCATGCAATCGTTCTTCATTTCTCCAAAGCCTGCCGAGCACATTGCGGTCAAGCCCAAGACTCCGGCCGCACAGCCCTCACCGCTCGAGGCCGCCGAGGCCCGCCAGGAGTTGACGGAGCTTGCCCAGAAGGCTATCGCGGCGCGCGGCGCCGGACACGCCGATGAAGCCATCGCCGACCTGCGCCACGCCACCCAGCTCGATCCCGAAAACCCCGATCTGCACCAGGAGCTGGGCATCACCTTTCTGTTGATGAAGGATTGGGAGCGGGCGCGAGTGGAGTACCTGGAAGCCATCAAACATGACCCCACCGAAGGCGCGTCACACAACGGCTTGGGCTATGCTTTGGAAAAGCTCGGTGAGATCCTGCCTGCCGTTAACGAGTTTCGCCTGGCGGTGCGGCTTGAGCCGGATGACAGCACCTATCAGGAACACTACATCGAGGCGCTAGCGATCCTGCAGGATGAGAAGGAGCGGGCTAAGAAGAAGAAATATTGATGGATGGCTTGCTGTTTCGGAGCGTCTTTCAGAATGGCACAGAGGGTGCGGGTTGGGTGCGGTTCGGAACAAAGCCACGATGTTACTTAGAATCAGCAGATATCTAAGTTGGGCTTCCGGTCAATGAACTTGGGCGAGCGCGGAGAACAGCCATGAGCACGATTTCTACTCCGATTTCCTTGGAACGTCGCCTCTCGAGCTCTGGGCGAATGCTGTCTGCTGCTGCGGTGGTTGTCTGCTACCTGGCGGGGGCATCCCTGGCCTTTGGTGGGGTTGGCGTTCAGGTTCAAAAGCCTGCGCCGGGCACGACGCCAAGCCCCCAACCAGATGCACGGACTGCTGACTCGGGATCGAGCCTTTACATCGAGCTGCAACTTGCCGGGCCGGTCAAGGTCTCCAAGCTGAAGCCCGGTGATGTCCTGCAGGGAAAGCTTTCGCGGGACGTCTACCAGGGCGACCGCGAACTGTTCCAGGCTGCCAGTCCGGTCCGTCTGACCGTGGGCAAACTGGAGCGCCGAAAAAGAGAGCCGAACGACCACTGGCCTGGCATAATCAAGTTGTTCACCCCCCGCCACCAGAACTACCCCACCCTTCGGTCTGTCAGCGTTTCTCTGCCCGGTGGTGGTGAGGTTCCAATCCAGGCGACACTGGTTTCCATCAGTCACCGGGTGCAGGTTCACGCCAAGCCGAAGGCTACGAAATCGGAACCCTCCGTCGGCCCCGGGCCCCAAACCACCCAAGCGAGCACCGGGCCTGTCTCCGGAACAGCCCCGGCCGCTGCCCCGACTGGTTCTGGTACGACGACTGGGGGCAAGCCGCCGAAGCCCGGCCAGACGGTGATTCTGGAAGCGACGGACTTCGTGCCCGGGCAACTATCGGCGCTGGCGGCAAACCCGGCGCCTCCCATCCTCGCCACTCTAGCCCAACCGGTGACGCTTGCGACCGGGACACGGGCTCAGGTGGTCCTGCTCGGGAGTCTCAGCGCCTCCAAAAGCCATCCCGGCGATTCCTTCCGCGCCCGCCTGCTGGAGCCTGTCCGCATCGGTTCGAGAATCGTCCTTCCCGAGGGCATTCTGTTTGAAGGCAAGGTGGTGAAGGCCACTCCGCCACGCTGGCTGAGCCGGCCTGGGTCCCTCAATCTGACGTTCACCGGCTTTACCTTGCCGGAAGGGACGGGCAGTCCTGTGATGGCCACGCTGGCGGGAGCAGAGTTGGACCCTAGATCGCGCACCAGGATCGATTCGGAAGGCGGGTTGAGCGGCGGCCATCCCGGCAAGGCCTGGATGCTGATCAATCTGGGGGTGGCGGCCGGGATCGCCAAGGAAAGCGACGACGGCCTGCAGTTGGTGATCGAGGCGATCGTCTCGACCGCCACGGATGCTTCGACGGCCGGAGTAGCGCGCATCTTTGCCGCCTGCACGTCAGGCATCTACATGGTCACCCGCCGCGGCCGGGACGTGGTGTTGCCGCGATTCACCGAGATGGACATCACCTTTAACCGGCCACTGTCAGTACCGGAGCCGCAATCCCCGGCCGCCGGCGGCGCAGAAGACACAGGTGGCAGGGCGTCGAGGGCTAACCCGGCTTCGAAGTGAGCCACCTTGGCGAGTGATCACGGAACCCGGGCCTACCACAGTGAAAAACCTCGGTATTCTGCTCTCAGGACGAGGCTCGAACTTTGAGGCTATCGCGCGGAATGTCCTGGCTGGCACGATTCCGGCGCGCATCGCACTCGTGATTAGCAACCGCCAGGACGCGGCCGGGCTCGAGCGCGCCCGCGCCCTCGGTTTTGAAACCCGGTTGATACCGTCCAAGGGCAAGGACCGGGATGCTTACGACCGTGAGTTGGTGGACGCTTTGCAGGCGCACAAAGTGAACATCGTCTGCCTGGCCGGCTTCATGCGAGTGCTGGGTCCTTCCTTTGTCCGGGCATTTCCCGGCCGCATTCTCAACATGCACCCTTCCCTCCTGCCCGCCTTTCCGGGCCTCGACGCCCAAAAGCAGGCGCTGCACCACGGCGTGAAGTTCGCCGGCTGTACGGTGCACTTGGTGGATGAGGGCGTGGACAGCGGTCCGATTCTCTGTCAGGCCGTCGTTCCCGTGCTGGAGGATGACAGCGTCGAGACGCTCTCGGCACGCATCCTCGCCGAAGAGCACGTGATTTATTCGGAGGCGATCCGGCTGGTCGCAGAGGATCGCGTCCGGATCGAGGGGCGGCGGGTTGTGGCGGACCGATGAAGTGCAGGTGAGGAGAGGACAGGCGCGGTAAGCGCGCCGGCCGCGGCGGACAGGGTGATACACTGCCGTGTATAGAGGCTGAGATGGCTCGGAGTATTCGGATTAACATCACGATCGATCGCGAGGCCCTCCGGCTGGCCGATCGGGAGGCGCATCGGCAAAAGACGTCGCGGCGCGAATCTATCCGCAAAGCGGTCCGAGCCCAAGCCGAATGCCAGCAGGAGGAGGAGCGTCGACAGCACAGCTCAAAGCCGCCGCCACCATGGATCGGCTCGCCCATCAGTTTGAGGACTGGGCCGCCGAGCAGATTCTGCGCGAGTCCAGAGATCGCCGGCGCTTCAGGAAGGGATGAATGCCTCAAGGCGTCCCCGCCTATCGAATCGACACCTCTGTTGCGGTCAAGTCGTTCGTCGGGAATGAGGGCAGCGTTGCGGAAGCCCGCCTTCTACAAGATGCCTATCTGCGGCGCCTTTCTGTGTCGCATCAAGCCGCGTCCAAATGTGCTGGCTCTGCACGATTTGCACCTCTCGGGCTGATCCACCATGACGATTGACGAACAGCTTGCCTACCTTACCAAGGGCGCCGAGGAGACGATTCGCCTTGACGACTTGCGAGCCAAGCTCGAGCGATCCGCCCACACCGGCGAGCCGCTGCGGGTGAAAGCCGGCTTCGACCCCACCGCTCCGGACATTCACCTCGGTCACACCGTCCTGATTCGAAAGCTCAAGCACTTTCAGGACCTCGGCCACACGGTGATCTTTCTCATCGGTGATTTCACCGGCCTGATCGGCGATCCCTCGGGACGAAACGCCACCCGGCCGCCCATGACGCAGGAAGAGATCGCCGCCAACGCTGAGACCTACAAGAAGCAGGTGTTCAAGATTCTGGATGCCGAAAAGACGGTGATTGACTTCAACAGCCGCTGGCTCGACAGGCTGACCAGCCGTGACTGGATCACGCTGTGCTCGAAGTACACGGTGGCGCGCATGCTCGAACGCGATGACTTCGCCAAGCGGATGAAAGAGCATCAGCCACTCGCCATGCACGAACTGATCTACCCACTGGCGATGGCGTATGACTCGGTGGCCCTCGAAGCTGATGTCGAACTCGGCGGCACGGACCAGAAATTCAACCTGCTGGTGGGACGCACGCTCCAGCACGAATATGGTCAGGTACCTCAGGTGATCATAACCATGCCGATTCTCGAAGGTCTGGATGGCCTACAGAAGATGTCCAAATCGCTCGGGAACTATGTCGGTATCAACGAAGCGCCGGGGGAGATGTTCGGCAAGCTGATGTCGATCTCGGACGAGATGATGTGGCGGTACTACCTGTTGCTGACGGATTTGACGTTCGAGGGAATCGCCACCATGAAATCAGGGCCAGGGCTCCGGTTTGATTTGAAGAAGAACCTCGCTCGAAGGCTAGTCTTCGATTTCCATGGGGAGACCGCGGCCCATCAGGCACAGGCGGACTGGGAAACCCAATTTCAAGAAAGAGCGTTGCCCTCAGACCTGTTAACGAAGCCTTTAAGCTTCACTAGCCCTCGGAAGCTCTTTCGCCTCTTGGCCGATCTGAGACTTGCGGAGTCAAACTCCTTGGCACAACGAAAGATCAAGGAGGGCGCCGTATATATGAGTGTCGGTGACGCTGACCCGCCCAACTGGGAGAGACTTACTGACCCGACGTGGGAATTCGACCCTCGCGCGCATCCGGTCGTGGTCTTTCGGGTTGGGCGCCGTTTGTTGAAGGTTACCTTTGCGACTTCGTCAGATCAACCTTCTTCGTCCGCCAGCTAGCATGAGACACCCGAAACGGAGTAGAGATAACCCAAAAGCACGTTTTGAGGAAACGAACCCGTCAACTCGCTGAAAACAAAGGATCGGGCCGAATTCAGCCCGAAAAAAAGGGCACATCCGGCATAACGAAACCTGTCTGAGAACAGGAGTTATTTGAGAGTCGGAAACGGATATTCTTCATCCAATGCCTCGGTCATGATTTCAGAGAGGGACAACCATGGCTGAGATTGCCGATGCATTTTTTCGTGAGCAACTCCTCGACCGGAGGCGCAGGCTCGAGTCCGCCGTGACTCGAACGCCGGCAGAACCGCGCCTGATACAGCTTCTGGGCGAGGTTGACGCCGCCTTGGGGAGGATGGAGCACGGCACGTACGGGATCTGTGAGGTGTGCCACGACACGGTCGAGCCCACGCGCCTGCTTACGGATCCCCTTGTACGCTACTGCCTTGACCACCTCACGGCGGCAGAACGCAGCGCGCTGGAGTTCGATCTGGAGATGGCTGCCACTTTGCAGCGCGGACTGCTGCCTCGGCCGGATGCGAGCCACAACGGCTGGGAGATCGCCCACACTTACCGCCCGTTCGGCCCGGTGAGCGGCGATTACTGCGACCTCGTGATTGAGGACGGACCGGAGAGCGATCTCTTCTTCTTTTTGGGGGATGTTTCCGGCAAGGGTGTGGCTGCGTCCATGCTGACGGCGCAGCTTCATGCCATTTTTCGAGCCCTCGCTGCCCAAAGCCGCGACGTTGCCCAGCTGGTGGCACAAGCTAGCCGCATTTTCTGTGAGAGCTCGCTTTCTCCCTATTACGCGACTCTGGTGGGTGGACGCGCCGGAGCCGCGGGGCTGCTGGAGCTCACGAACGCGGGGCACTGCCCGCCTCTGCTGGTTCAGGGAAGAAGCGTTACCCGCTTGAAGCCTTCGGGGACTCCCTTGGGCATGTTTTGCGACGGCGATTACCCCGTCGAAAAGCTGAAGCTCAATCCAGGTGACGTTCTGGTGATTTACACGGACGGGCTCTCCGAGGCGCGCAACGCCGAGGACCAGGAATACGGGGAGGAGCGCGTGACGGAATCTGTGCGCAACCACAGGCACTTTGGTCCGCGGGGAATCGTGGAGGGCTGTCTTGAAGGCCTTGCCCGATTTATGGGCGGCGCGAGCCTGGCCGACGATCTCACGGTCATGGCGATCCAACGCGCTGCCCAAGGCTAAGTCGGTCGTTTCATAAGTTCGGTCACGTATTCTTTCCGGTTCATGCGGCAGCCAGTTCCACCTTGCTCAGGAGTTGTTGAAGGTCCTGGCGATTGAACTTCCACTCGAACGGTTTGGCGATCGATTCGTAATAGCTCTGGAATTTCAGCAGTCGGTCGGCGACGGCGGGAAGGTCCGGGAAATCGTTCGGGGTAAGAACCTTGCGCTGAACGATGGAAAAGTAAATCTCGATTTGATTCATCCAACTGGCATGAAGAGGGCCATGGACCAACACCAAGCCGGGATACCGCTGCTGCAGTCGTGCCGCGGCACGGGAGCCACGATGAGCCGAACCGTTATCCACGATCCAGAAGACGCGCCGGGCTTCAGCATAAGGGGGGCTCGTCATGACTTGGTCCACCAGCCGATCAAAAGGAGCAATCCCGTTCTTGGCTTCGCAGCGACCGAAAACTCGAGCCTGATGGACATCGAGCGCGGCGAGGTAAGCCCAAGCTCCACAGCGCTGGTACTCATGCTCGACCCGCATCGGGCTATCGGGCTGGCAAGTCCGAGTCGGATGCTTGCGGCGCCGGGCTTGGATACTAGTCTTCTCGTCCGCCGAGATCACGAACTCGTCGTCCTGGAGGGCCTGGCCGTTCCAACGGCGCTCGTACAGATCCAAAATCCGGCCCGCTTTAAGAGCAAAATCAGGGTCGCGAGGGAAGATCCAGGTTCGATGTTGCCAGGGACGGATGGCGTCTTCGTGCAGCCAACGCCAAATGGTGCTGCCGCTGATCTGAGCGACCAGGCCCGAGCGCGAGACGTACTGAGCCAAGTCGGTGGTGCTCCACCGCGACAGCGGGAGATCGTGGGTAGCGGGCAGTTCACAGGCGAGAGCCTTAACCTGAACGACCAGTTCTGGGGGGAAATCTCCGGGGCCGTCCCGGACGGGGATGTTCTTCCAGACCGGCCAGACGTTTCTCGAAGAAGCGTTTTCGCCACAGACTGACGACCTCGCGGCGCGTGCCCAGGCTCGTTGCAATCTCATCGTTGCGGAGGCCTTGGGCAGCCAGCAAGACCATTTTGGCGCGCACGACTTGAAAGTATGGCAACGTATACTTGGCTGCTCTTTTTCGAAGCTCGCGTTCCTCGGTCGGGGAGAGAGAAATCTCATAGGGACTTGCTCTCGGCATGGCACAGGCCTCTGTCCCAATACCATGCCACTGATGGAGCCTTCTTGGCAATCAATAATACGCTAGCGTATTTATGAAACGGACGACT
>DATDGR010000076.1:0-27610 GCA_036521995.1 Terriglobia bacterium | reverse complement strand
ATCCGGCCCACCGACAAGCCGCCAAGTACTGCTGGCAGGCCTCTTCCGTGGCGAAGTCCGATTGAAACTGGCGGAGCGTTTTGGGGAACGGCGGTCGGGGCACCACTCTACGCTACCGATTGGGGTCTGCTGAAGCAACCGCATAATCAGAAGTCGGCTAGACGCGCGAGGGTTCATCCCGCCAGCACGACTTGGCGCCGCGCTTCTCTGTCCTCTCTGACACTGGCCACACGAGAAGCGGTCTCCGTCCGGGCAGCGCCCGCCGCCGAATTTCAGCCAGCAGCATCGGGATCAGCCGCCGTCGGCGGAACTCATCGCTGGCAAACCGCCAAGGTCGGCGAATAAATCCAAGCTGGTAAAAGGCCCACTCCGCCTCGCGCGCGCCCATGAACATCCTGGCCGCGGCGTAGTGCGGCGACCTCGCTATCTGTCTGGCGCTTACTCTGCCCGTGAGCGGGTGGTCAGCTGTCACCGCCCCCACCAGGCAGCAACATGACTGGTAAGACAATTTTCCGCTTCGGGCATGGGCCAGCAGCCACGTCAAGCGTTCGTCGGTGTAGGCCGTCCGCAGAAAGATTCGAATTGCGCGCTTACACTGTTTCAGTTCTGCGTCCAAACTTCCCCCTTGCACTTTGCCGGTCTGGTTGGTGGGCCGATGGTTACTCGCTCAAGAAACACATTGTCACCGTGTGATTCGAGGCTCTATCCTCGGCCTCGGCGCCTCAAAATGACACCTGGGAGTGTTCTTCTGCGCGCTGCTACGGGCGCAGCCTTGTTGCCAAACGGCAGCACCGCCCCGCGGTCTCCGCGGCTGCGTACAGGTCTCCTAGAAGGCTATGCCTTTGCAGGATTTGGTGCCGCGCGAGCGGCGGTGCGGCGAGGAGTTCTCAAGCGGCGAGCAATAGCAGCGGGCTTAATCCCCTGGGAAAATCCCTGCCGCTTTGTAGTAAAAGGAGCTTCGACCCACGACCTCTCCAAGGCCAGGAGCGACGCGCGCATTTCGAGCCGAACGGAGCTTGTTTCCGCCGCATCTAACGGGCTTGGCGCCTGCGTGCGGAACCACAACTCCCTCCTGCAAGAAGAGGCTGGACTTGAGAGGTTATTACTTCCGTGCTTTATGACCAAGTAGGGCTTGCGGGGCGGATGCGATGACTCAACCCGTGCAAGATATCGGCGCTCCTCAGGCACGCCCCTTCCCGAGAGAGCGATGAAGGAATCGGCTGTGCAAACCTTCGTTTGGCTTGTGGGCGCCGCTCTATTGGCCGCCGCAACGCTTCGGCTGCCGGACGCTGTCGCCGATCTCCCGGAGCAAGGGCAGCCCACCTTCTACCGCGATGTGCTGCCCATCCTGCAGGAGCGGTGCCAGACCTGCCACCGGCCGGACGGCATCGCACCCATGCCGTTTGTGACCTACGCCGGGACACGGCCGTGGGCTGGTTCAATAGCCGAGGCAGTTCGATCCAAGAAGATGCCTCCTTGGTTCGCCGATCCGCGGTACGGGCACTTCTCGAACGACCCTTCGCTGACCCTTGAGCAGGTCGCCACCCTGGTCTCCTGGGCTGAAACCCGAGCGCCGGCGGGAGACCCCCACGACGCGCCGCCGCCCCGTCAGTGGACCGGAGGATGGAACATTGCGCCGCCTGACCTGGTCGTCAGGATGCCGAAGCCCGTGGTGATACCCTCCCGCGGCGACGTGGAATACACCTACGAGATCGTGCCCACCGGTTTCGAACAGGACCACTGGGTGCAGATGTCTCAGCTCCGGCCCTCGAGACCGCAGCACGTCCACCATGCCGTGGTCTATATCCGCCCGCCGGATTCCAAGTGGCTGCGGCACGCGCCTAGGGACGCGCCCTTCACCTCGTCGACACTGAGCGATTCCGCGGACCGCCACGACGCCGAGTGGACTGACAGCGACATCCTGCTGGTCTATGCGCCGGGCAGTTCCCCCGACCAGTGGTCCCCTGACATGGCCAAGTTCGTTCCAGCGAGGTCCGATCTTGTCTTTCAGATGCACTACACCACCAACGGCCACAGCGATACTGACCAGACCAGCCTCGGCCTGGTCTTTGCGAAGCAGCCGCCGAAACAGCGTGTGCTCACTTTGCAGTTGACCAACGATCGCTTCGTGATTCCGCCGGACGTCGACGATTATCGTGTGGAGGTGCATGGTACGATCCCCAACGACTGCGCGCTGCTTAGCTTTCTTCCCCATATGCACCTGCGCGGCAAGCGGTTCGAGTACAACCTCGTGCGCCCTGACCAAAGCACAGAGACGGTCTTGCGGGTGAACTACGACTTCTACTGGCAATTGAGCTATCGACTGGCGGAGCCGCGCTTTTTGAAAGCGGGAACAGAACTTCAAGCCGTCGCTTGGTACGACAACTCGCGCCACAATCCTCACAACCCTGATCCCGATGCCGCCGTGCACTGGGGCGATCAGACTTATGACGAGATGATGGTTGGTTTCTTCGACGTGGCTGTCCCCGCGAACATGGACAAGTGGCGCTTCTTCGTTCGCTCCGACAGCGCCGCCCGATGATCCGGCTCCATCCGAAGAACGCCGCGCGTCTTCATGCTTTGAGGGTGCCGATCCACTCGTTCACGTTGCGTCCCAAAATATCCAGCGGCAGGGGACCGTCGCGCAGCACCACGTTATGGAATTCCCGCACATCGAACCGCGGGCCCAGTGCTTCGGCGGCTTGGTTCCGTAATTCGCGAATCTTGAGCTGGCCAATCTTGTAGGCTAGAGCCTGGCCGGGCCAGGCGATGTAGCGGTCGATCTCATTGACCACGTCCAGCTCTTCTTTGGCGGCATTCTCCATAAAGTAGTCGATGGCCTTTTGCCGGTCCCAGTGCGTGGCGTGCATACCGGTGTCCACCACCAGGCGCACGGCCCGCCACATGTCGTAGGTGAGCTGGCCGAATTTGGCATAACGGTCGTCGTAGAGCCCCATCTCATCGCCCAGCGATTCGGCATAAAGCCCCCAGCCCTCGCCGAAGGCATTGTAGTAGCCGTAGCGGCGAAAGTTCGGCAGGCCTGTCTGCTCCATGGCCAGCGCGATCTGCACGTGGTGCCCGGGTACGGACTCATGCAGCGTGAGTGCGGTCATCTCCCACTTGGGCCGGGTCTCGGGCCGGTAGAGATTCACGTAGTAGGTGCCGGCACGGGACCCGTCCGCCGCGCCAGCCGAGTAGTAAGCGGCGGTTGTATCCGGGGCCACGGCGTCGGGAATAGGTTTCACTCCGTAAGGCATGCGAGGCAAGGTGCGGAAAAGCTTGACCAGCTCGGGGTCCACCTGCTTGGCGGTGGCGCGATAGGTCTTCAGCAGATCTTCCGGCGTTTTTTCGAAGAACTGCGGATCGGTCCGCAAGTACTGAAAGAACTGCGCCCGCGAGCCCTGGAATCCAGTCTTGACGCGAACCGCCTCCATCTCACCGCTGATGCGCGCCACTTCGTCAAGACCGATCTGATGCACCTGGGCAGGGGTCAGATCGGTGGTGGTGAACTTGCGCACCAGGAAGTCGTAGAGCGCGGCTCCGTTGGGGGCTTGCCAGATTCCCGGCTCCGGGTAGCAGGCCGGCAAATACTCCTTGACGTAGAACTCCCGGTATCGTGCAAGGGCCGGGACGATGCCCTGGCCGATGGCGTCCTGAGCGGCTTTCGCCAGCCTCTCCTGGTCGGCGGTCGGAACTGCGGCGGCGAAACTCCGAAAGGGCTTGTAGAAGTCGCTTTCCCGCGGGTCCCGCACGATCTGCTTGTCGAGCTGGCCGGGAACCCGCTGCAGCACCGCTCGCGACAGTACCATCTTCTCCCGGATGCCCTGGCGCAGAACCTCCGTGGTCTGGTCCAGGCACGCCGGAAAGCTGCGCAGGCGGGCCAGCCAATCCTCATAGTCCTTAAGAGTCACGAAGGGAAGCGCGTCCGCAAGCTGCGCCGAGGTCTGGATGCCCTCGCGTTGCGAGTTGAAAGGCATAAGGTAGGCGTGAAGCTGGTAGTCCTTAAGGGCAGTCTGATAGTCCTTCTGTAACAGGTTCTGGTTGAGCTGATCGCGCCCGGAGAGGAGGCTGCGGTCGATGGCCTGGAGATGCGCCAGAACGTCGACGCCATGCTGGTGGCTCAAGACGATGGCCTCGAGGCTGAAATCTTCCCAGCGGTCATTCCAGCGGTGGTCGCCGAGCATGGACGCCCAGGTGGGATTGTGCTCCATGCGCCAGTCCCAGTCCTTCGCGATGACCTGCTCAAGCGCCTGCGCGGCGGCGCGGGGCGCCGCTCCGACGGTTTGATCCGAGGGGTCCTGAGCCCTCCCCGAGCTTATGCCGTCCGCCGGCACGAGTCCCGAGGCGGCCATCGCCAGTCCTGAACGGAGCATGTCTCGCCGATCCATGATTCGTGGCGCCCTCAACGGCCCTTCCGCGGTCGTCGTCAGGGCGCGTACTAGAACACTACTCCACAACCCGAAGCGCCGCCGTAGTAAGTCGTGCCGTAGAGATTGCCGGCTGCATCGCGCACCAAGCTGTTTTGCGGGCTTCCGCCGTCCGATGCGTCTTTGGCAAAGCTGTGCAGCACGACCTCGCTGCCAGTCGAAGTTAGCTCGAAAATCGTGCCGTAGCCAGACTCGCCGCCTTCGAGGGTGGTGCCGTAAAGGTTCCCGGCTGAGTCTCGGACCAAGCCTGCATGAGGCCGCTGTCCGTCGCCGGTTGATCCGGGAAAGTTGTGCAGCACGATACCCTTGCCCGCAGCAGTCAACTGGAAAACCGTGCCGCCGTTGAAAAGGCCGCCGGCGAGCGTAGTTCCATAGAAATTGCGGACCGTGTCTTGAACCAGGGAAGTATGAGGGTTTTGCCCGTCGCTCGGCGGTCCGGCAAAGCTGTACAAGACCGTCTCGACGCCAGCGGAACTCAGCTTGAAAACCGTGCCGTAGCCAATGCCGCCGTCGCGCGTCGTGCCATAGAGATTCCCTGCGGGGTCTCGAAGCAACCCGGCGTGAGGCTGTTCCCCGTCTCCGGGAAATCCGCCAAAGCTGTACAACGGGTTCTCGCTGCCGGCAGGAGTCAGTTTGAAAACCGTCCCGCTACCCTGGGTGCCGCCCAGCACGGTGGCGCCATAAAGGTCGCCCGCCGCGTCCCGAATCAGAGCTGGGAAGGGGGATGCCCCGTCAGTTGGACCCCCCTTGAAACTGTATAACACGATTTCGGGGCCAGCGGCAGGCACCTCGAAAACCGTTCCGTAGCCGTGGGCACCGCCCTCGCCGGTGGTCCCGTAAAGATTCCCGGCTGCGTCCCGGACCATGCTAGCAACGGGCGTGGCGCCATCGGTTGGACTTCCAGCAAAAGTGTGTAGCACGGTCAGGGAACCGCTTGGCACCAGCTTGAACACCACTCCGTGGCCGAGAGTTCCGCCATCATAAGTCGTGCCGTACAGGTTGCCCGACCCGTCGCGGACTAGGCCGCCGTAAGGGTTTGACCCGTCCATGCCGCATTGAAACGAATAGAGCAAGCTATAGGTTTGTGCTTGTGCCGAGCGGGTTCGGATTGCCGCCACCACAAGGACGATCAGGTACCAGAGCGCACGACTGACCCCTCGCAGGCGTGTCCTGGAAATCGAACCTCGACGCTGCAATGTGCGCAACATAGGGACCCTTCCCCGGTCCATGGTCAGTGGCGTTTCGTGCAACCATTCACGGGATCAAGAAAGTCCGCCTGCTCCGCAGCGGAACCCGTTATGTCGAAATTTCCGTCGCTGGCGTCAAACACGTAGCCTTGTCCGTAAGTCTCGGGCCCGGGGCAGAATTCCGCGCGGGTGACTGCCAGGCAGTCGCCCTGGCTGTCATAGTACGCTGGGTCTGTGGTACTGCCGGCGACGTGCTGATTAACGCACCCTTGGGCGATCTGGCTGCTGAACGTAATCTGCGAGAGAAACATCCAGGCTTGCGCCGCCGATGGATTCTTGCTGGCCGCATCGTCGTTATCGCAGAGCCAGGCCGAGATCGCCGTCTGCGGGTATGACGCCGTGCCGTCCCTATAACCGTAGAGACTATCCGTAAGGCTCATCGAGGCCCAATGGCTGTTGGCCGTCGTCGACGTGGGTTGCCCGGCCACAGCGCAGCCGTTATAGCCGGTGAAGGTCAGCAGGCGTGACTCCTCCCCGGTATAGGCTTCGATACCGGTCCAGGTTGCCACGCTCGGATTACAACCGAAGGTCCCGGCTGGGCAGATGTTGTCGTAGGGCACATCGGTCAGGCTGCCGTTGGAGTAGGGAACCTCGCAGCCCTTCACAAGATCGGTCAGATTGACACCCGCGCCCAGACTGACCTTGTCCAAGTATGCCCCAGCGCCGTAAAAGGTCAGGGCATTGGCAATCTGGCCGGCGCCGCCACTTGCTCCTTGGGCGCACATCCCGGCGGCCGGACTGTTGTTCTTTGCGTTCTGATAGTACTGGGTGTAAAAATAGTTCAGAAGCGTTCCGGGGCGGCAACCCGCCAACTTGTAGCTTCCGCCGTGGGGCCACAGCGTAGACGTGATATCCACAGGGATGGTGCCCACCGAGCCGTGACCTCCCCAAGCCCCATCCCAGGCAAATGAAATGGTCATGAAACCCTGGTTATAAGCGGAGTAAAGGAGGCTCCCGCTTAAGTATTGCGCAGACACCTTCTCTCCGCGATCGGTGGATGGTGCAAAGACGATGGTTCCGTTGACAGGCGCCAGTGCATTTGCCAGAGCAACACCATAGGTCGCGCCGATGTCGGGAATCTTCTCGGACGGGCAACTGATCACAGCGTGATAGCAGTTTGTCATCGGAGCCCATGTCACCCGATAGGTGCTGCCGTTCACCGTGGAAGGGCAACCGTTGCTGTCGAGGGGGCCCCAGGTGGCAGGAGGAGGATTACCGCCGGAGGGGTAGTCGATCGTCACCGTCCCCAGGGGATTTGACGCTTGGGCAGGCCTGTCACACATCACCACGAGCAAAGCCACCAGGCAGACGGCCGCCAAACCCCTGCAGACACGTTCCTTGACATCGCAGATTCCTCCCGACGCAGATGCCACGCTTCTGTGGCCAAAGTATCGGCCGCAAGCCATGGATCCATCCGGCGCTCCTTTATCCGATCTCAGGGCTCGGCACCCAGCCCTCAGTGCGAAAATCGGCTTGGCCCCTTCGAAACCCGGCCCAGTAGCAAGGCCTTAATTGGGCTTAAATGGGGTCCGAAATGTGCACAAGACGATGAAAATTCGGTCTATTTTGTGTCCTTTTTGACCCGTCTTCTCTGACGCCTACCCTTTATTTTCAATAAGTTGACAGGTTCGCTTCCCAAAAAACGCACTTCTTCGCGCTCGGGGGTCCGTTTCCGGCATCTTTTGCGTAGCAGCGTAGGGTTGTCGAACCTAGCCGTGTGACAGGCTCTGAAGATCATAGGGCCATTAATCCGGGCTCTACCCGCCTGCCGCGGGCTGGATCTTGTGACCTGGAAGTGATGCCTCCCCGTTCCAGGAGCAGCCGCGGTGCTGCGCGCCTTGCAGGTAGATGTTCGCATGTCCCGTTGCTGGACAGTATACTAGGGTTCGATCCCCGTTAAGTCAATTCGCTGCCATCCAGATCGATCCTCATTCATAACGCAGGGCCTCCATGGGATCGACCCGGGTGGCCCAGCGAGCGGGGACGTAGGCTGCCAGCGCCCCGATCAGCGCCAGCAGGACCGTGAAGCCGGCAAATATCAGGGGGTCGATCCGAATGACCCCGAAGAGGAGGCTCGAAAGGGCGCGGGTGAGAACAAGCGCGCACGGTACTCCGATGGCAAGGCCGGCCACGGAAAGCTTGAGGGCATAGCCGAGCACGAGCTTGAGCGTGTCCTTTCGCTGTGCGCCCAGCGCCATGCGCACGCCGATTTCATGAGTGCGTTGCCTCACCGAATAGGCCATCACGGCGAAGATGCCCCCGGCCGCCAGGATCAGCGCGATGGCGCCGAACGCCATCATCATGCGGGCGGAGAACTCTATGCCGCTATCGTTGTCGGAGAGAAGCTGATCGAGCGTGCGGACGTCATAGGCGGGCTGGTCCGGGTCGATGCTCTGGGCCGACGCGCGTGCGGCGGCCGCCAAGGCGACGGGATCTCCCGAGGTGCGCACTGCCAGAGTCAAAGAGGCTTGCGGCACCTGCGCGAAGGGCACATAGACGGTGGGGTTAGGCTCAGGATCGAAAGTTGACAACTTGACGTCTCCCACCACGCCCACCACCGTACGCCAGGCTTCGTGTGCCCGCTCCCGGCCCAACTTCATTCTCTTTCCTACCGGGTCCTGACCGGGCCAGATGCGGCGCGCCAGCCTCTCACTGATCACCACCACGGGCGCGGCATCCGGTCCGTCCTGCGGCGTGATAACGCGACCCTTCAGTAGCGGTATTCGCAGGGTGCGGAAGAAATCCGGCGTGATCGACTGCGAAATTGCGCTGCGCAGCTCGCCCGGCGCCGCCGGAGGCTGATCTTCCCCGCGGTATTCGGTCGAATCCCAGTTCCAGCTCCCGGGCAGGCTGGTGGCACCGGCCGCCGATTGCACGCCCGGCAAGGCCTGCAGCTTCATCATCACTTGATCGTAGAAGCCCCTGATGCTCGCCTGGTCCCCGTATTTTGACTCTGCCAGAGCCACGTGGAAGCTCAGCACACGATAGCGATCGAAACCCCGGTCCGTGGCGATCAGGGTTTGAAAGCCCTTCACCATCAGCCCGGCGCCCAACAGCAGCACCAGGGCCAGAGCCACCTCAGAGACCACCAACAAGGCACGAAGGCGGCTGCGTCCCGGCCCCGAGCCGCCGCCCCGTCCGCCCTCTTTCAGCACATCGTTCACGTCGGACCGTGACGCCTGAAGCGAAGGAGCCAGCGAGGCCACGATGCCGCTGAGGACGCCAATCGCCAGGGTGAACGCCAGCACCCGGGAATCGATCTCCAAGTGCTTCAGCCCGGGAACGTGCTGAACAATGAACGCCGGAATGCTGCGGCGGCAGAGTTCGAGTCCCCAGGAGGAGAGCAACAGACTGCACAGCGCACCCGCCGTGGCCACCAGAACTCCCTCCACTAACAGTTGCCGGGCTATCCGCCAGCGTCCCGCGCCCAGAGCGATCCGCAGCGCGATCTCCTTCTGCCGCGCCGTGGCCCGGGCCAAGTGCAGATTTGCGACGTTGGCGCACGCCAGCAGGAGAACAAAGACGGCCGCGCCCATGAGCGTAAGGACGAACTGCTTGGAGCCGAAGGTCATGTCGTCCACCAGACCCACCACTCGCGCTCCGTGGCCGGCGTTCGTGCCAGGATATTGCTGGCCGAGTCGCGCCGCGATGGCATTCAGGTCCGCCTGCGCCTGCGAAATGGAAACTCCGGGTTTGCTGCGGCCAATCACCTGGAGGTAGTGATCCGAGCGGTTCGCCGCCTGCGCGCCGGTCATCTCCAGCGGAGCCCAGGCGTCAGCTCCGACGGGATAGTCGAAGTCGGCCGGCATGATCCCGACCACGGTGAACTTGGCGCCGTTCAGAAGCAGGTTCTCGCCCACCACGTGACGGTCGGCGCCGAGATGGCGCTGCCAGAACCGGTAGCTCAGCACTACCACGGAGCTGCGGCCCGGCTCGAAATCGCCCGCGGCGATAGCTCGCCCCAACTGGGGAGCGATCCCGAGCAGGGCGAAGAAGTCGCGCGTCACCTGAACTCCCTCCACCCGCTCCGACAAACCTGACCCGGTCAGGTTCACGTCCCAGCCGTGACTGGCGGCGAGATCGTCAAAGGCTGTGCTCTGCTCGGTCCAGTCACGGAAGTTGGCCGGAGCCGCACTGATGCGATCCTCGTCCTGCCTGGGGATCGTCTCCCAGACGGCCACGGCGCGGTCAAGGTCCTTAAAGGCGAAGGGGCGCAGCAGCATGGCGTTTACGCTGCTGAAGATGACCGTGTTGGCGCCGATGCCGAGCGCCAGCGCGACCACCGCCACCGCCGTCAAGCCGGGATTCTTGGCCAGCGTCCGCAGGCCGTAACGGATGTCCTGGAGAAAAGTTCCCATTTCTCCCTCCCTTGAGGCATCTTGGTCTCGTAATGCCTTACGCCGCAAGCGGCCGACTTGTTCCCTGTCATTTGCCTGTCAAGTCGTCTGATGAAGGGGAGATCTGAAAGAATCCTGCTTTCATGCTCGCTTGATCTGCTGAATTCGTAACAGGAGGACTCATGGAGATCAGCAAACTTCGATGTGCCAGGAGAATCATGGTGCCGGTCACCGGGGTACTCTTCATACTCATGCCAACGCTGCTTGCCCGGCAAAACCAAACGACATCGGTCCCGCCGGCGCAAGGTCCCGTCTACGTTGTGCTCTGGTTCGACACGGAGGATTACATTCTTCCCCAAAGCGACGATGCGGCCCAGCGCGTGGCCGGCATCCTGGCCCAGCAGGGTGTCCGCGCCACGTTCAAGGTGGTGGGTGAGAAGGGCCGCACGCTCGAGCGGCGCGGCCGGGCGGACGTGATCCAGGCGCTGGCGCGGAACGACATCGGCTACCACGCCAACACGCACAGCCAGCATCCGACCGTGGCCGAGTACGAGGCTCCGCTCGATTGGGAGGAAGGCGCCGCCGAATTCACCCGGCGCGAGCGCCCCGGCTTCGACGATGTGGGCCGCATCTTCGGCAAGGCCCCCACCTGCTACGGCCAACCCGGAAGTTCTTGGGCGCCGCAAGCGTTTCCAGCCCTGAAGAGCTGGGGCGTAAAGGTGTACCTCGACGACGCGCGGCAGGTGGGCCTCGACGGCAGGCCGTTCTGGTACGGCGGCCTGCTGAATATCTTCAACATCAAAGCCGGAGCAAACCTGCGTCCGAACGATGATTGGTCAAACCTCGATCAGGCGAAGGCGAATTTTCAAGCCACCTACACCCAGCTTTCGCAGTCAGGCGGCGGTGTGGTGAGCCTTTACTTCCACCCTTGCGAGTTCATTCACCGCGAGTTCTGGGATGCCGTAAATTTTGCCGCCGGCCTGAATCCCCCGCGCGACCAATGGAAGCTGCCGCCGATGAAAAGCCCGCCGGAGGTCGAGAGGGACTTTAGCTATCTCGAGGGGCTGATCGCTTATATGAAATCGTTCCCGGGCGTCCGGTTCATCACGGCCTCGGAGGCCCTCGAGGTTCTGCCCGACGCCGCCCAGGTCCACGCCTTTTCCAGCGCGGAAATCGGCGCCATCGCGGACGCCGTGAGTCCCGAAGTTTCGTTTCAGGTGCGCCCAGACTACGATCTGACGGCCAGCGAGGTCTTCGAGCTGCTCAACCAATTCGTTGCCGCGGCGGTTGCCAACCGGCCGAGCGGTTCATTCCGACTCGTGGGGACGCCCTATGGCCCGAGCGAGCCCAGCCGCGAACTCGCGGAGACGGTCAACGTGCCGTGGAGTCAGTTCTCCCGCACCGTGCTCGACGTCGCCAACGCGCTCGAGGAGAGGAGTCAAATTCCTAACCCCGTATGGTTCGGGAGCACGCCGGTGCCGCCGGAGAGCTACCTGGTGGCGCTCGCACGTGTGTCGCAGGAACTGCTCGCCCGGCACGCGCCGCCCGTGACGGTAAGCGTTCCTCCCGCCCATCTTGCCGCTGCGCGTTACGTGGCGGACGACTCTCCGAAACTATGGGACTGGGTCATCTTTCCCCCGGGCTTCGACGCGCCCCAGCTTATGGTGCTGGCGAAGTCGCAGGCCTGGACGCTAAAGCCGGCCCGGATTCGCGCGCGCTAACGCTGGCTCCCGAGCCAAGCACATGGAACGCCGCGCCCAAGCGCGCCGGTACTGCGAGTAGCCATTCCCTGCCCCAAGCTCCGCTTCGCTGACGGCTCGCCTGTGGTAGCACGGGCTCGTGCGCATCGGGCGCCCCCGGTTCGCGGGAAGGGCTGAGCCCGCCGAGCCGCCTTACCCGCGAAGGGCCTTGACAGCCCGGCAGAACTGAGTGTACGGTCTCGATATGTTTAGACCAGTAAAGGAAGACCGGACCTGGAGATTCTCCACCGAGCCTAAGTTTGCAGGGCAAAATCAGGCTCAAAGGGTCGAAACAACGTATACCCCCCCACCCCCCCTCCCCAAAGCTGGAATGTGATTTAGAATCAGCAACATAATCCTGTGGAAAACCTCCCCAAAGCTGGAATGTCCTTTAGAATCAGCAAAAGTGTGTTGTACATTACCGTTTTCTAGCGTCGTACAACTTATTTATAGTCAGTAGGTTAGAAGGATGGTGCTTTTAAGAATGTGCACTTAAATCCGGGTCGAGCCAAGGCAAGGTAGGTCGCGACTCGGCGAGCAGGCAAAATCCCGCGGCTGATTTTGTGAGCGAACTTCGCAGACACGACACTGGCCAATTGAAAGCAAACCATTTACCTACAAGCGTCAGTAGGTGCTCCATAGACAGACGGACAGGCACGTTTTCCGCACCTTCTTCGCCTGCCGGTTCCGCCAGCCTAACGCTCCGTAAGCGGAATAAAGGCTGTTTGGACTCTTGTCGATAAGAGTCTGGTGGACCTGTATCCAGCCCGCACACTCCGGCTCCGCCTGCTTTTGTTGCAGGCGATCGCGGCAGCGGTTTTGCTGAGCACTCCGAGCCTCGCACTCGATCCACGCAAGGCTGTCACCCAATACGTTCAGACCCGCTGGACGGTCGATACAGGGCTTCCACAGACTTCGATTTCTTCAATTACTCAGACCAAAGACGGCTACTTATGGTTGGGCACTCAGTTGGGATTAGCGCGCTTCGATGGCGTGCGATTCAGCCTCTTCGACCGCCGTAACAGCAAAGGCCTGCCTTCAAACTACATCCAGAGGCTACTGGCTGGCCGCGACGGAAGCCTTTGGATCGCCACCGACAGCGGACTCACGCGCTTCCAGAATGGCGCTTTTCACACCTACACCACCGAGGATGGTCTGTCCGGGTATAACGTTACCGCCTTGGTCGAAAGCCGGGACGGAAACCTGTGGGTTGGTACGGACAAAGGTCTAAACCGGCTTCGGCGCGACCATGTCAACGTCCTCATGGAGGACCGCGAGGGAGTTCTGTGGATCGGAACCAACGGTGGGCTCGCGCGCCTCGACGCAGAAAGATTCACCACCTACACGAAGCGGAATGGGCTTCCGAGCGATTCCATAACGGCGCTGGCGGACACTCCTGACGGGGCGCTTTGGGTGGGCGCGTCCCATGGCGGGCTGGCGCGTTTGGAAAAGGGAAAGGTCGCCGTCTGGCCGACCCGACTTCCCAGCACCGATATCACCTCGCTGCTGAATGACCGCGATGGCAATCTGTGGATCGGCTTTGACAGGCAGGGTCTCGGACGTCTGCGGGATGGCAGACTCGATCTGTACAGCGCGCGGCAGGGATTACCGGGCCTCGATTGCACTGCGCTCTACGAGGACCATGAAGGGAACCTGTGGATCGGACTTTTCGACGCCGGTCTGGTGCAACTGAGGGACGCCAAATTCCTCAAACTTCGGCAAACCAGAGGGCCTGTCTGCTCCCCTCGTTTGGAGCGTACTCGAAGCCCGTGATGGCAGTATTTGGGCCGGAACCGACAGCGGCGGTCTGAACCACCTCACGGAAGGGCGCAAGGGAGGAAAGGTAAGAGCCTACACAGCGAGCGATGGGCTGCCGAAGAGCGCTGTACACGCTCTCCTGGAAAGACGCGATGGGAGCATTTGGACCGGATTTTCCCATGGGATGCTCGCCCGCCTCAAAGACGGACGAGTCAGCGTCTATGAGGACCCGCTGGCGGCCAACGCTGCCATCGATGCACTTCTCGAAGATGGCGAAGGCACCCTCTGGGTTGGCACTTTTGGCTACGGAATCGCGCGCTTCAGAGACGGTCGGTTCGAACACCGCACAACTTCCGGCCAGGTGCGAGCCCTGGTCGAAGCCCCGGGATGGGGCGCTTTGGGTTGGAACCGACGGTGACGGCCTGACGCGGCTTCGCAACGGCGAGTCGATTGCATACACGGCGAAAAACGGATTGCTTGGCAACCATGTCATGTGCGTCTACGCGGACCAGGAGGGAACGGTGTGGGTTGGCACCTCACCGGGCGGATTGAACCGCATCAAGGACGGCCGCATCACCTCCTATTCGGTCGACCAGGGATTGTTTGACATCACGGTGGGCACCATCCTGGAGGACGACTCGGGATACCTGTGGATGACCAGCGACAACGGGATTTTCCGCGTGCGGAAGCAGGAACTCAACGACTACGCCGAGGGGCGCGCACGCTCGATCCATAGTGTTTCGTACGGCACGGCGGACGGGCTGAGATCATGGGAGATCTCCTATGGTGTTACCGGGGCCGGAAGCAAAGGCCAGGACGGGTGGCTGTGGTTCCCCACGATGGCGGGCTTGGCTGCGATCGATCCGAATGACATCCCGCGAAACAACCAGGCTCCCCAGGTCCGGATTGAACATCTGCTCTTCGACAAGGAGACGGTACCCATCAGGAACGGCCTGCGTCTTGGTCCGGGCTTCGGGAACCTGGAGATCCAGTTCAGCGCACCGAGCTTCGTGGCTCCGGCAGGGATGCAGCTCCGCTATCGCCTAGAGGGATTTGACCGCGAATGGATCGACGCCGGCAAGCGGCGCACGGCTTACTACACCAACCTGCCGCCCGGCAGCTACCGGTTTCGCGTCCAGGCTGCCAACAGCGACGGGGTCTGGAACTTCATGGGTGCCGCGCTGCCCTTTGAGTTGCCGTCTCATTACTACCAAACCGTCTGGTTCTACACCCTGTGCGGGCTGGCGCTGGTGGTTGGCGGGTGGGGAATCTATCAGCTTCGCGTGCGCTACCTGCTGCGGCGCAATCAGGCGCTCGAACAAAAGGTGACGCGGCGGACAACCGAACTCGCGCGGCGAACGACCGAACTGCAGAACGCGAACGAAAAGCTCCAGAAGGCCACCGCGGCTGCGGACGCTGCCAACCGCGCCAAGAGCGAGTTTGTAGCCAACATGAGCCATGAGATTCGCACTCCCATCAACGGCATCCTGGGTATGACGGAGCTGACGCTGAGCACGGATCTGACGATCGAGCAGCGCGAATACCTGGGAATGGCCAAGGCTTCAGCGGATGCCTTGCTAAACGTCATCAACGATATTCTGGATTACTCCAAGATAGAAGCCGGCAAGCTCGATCTTGATCCCATTCCGTTCCGGTTGCGGGAAAGCCTGTCCATGACCCTGAAGTCCCTGGCCCTGGCGGGCCCACGAGAAAGGATTGGAGCTGACCTGCGACGTACGTCCCGACGTGCCGGAGGAGATCATCGCCGACCCCGGCCGCTTGAGGCAGGTGATCATCAACCTGGTCGGAAACGCCATCAAGTTTACAGAGCGCGGTGAGATTGGACTCGAAATCGACGTCGACGCCCGCCAAGAGGATCATCTTCAGCTCCATTTCAAGGTGCATGATACCGGTATCGGAATCATGCCGGAGAAACAAAGGACCATCTTCGAAGCCTTCTCGCAAGCCGATGTTTCGACGACGCGCCGTTTCGGAGGGACCGGCCTCGGGCTGACGATTTCGTCGCGCCTGGTCGCGATGATGGGAGGGTGGATCTGGGTAGAGAGTCAAGCGGGACAAGGCAGCTCATTTCACTTCACCACCAAAGTGCGCCGGGCGAAAGACTCGGCCCCTGTTGAGACCATCGGGCCGGTTGACCTTACCGGAGTGCGAGTTCTGGTGGTGGATGACAATGCCGCCAACCGGCGGATCCTGGGAGACATGGTGCGGGGGTGGGGAATGGAACCGGCGCTGGCCGCGAGCAGCAGGGAAGCCCTTGGAGTGCTCGAAGAGGCCGATGAATCCGCCAGACCCTTTGCTCTGCTTCTGGTCGATAGCCATATGCCCGAAGGCGATGGCTTCGGCCTGGTGGAGCAAATCCAGCAACGCCCGGACGTCCCGAAAGCCAGGATCATCATGCTGACCTCGACGGGTCAGCGAGGCGATGCCACCCGCTGCCGGGAGCTCGGCGTGGCAGCCTACCTGACCAAGCCCATCGCCCAGTCGGAGTTGCGGGACGCTATCGTCACCATCCTGGGAACCAGGGCCGGCAAAGCTGAACAGCCGGCTTTGATCACGCGCCACTCGCTCCGCGAAGGTCAGCGAAGACTGCGGGTTCTGTTGGCTGGAGACAATGCCGTCAATCAGAGGTTGACCTCGCGATTGATCGAGAAACGAAACCACGTCGTAACCATCGTCGGTGACGGGCGGGAAGCCTTGGCCGCTCTCGACAAGGAGAGCTTCGACATCGTGCTGATGGACGTTCAGATGCCGAGGATGGATGGGTTCCAAGCTACGGCAGCGATCCGCCGGAAGGAAAGAGGCACACCCGCACATGTGCCCATCATCGCCATGACGGCTCACGCCATGAAGGGCGATCGGGAGCAATGCCTGGCAGCCGGCATGGACAGCTACGTCCCGAAACCCATACGGCCCGACGATTTGTTCCGTGAGATCCAGAGGCTTGTTGACCCCGTGCCAGCGCTGAGGTTGAAAACCGCAAGCGCGGGTGACGACGGGGAGGCTGTCGCCGATGCCGAAGCTCTCCCGGTCGCACCGGGCGATTAGTTCTTCAGTTCCCTTCCCTGACGGGTCCGGCAAAAAGGGGGTAGGTGCCATTGGCCGCTGGGCTTGGCTCTTGTCGCTGTATCTCGGCGCTGCCTCCAGTTGCCGCGCCCCGCCACCGGAAGGGTAGTCCGCCCCTGGATCCCATTCTCATTGACCGGTAGCTTCAGCAGTCGATTTAGTATCAAATTGATTCTAAGGTACTTCCCAGGTTTGTTTGTCAGGCCACGGCTCCTTACCGACATTGAGACCACTGTGCGACCTTTTGCGGCGCGGAGCGTGGGAATAACTCACCCAGAGTCGCCAAGGCTCCTCCGCGATTTTAGGTTTGGTTAGTCTTCCCTTTCTTGACATTTTAAGGATACTATCCATTTACAATCAGTCTGTTACAGGTTTAGGCTCGTTTGAAATAAATCTTCGCATCGATTCACAAATCCTTCCAATTAAGCTTAATTATAACAATTACTTGTAGGTTTGGGTTAGAACAGCGTATCTACCTCATTTTTCGGAGATCCAGCGCTCGCGCGAATTGGGTGATGCGGCCATCAGCGAAGACCCATAACCATGGCTCGGGCCGGACCGTGTACGTTTTGGGAGCGACCCTTGGTGATGTTTATACCAAATGCTTATGTATGTCAAGGGTATCGAAGCACTGTCCCAATTTGGAGTTTGCCCGTCTTGCGACGCGAATAGGACTCTACCGGAAGACCTGGGCCCGGTGATCCCAAGCGAGACGACCGTGGCGAGCCGGAACGAAGCTCGATGGCCATGAAGAAGAACGATCATGTTACCGTGATAAACTGACTGGTATGTTTTGATGTAAGCCGAGCAGGGAGGAAGAATAGACAGGGATCTGGGGTTAGGGCCTAGCTGTGGACATCGGCGTGGCGCGGCAAGATCACAAGGAAGGTGGCAAGCGCGATTGCGTTCTTGGGCAGAGGCTAGGCGATCAGGGGCTGGACTAGCGGTGGCTTTGCTAGGGCTCATTTCGGCGAGCTGCGCCGTGCGGCGTACCACCCGGATCGCGCCGGCCGCCGTGCCACCCCCTCCGGTCGAGACCTCCGCTCGTGACCTGGTGGAGAGGCTTCAGAGGCAGCAGCAAACCATCCAGACCTTGACCGCAACCGCCGAGCTTGAACCGACGGCGGGCTCGGTCTATTCAGGGGTCATCAAGCAGTACCACGACGTGCGGGCCTTCATCTTGCTCCGGAGTCCGGACCACCTGCGCATGGAGGGTCAAGCCCCGGTGGTGCGAACCACGATCTTCGACATGGCCTCGGACGGCAAGGAGTTTCGAGTCTCGATTCCGCCCAAGGGTAAGTTCATCGTGGGCAGCGTCAAAGTCACTCAGCCGGCCAAGAATTCACTCGAGAACCTCCGGCCGCAACACATTCTGGATGCGCTATTGATGCCGACCGTGAATTCCGAAGCGGAGCAGTATTTTCTCAGCCAGGAACGAGAGCAAGCGCGGTTTTACGACGTGTTAAACCTCGTGGTCTCGGCTGCTTCTGAGAAGGGGTCCAGTGAGGGGCATGGCCAACTCGCACTCTCGCGGCGGATCTGGTTCGACGCTTCGACCTTAGAGGTCTCCAGGGTCGAGTTCTATGACGGCAAGGGGGCCTTGACGGAGGACGTTCACTACGCTGATTACCGTGACTACGAGGGCGTGCGGTATCCTTCTCACATTGAGCTCGACCGACCCGCCGAGGACTACAGCCTGGGAATCATGATCGAAAAGGCGACCTTCAACCAGCCGATTCCGGCCGATAAGTTCGTGCTGGAAAAGCCAGCCAATGCGGAGGAGATCCGGTTGGATTCGGCCTCAAGCCGTGGGGAGGGTTCCGGTGGGCAGTAAGTTGATTGTGGCCAACGTCCTGCACCGGCCCATCCGGACGGCGGTGAGCATTCTGGCCATAGCCATCGAGGTCGCGATGGTGTTGATGGTGGTCGGGCTCACCAGCGGTCTCTTAGACGACGCGGCCCGGCGCACGCAGGGAATCGGCGCTGACATCATGGTGCAGCCGCGCGGCGCTTCGTTCTTCTTTGGGCTCACCTCGGCGCCGATGCCCATCAAGATCGGAGACCGGCTGGCGCAAGTCCCGCACGTTCTGGCGGTCACGCCTGTGCTCTTTCAGTCCAACGCCACCGGCGGCGGAATCGGTGTGATCGACGGGATCGACATGGAGAGCTGGAACCGGGTGAGCGGCGGATTCGTCTACCTGGCAGGAGGCGCTTTTCAGGGGCCCTACGACGTCCTGGTGGATGACGTTTACGCCAAAGCAAACCACATCAAGTTGGGTCAAACGTTGAGTTTGTTGAATCAGAACTTTCACGTTGCCGCAATCGTGGAGCACGGCAAGCTATCGCGGCTGTTCATTCCACTTTCGACGGCGCAAGACCTCTCCAGCTCGCATGACAAGGCATCGATCTTTTTTGTGAGATGTACCGACCCCGGCTATACCGATGAGGTGCTCGACGCTTTCCATCGGCTTCTTCCCGACGCCCAGATCTACTCCATCAAGCAGTACATGACGCTGATGAGCTCGAGCAATTTGCCGCAACTGACCTATTTCGTGACCGCCATGATCGCCATCGCCGTGTCGATCGGCTTCTTGGTGATCTTCTTGTCCATGTACACCACCATTACGGAGCGGACTCGCGAGATCGGAATTCTTAAGTCGCTCGGGGCCTCGAAGCGGTATATTCTGGAGATCATCCTGCGGGAGGCCAGCCTCTTGTGCGTGGCCGGCATTGTGGTCGGTTTGGTCGTGAGCGTCGTGACGAGGAAGGCCTTTCTGGCGGCGTTCCCCACACTCTCCGTGGAGATGACGCTCGGTTGGGGAGTTAAGGCGGCGGTGCTGGCGCTCGTTGGGACCCTGGCAGGCGCGTTGTATCCTGCGTGGCGTGCCTCCCAGCTCGATCCGGTGGACGCGCTGGCCTACGAATGAGACCGCAGTGCCCCGGGAACTCGGGTGGAACGACTCCGGTGGAACCCATCATCCTCGCTCAAGATTTGAAGAAGATCTACCGCTACGGTAAGGTGGACGTTCCTGCGCTCCGCGGCGTCAACCTCGTTGTTGAGGAAGGCGAGTTCTTAGCCGTCGTCGGACCCTCCGGGTGCGGCAAGTCGACCTTGCTGCACATTCTGGGAGGGCTTACTGGCCCTACGAGTGGCCGCGTGCTGGTGGACGGCAACGACTTCTGCTGCATGAGCGACGGCGACCGCACCCGCTTCCGGCGGCACAAGATCGGCTTTGTGTTCCAGCGCTTCAACCTGCTGCCCACGCTCAGCGCCCACGACAATATAGCCCTGGCGCAAGCCATTCAGGGCAACGGGTTCAATCCTCACCGGTTCCGCCAGGTGACGGAGATGCTTGGCATCGGCGACAAGCTGAACTATCGCCCCTACGCGCTCTCTGGAGGGGAGCAGCAGCGCGTGGCCATCGCTCGCGCCGTGATCTGCGAGCCGAAGATTCTGTTCGCCGACGAGCCCACGGGGAATCTGGATACGGAGAATTCCCAGCTCGTGCTGAATATGCTGCGAACCTTGAATCGATCTTTCCACCAGACAATCCTGATGATCACCCATAACCCCGAGGCCGCTGCCGTGTGCGATCGCGTGGTGCGCATGCGGGATGGACGCGTGGTTTCAGCTTGATTCTCTCCAAGCCGTCGGGTTAACGTTTTTGCGTCTTCGAGCCATGGCCAGAACTGAACCTGCTCGCGAAGAGGTGATGCTACAGCCCGTCGCGCCGTCCCAGCCCCTGGCGACGGCATGGGATAAATTCAAGCTCTTTCTCTCCCGCGCCGTCTTCTGGTCTTACGAACGGGGAAGCTGGCAGTACGACGTCATCTGCGCGGTGATTCTGATTTTCATTTTCTTCACTCCCCGCTCCTGGTTTCACGACCGGCCGACGCTGGAGCTCACCGACCTCCGCCACCGCCAGGGGGTCATCGAGATCGGGCGCACCCGGGCCGGTTCAGAGTACCTGGTGGACTCACGCTTAGTAGAATCCCTGGCGCCGCTCAAGACCGAAGACGCCGTGCGCAACATCCTCGAAGGCCGCCTCAATCGATCCATCACCATCAAGTCCATCGATCCGGTCCTGGACAAGAATAACGTGATGCTGGGCTATACGGTGGTGGTGTCCCCATGAGAAAAACCGATCGCCGCGGATGGATGGCGATAGCGGCGGCGGTGTTCATCGCAGCGGCCATTCCAGCGCCGGCACATCCGAGGCTTCGTAAGGCCAAGAGCGGCCTGGGAGAGATCCTGGCGCGGATGAACGATGCCGCCAAACACTTGAAAACGGTTACCGCCGATCTGGATTACACCACCGTCACCGTACTCGTCAACGATCGCTCAACCGAAAGCGGACGCTTTTTCCTGCGGAATCCCAAGAACCCGGAGATCCTGATCGACTTTGAGAAGCCCGACGCCAAGACCATCCTTTTCAAGCGAAACCGGGCCGAGATCTACTACCCGAAGGCCAATCGCGTTGAGGCGTACGACCTGGAGCACCGGAGTGGTCTGGTGCAACAGTTCCTTCTTCTCGGCTTCGGCACCGACGCCTCCGCACTGAAGGGTTCATACGACGTAAAGTTGGTCGGCGAAGAGGAGCTCGATGGTGACACCACAGCCGTTCTCGAGCTCACCCCAAAGGGGCCTGAAGTTGCAAGCCAGCTCAGCAAGATCCAGCTCTGGGTGAGCGAGGATTCTTGGCTGCCCGCCCAGCAGCAGTTTTTCCAGCCGGGTGGCGACTACCTGATCGCGCGCTACAAAGATGTACAGGTGAATCGGGATCTGCCCTCTTCCACTTTCGAAATCCATACCGCTCCCGGAGCGCAGCGGGTGAAGAAGAGTTAGCGCTCCCAGACGAGGGGATCAAGATCCAGGCCCCGGAAGAGCCGTTCGGTCGGTTTTTTTCACCGTTCGGGCCCTGAAAGTTGCGGGAAAGCATCTCATGCGCTATCACTGGATAGGACGCGCGGAGCCCGTTCACTTCACGGTGACAAACTCGACTCGAATTCGGCGGGAAATGCGCGCTATCGGGCGACGCTTGCGGGAGTGGCGCATGCTGGCATGGGCGCTTCTTTCCAAGCGGCATCCGGTGGACGCGCACCTCATCCCGGTACGACGCTGCAATCTCGCCTGCACCTACTGCAACGAGTTCGATGATTTCTCGAAACCGGTGCCCACCGGGGAGATGCTGCGCCGCGTGGACCGTCTCGCGGACCTTGGGACCTCCATCATCACCATCAGTGGAGGCGAGCCGCTGCTTCACCCCGATCTGGACGCCATCATCCGTCACATTCGCCGGCGCGGTCTCCTGGCCGGTATGATCACCAATGGTTATCTGCTGGTGCCCGGGCGTATCAAACGATTGAACCGTGCGGGGCTCGACCACCTGCAGATCAGCATCGACAACGTGATGCCCGACGAGGTCTCGAAAAAAAGCCTCAAAGTGCTCGACCAAAAGCTGCAGATGCTGGCCGAGTATGCGGAGTTCCACGTCAACATTAACTCCGTGCTCGGCAGCCCCGTGCGCCATCCCCAGGACGCCCTGGTGGTGGCCCGCCGCGCCACCGAGCTCGGCCTCACCAGCACCGTCGGTATCCTGCATGACAGCTCCGGCCAGCTCCAGCCGCTTTCCAGCGAGCAGCAGCGAATTTTTGAAAAGATCATGCGCTTCGGCAAGGGTTCCTACGCGCGGCTGAACTGGTTTCAGCACGACATCGCGAAGGGGCGCGACCATGAATGGCGCTGCCGGGCGGGCAGCCGCTACCTCTACATCTGCGAGAACGGCCTGGTGCATTACTGCTCGCAACAGCGAGGTTACCCGGGCATTCCGCTCGAGAAATACACACGGGCGCACCTCGACTATGAGTACAACACCCGCAAGCCTTGCGCGCCGCGCTGCACGGTCTCCTGCGTGCAGCAGGTGGCCCTGCTCGATAACTGGCGCGCCCCGCAGAAGTTGGAGGGCTTTCGGCCGCTCGAGGCTTTCTCCGGCGCGGCCACGAAAACCCTTCGTGGGCCGGCGTCCGCTAACTCCCCGTCGCCCGAGCCTTCGCCCGCCGAGCCTACCTCAGTGGCCTAACAAGCCGAGCTTCCATTCGACTTGAGCCAGAATCCCACCCAGGATCCTGGTGTCGTAGTTGGTGAGGCCGAGCTTGAGCAGCAGTTGACGCAACTTCAGCAGAGTGGCCTGACGGCTCTTGGGCTGCAGGTAGCCGGTCGCGTCCAGCAGGCGCGCCACGCGCTCGAACAGGTGAGCCAGAGACTGGACCGATGCTGGGTCCGAACGGTGAAGGCGCGCACCAGGAGGACAGCCGGAAGCCAAACCCTGCCGGGCGAGTTCGTAGCAGCAGACGGCCACCGCCTGGCCGAGGTTCATCGATGGACAGGTCGGCGACGTCGGGATACGCAGAAGCGCATGACAGTGACTCAGCTCGTCGTTGGAAAGCCCGGTCTTTTCAGAACCAAAAAGGAGCACTGACCGCAGAACGCGATGCTTGGCCGCGCTGGGGACCCGAGTCTCCAGCCAGGCGGGCAGGTCCGCCAGCGGGACCAATTCGCGCGCCAAGTGCCGGCGCGAACCGGACGTGGTCCCGAGGACGAGGACGGCGTCGCCGATCGCCTCAAGTAGCGTAGGCACGGCCGGCGCTGCCCTGACCAGGTCCCCGGCGCCAACGGCCGAACGCGTCTCCTGCCAAGTCGGTTCGTAGGGGTTCACCACCACCAACTCGCGGAAGCCGAAGTTGGCCATGGCGCGCGCCGCGGCCCCGATGTTCAACGGATTGCGCGGCCGAACCAGCGCGATGCGCCAGCTCCATGCGGAAGGGTCCATAGGCCGAGATTCTAACAGGAGTGCGAGCCCGACGAGCGCGCAAGTGGCTAACGCGACATCTTAAGTCCCTGACGGAGGCCGAAAAATCTCAAGACCTACGGCGTGGTCCGCGGGATCCTCGTGCGTCCGGCGGAGATTAGGCGATCGAAGAGATAGGGGTGGCGCTCAGTGGCGGCCAGCCAGTCAGGCCGCGAGCCGCCGCTTGATCCGCTGCACGAGCTCGCCCACCGCCACGGGCCGAAAGATGATGGCCTCGAAGCCCCGGCCTTCGAGCTCGATCTCAAGGGCGCCGCTGTGACTGGCGATGACCCAGACGGGCATTCGCATGGCCACCTCTGCCAGCTGGTCGACTTCACCCGGCTCATCCGGGCCGGCAGCTTCGGAGAGGTCCGCCACCAGCAGGCATGGCTTGAAGTCCCGGGCAGCGAGCGCGACGCGGGCGTCGCGGACTGATTCGTAGGCCTGCACCGTGCAGCCCTGCTCGATCAGCTCAGCGCGCAGCAGGGCGCGGGATTGCCAGTCGCGAGATACAATGAGCACGCCCGTCATCTCTGTGAGCATAAGCTGAGCATATCGCGGCTGGCCGCGCGGCAGTTCTTTCTGGTATAACTGCGGCTCGGCGCGACTCATGGAAGCGGCCCAAACAATCCGAAAAAAGCGCGACGGACATCGCCTTGACCGCGGGGAGATCTTCGAATTCATCGCCGGCTACACGCTCGGCCAGATCCCGGATTATCAGGCTTCCGCCTTGCTTATGGCCATTTTATTTCGCGGCCTCGATCCGCAGGAGACGGCCGATCTTACTGAGGCTATGCTGCGCTCGGGGACCGTTATGGATCTCTCCGAGTTCGCGCAGGCGAAGGTCGACAAGCACTCCACGGGTGGCGTGGGCGACAAGACGTCGCTCATCATCGCGCCGGTGGCGGCTGCGGGCGGACTTCTGGTACCGATGATCTCCGGCCGCGGTCTCGGCCACACCGGCGGGACGCTTGACAAGCTTGAATCCATTCCCGGGTTTCGCGCCCGGCTTTCACTCCACGAGTTCCACCGGGCACTCCGCCGCACCGGCGCCGGCCTGATCGGCCAGACGGATGACCTCGCTCCCGCCGATCGCAAGCTCTACGCCCTGCGCGATGTCACCGCCACGGTGGAGTCTATTCCGCTCATCAGCGCTTCCATTATGAGCAAGAAGCTGGCGGAAGGCATCGATGCCCTGGTGCTGGACGTGAAGGTGGGCTCCGGGGCCTTCATGAAGACGTTGGAGTCTGCGCGCGAGTTGGCGCAGCGCATGGTGGAGATCGGCGGCGCCTGCGGCAAGCGTGTGCAGGCACTGGTCACCGCCATGAACCAGCCGCTGGGCCGCGCGGTGGGAAATGCCCTGGAAATTATCGAGGTTATCGAGACCCTGAAGGGTCGAGGGCCGCAAGACCTGGTGGAGGTGTCCCGGGAGTTGACAGCCCTGATGTTCGTTATGGGCGGTGTCGACCCCTCGCTCGAAGGCGCACGCGATCGCTTCGACAGATTGCTGGCCAGCGGTGCGGCCTTGCAACGGTTCGCGGAGATCATCGAGGAGCAGGGTGGTGAACCCGGCGTGGTGGTGGACTACGCGAAGCTGCGGCCGGCCGGGCACGAGGAATCGATCGCGGCGTGGCAGGATGGTTACATCTCTAGCCTCGAGGCGCAGTCGATTGGATTCGCCTCCATGCGGCTTGGCGCCGGAAGGGAACGCCTCGATTCCGTCATTGACCCGGCGGTGGGCTTGGTGTTTGAGAAGAAGGTGGGCGATGCGGTCGAGGCCGGCGAGCGCATCTGCGCCATTTACGCCAATGATCGTTCGCGCCTCCTGGAAGTGCGCACCACCTTGCGGGCGGCCATCGGCATCTCTACGGAACCCGTCGAGGCTCCAAAGCTAATCCTGGATCGCGTTCCGTGACGGTCGGGCGGCAATACGATTCTTTTCACGGGACCCGTGGTTTTTCCTGATAAGATGGCCCGTCGCCGCAGCAGTGAGGAAAACACCCCTGGCCCATGCTCACTCACGTCATCCCACTGTTTGGGGTCCTCGTCATCCTGGGCGTCGCCTTCTTGTGTTCAAACAACCGGCGGGCAGTGAGCCCCCGAATCGTGGGTTGGGGCCTCGGGCTGCAACTGCTGATCGCCCTGTTTGTCCTGCGAACCCGCAGCGGCTACTGGCTGCTCGACCAGGGCTCGCGCGGGGTGGTGTGGCTGCTGAACTTTGCTTTCGCGGGTTCCAAGTTCGTCTTCGGCCCGCTCGGCGATCCGAACGGCCGCCTGGGGTTGGTTTTCGCCTTTCAGGTGCTCCCGATCATCATCTACATCGCCTGCCTTTCAGCCATCCTCTACTACCTGGGAGTCCTTCCCGTTCTGGTGCGGCTCATGGGCCGCGTGATGCAGAAGATCATGCGGACTAGTGGGGCGGAGTCGCTCGAAGTGGCCGCCAGCATCATGATCGGGCAAACGGAGGCGCCGCTGGTGATCCGGCCGTATCTCGGAGAACTGACGGAGTCCGAGCTGATGACCATCATGACCGCCGGCATGGCGCACGTTTCGGGCGCCGTTCTCGGGGCCTATATCCTGTTCGGCGCTGAGGCCCGCCACCTGCTCACGGCGGTTTTCATGACGGCGCCGGGCGCGATTCTGCTTTCCAAGATTCTGGTCCCTGAGACGGCGGTCCCCAGAACCGCCGGCCAGTCCAGGATCGAGCTGGAAAAGCGCGACATCAACCTGCTGGACGCCGCCTCTCACGGCGTTACGGACGGCTTGTATCTCTCCTTGAACGTAGGCGCAGTGCTGATCGCCTTCGTAGCTTTGATCTACCTCAGCAACGGTCTGCTGAGCTTTCTGCATTACCTGCACCTGAACATTGACTTGCAGTGGATCTTCGGGCACGCCCTGGCGCCGGTGGCCTGGATTCTAGGCGTTCCCTGGCAGGACGCGTTGCAAGTGGGGAACCTCATGGGCACCAAGCTCGTGCTCAACGAATTCGTGGCCTTTTCTTTGCTTGGACCCCTCAAGGGACACATCGCGGCTCGCTCCTTCACCATTGCAACATATGCGCTCTGCGGCTTCTCGAACTTTTCCTCCATCGGCATTCAGATCGGGGGCATCGGCTCGCTGGTGCCTTCACGAAAAAAGGACTTGGCGCGTCTCGGCTTCCGCGCCTTGCTCGCCGCCACGCTGGCGAACTATCTTTCGGCCGCCGTTGCGGGTCTTCTGCTGACCTAGCGCGTGAGTCGCTGTCGAACACTACGGCAACGTCCGGACGATGCAGCCAAAGTCGAAGAGAGAAAGCAGAAAATCGAAAATCGGAGGGGTTATCAAGGGCCGCCCGCGACCTTCCCCTGCCGATGGACCCGGCTACGATGAGGCTCTGGCCGCAGCCCGGTATATCACTTCGCGCGGCAAGATGCGGCCCCGCATCGGCGTGATTCTGGGCTCAGGTCTGGGCGAGGTGGTGGCCCGGCTGGAGAGTCCACGGCGGATCCCCTACGGAGCGATCCCACACTTTTCCCGTTCGACGGTCCCCGGCCACGCGGGCGAGCTGCTGCTGGGCGCCTGGCGTGGTCAGCCGGTGGCGATGCTCTCCGGACGCATGCACCTCTATGAAGGCTATACGCCGGCTGAGGTGGTGCTGCCCACGCGCGCCCTAGCACTGGCCGGTATTGAATTTCTGTTCGTCACCTGCGCCGCCGGCGGGATCAGCGTGCGCTGCACGCCCGGGAGTTTAGTGGTGCTTGCCGATCACCTAAATTATCAGGGGGTGAACCCGCTCGCCGGCCCAGAAGATCCGCGTCTAGGCGCCCGCTTTATGGATATGACGGAAGCCTACGATCGCGAGCTGCGATCCCTCGCGTTGGCCGCGGCCCGGAACCTAGGCCTGAAATGTTCGGAGGGAGTCTACGCTGCCCTGCTCGGCCCGAGCTTCGAGACACCGGCGGAGATCCGGGCCTTGCGCCAGCTCGGCGCCGATGCCGTAGGCATGTCAACGGTGCCCGAGGTGATGGCCGCCCGGCAGCGGGGCGTGCGGGTGCTTGCTGTAGCCTCGATAACCAATCGTGCCGCTGGCCTCCGTAGCCAGCCTCTCAGCCATCACGAGGTTTTGCAGGCCGGGCGCCAGGGGGCGCAGAATCTGGCCAGGCTGTTCGACGAAGTGGTGGCCCGGATCTC
>DATDGR010000075.1:0-22687 GCA_036521995.1 Terriglobia bacterium | reverse complement strand
GCCGCCGAGGCAAACTATTCTTCCGGCTTGTCCAGCAGGCGGTGGCCGTAGAACCAGCCACTTACGCATCCATCGTTCGAAACACCGAGGCGAAACCACAACCGGTAGGGGTTACCTGAGTCAAGTGGATACCCAGATAGCTCGAAATTGTACGGTCACAGTGTAAGAATCCAGACTCTGGGGAGACCGAGTTGAAGAAGACAGGTGGTCCTGAAGAACCCCTCCGTTGTTCCTTTTGCCGCAAAAGCCAGGAGTCAGTTCGCCGCCTGATTTCGTCTCCGGACGAGCGTCCTCGCGCTTACATCTGCGACGAGTGCGTGGCCGTCTGCAACAGTATTCTGGAGGAGGAGACCCCGGAACGTCCGGTCGCGCTAACCACCACCACGCTTCCGCGTCCGGTGGACGTCAAGCTGTTTCTGGAGCAGTACGTCGTGGGACAGGACAAGACCAAGAAGAAGCTGGCAGTAGCAGTTTACAATCATTACAAACGTATTCTGCTCAGCCGGCAGCGCGGCGACGTGGAACTGACTAAGTCAAACATCCTCCTGATCGGGCCTACGGGCACCGGCAAGACTCTGCTGGCCCAGACGCTGGCCCGCATGCTTGATGTACCCTTTGCCATCGTCGATGCCACTACTCTCACCGAGGCGGGCTATGTCGGGGAGGACGTCGAGAACATTATCCTCAAGCTGCTGCAGGCCGCGAATTATGACGTTCAGCGGGCACAGCAAGGCATCATCTATATCGACGAGATCGACAAGATCTCAAAGAAGGACGAGAACCCCTCAATTACGCGCGACGTCTCGGGTGAAGGTGTGCAGCAGGCGCTGCTGAAGATCCTAGAGGGCACGACTGCCAACGTTCCGCCGCAGGGCGGCCGCAAACACCCTCACCAGGAGTTCACTCCCGTAGATACCACCAATATCCTCTTCATTTGCGGAGGAGCTTTTGTGGGCCTGGAGCGTATTATCGAGCGGCGCGTGGGACGCAGGAGCGTCGGCTTCCATACCGACGTCAAGCCTCGAAGCCCAGGCCGGAGAAACTTCCAGCTCCTCGAACAGGTTCAACCGGTCGATCTTATCAAGTATGGGCTGATTCCCGAGTTCGTGGGGCGCCTGCCGGTGGTGAGCGTGCTGGGCGATTTGGATGAGGACGCTCTGGTGGAGATTCTCACCCAGCCCAAGAATGCACTCACCCGGCAGTATCAGCGGTTGTTCGAGTACGAGAGTGTCAAGCTGCGGTTCACCGACGGAGCCTTGCGGGCTGTGGCGCGAGAAGCGCTGGAGCGCAAGGTAGGAGCCCGCGGCCTGCGCATGATCCTGGAAGACTTGATGCTCGATCTTATGTACAACCTTCCCAGCCAGCGCAAGGTGCGCGAGTTCCTGGTAACTGAGGAGATGGTCTGCAGCCGCGAGATCAACTTCAACGCCTCACTATTGGAGAAGGCGGGGTAGGTCGCGGGAGTCAGGAGTCAGAATGATGGGGATGGATGTTAGCACGCACGATGCGCCCGTAGGACGGATTGATCCAGCGCAACGGCTGACTTCGGCAGTTAAAGGAACGGAATGAGTTCATCTCTATTCTCAGGACGTGAAAAATCGGACACCCGGGCGCTTCCGATGATGCCGTTGCGCGACGTCGTCATCTTCCCGTATATGATGTCGGCTTTTGTGGTGGGACGGGAGAGCTCCATCCGCGCGCTGGAAGACGCCTTGGCGGCTGACAAAAAGATCTTCCTGGCTACCCAGCACGACGCCTCCGTGGATGAACCGAAGCCCAATGAGATTTACCAGGTGGGAACCATCGCGACCATTGTGCAGAGCGTGAAGTTGCCCGACGGCAACATCAAGGTGCTGGTGGAAGGTGCCGAGCGCGGTAAAGTGCTGAAGGTGGCGAGCGACGAAGGCTATTTCCGGGTGACGGTTCGCACCACCACCTACCGGCCGGTCTCGACCCCGAGTCTCGAGCAACTGCAGCAGCGCGTAACCGCCCTGTTCGAGCAATACGTCAAGCTTTCCCAGAGTCTGAATTACGAAACCATGATCGCGGCCGTGAAGTCGGACGACATCGGAAAGTTTACCGATACGGTGGCCGCCAATCTCAACATTTCCATCGAAGAGAAGCAGGAGCTGCTCGAGATTTTCGACCCCGTGGACCGGCTTACCCGCGTGGCCGACATTCTCGACATCGAGATTGAAAAGCTCAACGTTGACCGTACGATCCAGGGCCGGGTGAAGCGGCAGATGGAGCGGGCGCAGCGTGAGTACTATCTGAATGAGAAGATCAAGGCCATTCAGAAGGAGCTTGGCCGCAACGAAAAGAACGAAATTGAAGAGCTGCGCAAGCGCATCGAAGCGTCCGGAATGACGAAGGACGGCCGGGAAAAGGCCGAAGCGGAGCTTAGCCGCCTCGAGATGATGCCGCCCATGTCGGCTGAGACTACGGTCTCGCGCAACTACCTGGAGTGGCTGCTGAGCGTCCCCTGGAAGAAGAAGACCAAGGAGATCCGGGACATCCGCGCCGCCGAGAAGATCCTCGAGGAAGACCACTACGGGCTTGAGAAGATCAAGGAGCGCATCCTGGAGTTTCTGGCAGTGCGCCAGCTTGTCAAGGTCCCGAAGGGTTCCATCCTTTGTTTCGTGGGGCCGCCCGGCGTGGGGAAGACCTCACTCGGACGTTCCATTGCCCGGGCCACCGGCCGCAAGTTTGTGCGCCTGTCCCTCGGCGGCGTGCGGGACGAGGCTGAGGTTCGGGGCCACCGGCGCACTTATATCGGTGCCCTGCCCGGCCAGATTCTGCAGATGATGAAGAAAGCCGGAACGGTGAATCCGGTGTTCCTGCTCGACGAAGTCGACAAAATGAGCATGGACTTCCGCGGCGATCCCTCGGCGGCCCTGTTGGAAGTGCTCGATCCCGAGCAGAACACCACCTTCATGGACCATTACATGGATGTGGAGTACGACCTCTCCAAGGTGTTTTTCATTACCACGGCCAACGTGATCCACACCATCCCTCAGCCGTTGCAGGACCGCATGGAGATCCTGCGCCTTTCGGGTTACACGGAGCCCGAGAAGCTTGAAATTGCCAAGCGCTTCCTGATCCGCAAGCAGCGGGAGGCCTGCGGGCTGAAGCCGGGAAACCTCAGCTTCACCGATGACGCCGTCCGCGGTATGATCCGCAGCTATACCCGCGAGGCGGGGGTTCGGAACCTGGAGCGCGAGATCGCGAATATCTGCCGGAAGGTGGCCCGCAAGGTGGTGGCGGAGGGAACCGGACTGCAGATCGAAGTCAAGCCAGAGGATCTGCGGGAGTATCTGGGCGTTGTGAAGTTCCGTGACACCCGCTCCGAAGAGAAGAACGAGGTGGGTTTGGCTGTGGGGCTGGCCTGGACGGAAGTGGGCGGCGAAATCCTGCATATTGAGGCCACCATCATGCAAGGGAAGGGCCGTCTGCTGTTGACCGGCAAACTCGGGGAAGTGATGCAGGAGTCCGGTCAGGCCGCCATGAGCTACGTGCGTTCCCGGGCGGCGCGTCTGGGCCTTGATGCCGATTTCTACCGCCGCTACGACATCCACCTCCACATTCCAGAGGGCGCTATCCCGAAGGACGGTCCTTCGGCGGGAATTACGCTGGCCACAGCCATCATCAGCGCCCTTACCCGTATCCCGGCCCGACGGGACGTGGCCATGACGGGCGAGATTACGCTGAGGGGTAAGGTGCTGCCCATCGGCGGGCTGAAGGAGAAGGTCCTGGCTGCGCACCGCTTCGGCGTGGCCACCGTGATCCTGCCGCGTGACAACGAAAAAGACCTGCCCGAGATTCCCGCCAATATTCAACAGGAAATATCATTGCGCTTTGTCGACACTATGGAAGAGGTGCTGGATCTTGCCCTGGAACGGAGAATTGAAGATGTCCCCGTCCTAGCCGTGGAAACCGAGGCGAGACCGGAACTGGAGACCCCGGCCGATAGCGACCGGGGGCAATTGGCGAACTAGCGTCTGGGGAGCGGGCGGCTGCCGTCAGAACGCTGGATCGACTTAGAGAAAGGCTCAGAAACCTATCGCGCGGAGGCTGCATCTTATAGTCGAACCGGACGGCGCGCGGACCTACCGAAGAAGCCCGCGCCGAGTTCGGTAACGTTGACGACCCATCGAATTTCCACGCTGAGGCCCGTTGAAACCACGTCGAAACCTGTTTTGACCTGCCCAACGCAAGCCTCCCTGGTGTGAATCCCTCTGTGTCCCTGAATGCGTTGAACGAACCGGAAGAGAACGGCCAGGGCCAAGCGCCCGAGGCCGAACCGCAGCGCAGTGCGTCCGCGCGCGGCAGGGAGCGGATCAAGAAGAGAGAGAGTGAAATGTCTGCCAAGAAACTAGTCGAAGAAGTGCAGGAAGAAAAAATCGCCGAGTTGAAGGAAGGCGAAGTCCTGGACATTGCCAAGCTCAAAGAGATGAACATCACCACTCTGGTTCAGGTTGCCAAAGACCTGGGAGTGGCGGGCGCGAGCACCCTGCGCAAGCAGGAACTGATCTTCAAGATCCTCCAGGCGCAGACCGAGAAGAGCGGGCTCATCTTCTCCGAGGGCGTGTTGGAGTGCCTCCCCGACGGGTTTGGCTTCCTGCGCGCGCCGGACTACAACTATCTGCCGGGTCCGGATGACATCTACGTATCGCCTTCTCAGATTCGCAAGTTTGACCTGCGGACCGGCGACACCGTCTCCGGCCAGATCCGCCCGCCCAAGGAGGGTGAGCGTTACTTTGCCTTGATTAAGGTCGAGGCCATCAATTTCGAGCCCCCGGAGGAGGCGCGGGACAAAATCTTCTTTGACAATCTCACGCCGCTTTACCCGCAGGAGCGCATTCGCCTGGAAACCATCAAGGACAACATCTCGGCCCGCGTGCTGGATCTGCTGACGCCGATTGGCAAGGGGCAGCGCGGCCTGATTGTGGCCCCGCCCCGCACAGGGAAAACCATGCTCCTCCAGACCATCGCCAACTCTGTCAGCACCAACCACCCTGAGGTGACCTTGATCGTCCTGTTGATTGACGAGCGGCCGGAAGAAGTGACCGATATGCAGCGAACGGTGAAGGGCGAAGTGATCAGCTCCACCTTCGACGAGCCCGCTGCGCGTCACGTTCAGGTGGCTGAGATGGTGATCGAGAAGGCCAAGCGGCTGGTGGAGCACAAGCGCGATGTGGTGATCCTGCTCGACTCCATCACGCGCCTGGCCCGTGCCTACAACACCGTCGTACCGCCCTCCGGCAAGGTTCTGTCGGGCGGCGTGGACTCCAACGCCCTGCAACGGCCCAAGCGCTTTTTCGGCGCCGCGCGCAACATTGAAGAGGGCGGAAGTCTCACCATCATCGCAACTGCGCTCATCGACACGGGCAGCCGCATGGACGACGTGATCTTCGAAGAGTTCAAGGGCACCGGCAATATGGAAATCAACCTGGACCGGAAGCTGGTGGACAAGCGCGTGTTCCCGGCCATCGACATCAACCGATCCGCCACCCGCAAAGAAGAATTGCTGGTGCCCAAAGACGAACTGAACCGTATCTGGGTGCTGCGCAAGGTCCTGAGCCCGCTCTCGCCGGTGGAGAGCATGGAGCTCATCATCGACAAGCTCTCCAAGACGCGGGCCAACGGCGATTTTCTCTCTTCGATGAGTAATGGCGGGCGGTGAGAGTGGGGGGCTGACTAACAGCGTGGTGTTTGTCGGGTCCTCGGATTTGCCGCCGCTCGGCCGCTAGCGTGGATCGGTTCTCTCAATCAGCTTTTCCCTCTTCGCGAGTCCCAGGATTTGATCGACCACTTCCTCGGCCGTAAGATGAGTTGAGTCGATGCGGACCGCATCCACAGCGGGCACCAGTGGCGACACTTTCCTCTGAGCATCCAACTGGTCGCGCCGGCGGATCTCGTCGGCTGTCTCGGTAAGGCTGGCGCGGCGACCGGCCGCTTCTTCTTGCCGAAGGCGCCGGCGAGCACGTTCGGCAGGGTCGGCCTCGAGAAAGACCTTGAGCGGCGCCTCTGGGAAGACCACGGTTCCAATGTCCCGGCCCTCCATCACCACGCCGCGGTCTCCGGGGACATTACGCTGCAGCGCGATCAGCTTCTTTCGAACTTCCGGTAGTCTCGACACTTCAGCGGCCGCCAGCGTGACCTGTGGCGTGCGGATGAAGGGTGTGACGTCACGTCCGTCGAGCCAAATCCGCCAGTCCCCATCTCTCGCCACAAACTCGATTTCCGTGTGATCAATCAGGTCGATGACGGCCCTGGCGTCCGCCCGCGGGACGCCGCTTTCCAAAACCTTCAGCGCCGCGGCCCGGTAAGTGGCGCCGCTGTCCACGTAAGGGAGGTCGAGGCGTGAGGCCAACCCGCGCGCCACCGTGCTCTTCCCGGCGCCGGCCGGACCGTCGATGGCAATCGTCAAGGGCCTCCGCGTGATCTTGATCATGGCTAGGCTACATAGGGCTATCAGATTCGACGGAAGGCGCGCTCCAGCTCCCGGATCGTGTAGCGCAGCATGACGGGACGCCCGTGCGGGCAGGACATCGGCGATTCAGCGCGGCCGAGTTCGCCCAGCAGCCATTCCATCTTGCTGCGATCGAGCGGCATGTGGATCTTGATCGCGGCCCGGCAAGCCAGCGAAGCGCTGATGCGGCCGCGAAGCACTTCGAGTGTGAGATTCCGAGCCTCGTCTCTGAGGCCATCGAGGATCTCCACGAGCAACTTGTCTACCGCATCAGCCGCGAGCTCGGCGGGCGCAGTTTTCACCGCGATGGTCCGCTGTCCGAAGGGTTCCACCTCGAAGCCGTTGGCCACCAGTTCTTCGGCAATCCCGGTGAAGATGGCCTGCTGTTGCGGGTTGAGCTCGAGGATGATCGGAAGAAGCAGGCGTTGCGCCTCCACCTGGCGGGAGCGCACCTGCCGCAGGTGGTGCTCGAACAGAATGCGCTCGTGAGCCGCGTGCTGATCGAGAATCCACAGGCCTGTGGCGTTCGTGGCCACAATGTAGCTTTCTTCCACTTGGCCGAGCGGCCGCAGGTCAACAGGGAATTCGGAGCCTGGCGACGCCCGGCCCCCATTCGAGTGTCCGTGTGACAGCAGCGGGGCATCAGTGGGCTGGCACGAGTCCAGCGAAGCGGCGGAAGCCGTGACTCCAACCCGTGAATCCGAGGCTGGCACTCCGCCACCCGGCGGGGCCCATGTCTCGACGCCCTGAGGTGGCTCAGAGGCAACTCGACGGCCGGCGCCCGCTGCCAAGCCGGGTTCAATTCCCGGGTCAACTTCCAGCGGCAGGCGGCCGCTAACGGGCTGCGGTTTCGGGGCGGAGAGCGCGAAGTCCGCGGCGGAGGCAACGACTTCGGCGGTGGACGAGGACGCAACGAAAGGCGACGGCAAGGATGCCGTCCGAGAGAAGGGTAGGCCCGCGTAAGCGCTTGAAGTATTTTCACTGGCTTGGAGCCTGGGCACTTCGGGCCGCGGCCTCGTGTGCCCTGCAAATCCGCCCATTCCATAGTGCTGAGGGGCGCCCGGCCGGACTGTACCCCCCTGCCGTGCGGCGCCGGGCGACATCTCGTCGGCCAGTTGTTCCGCCACCTGGACGTCATCAACACCGGCGTCCTGCACGCCGTGCCGCATGGGGAACGCGGCCACTGGGCGCGCCGCAATCAGCGCCTGGCGGATCGAGTCTCGGGTGAAATCATGCACGAAACTGGAATGGCGGAAGCGGACCTCGGTCTTCGAAGGGTGAACGTTGACGTCGACTTCTTGCGGTGGAATCTCCAGAAACACCAGCGCCACCGGGAACATTCTGGGCGGCAGGATATTCCGATAGGCTTCGGTAATGGCGTGCAGGACCAGCCGGTCGCGCACCAGCCGGCGGTTGACAAAGAAGAAGACCTCGTTCCGATTCAAGCGCTGCACTTCCGGCCGCGAGACGAAACCCGAGAGGCGGACGATTGCGGGTGGTGCCGCCGGCCCGGGCTCCTCATTCTCTTCGACCTCACCGAACGTAGTCAGCGCCGGCAGGCGCCGTTCCACCGGAGCGATCTCGATCAGTTGTTCCAAAACCTTAGCGCCCAGCAGCTGGTAGACCCGCGTGCGAGCGTCGGGCGCGGACGGGGCATTCAGCACTTCATGGGTGAGCGAGGTGAGACGGAAGCTTTTTTCGGGATGGGCGAGCGCATAGTGAGTCACCAGGCTCGCAATGTGGCCGAGTTCCGTGGATTCGGACTTCAGGAACTTGCGGCGCGCCGGGGTATTGAAGAAAAGGTCGCGCGACTCAATGCACGTCCCTTGCGGCCAGGCGATCTCGCGCACGTCGCGAAGCTTACCGCCGGCGACCTCCACGCGCGTTCCCGCAGCCTCGCCGGCGTGGCGGGTCTCGAGCACCACCCGCGAGACGGCGGCGATGGAGGGCAAGGCCTCGCCGCGAAAGCCGAGGGTCGCGATCTCGAGCAGGTCTTCGGCCTGACGAATCTTGCTGGTGGCGTGGCGCTCGAAAGCCTGAACAGCATCGTCGCGGTCCATGCCGCAGCCATCGTCGGTGACTCGAATCAACCGCTTGCCGCCCGCCTCGACATTCACCTCAACCTTTCCCGCTCCGGCATCGAGAGAGTTTTCCAACAGCTCCTTGACGATCGACGCCGGTCGTTCGACCACCTCACCAGCGGCGATCTGGTTCGCTACGCGGTCGGCAAGGATGTGGATGATGGACATCGGTTAATCGGGCCGTTCTGGTTTCAGTGCATCGACGACGGCGCCTGAGGTGATTTCAGGCTGTCTGTCCAGCCTCAAACTGCGCCTCCGCCCTCGGCCCCCAAGCCGCCCGCCGCTGTCCAGACGCCGCCCCGTTTCTCCTCGAACCGACCGCCGTCTCATTGACCGGAAGGATAAGTGGCCAACATCTTTATAATCAGATATATTCCGGCTTTGAACGTCATAACTCCCCTGAACTCATCGGAAGGCGGTTGTGACCTGTCATTACCCTACAGATATCTACCGTATTGTGACACTTTGTCAATGTCAAGCGAAGAGCGGGACCGGTGGCCTCGCAGAGCACCCGTTACTGGCTTCGCTCCAAGCGGGCCCGTATTGCCTCCAGATTCTCCGCTGTCTTGATCTCGAGCTCCAGTTCACGAAGCTGCTCCGGGTCGACCGTCGATGGCGCGTCGCACATCAGATCGAAGGCGCTGGCCGTCTTGGGGAACGCGATCACCTCGCGAATGTTGGTCTCGCCAGCCATCAGTGCGATGATGCGGTCCCAGCCGAGCGCGATTCCGCCGTGCGGCGGCGCGCCGCTCTCGAGCGCGTCCAGGAAGAACCCAAAGCGCTGGCGGGCCCTTTCTTCGGTAATGCCGAGCGTGCTGAAAACGCGCCGCTGAATGTCCGGCCGGTGAATACGAATCGAGCCGCCGCCGATCTCCGATCCGTTCAGCACCAGGTCATAGGCGCGCGCCTTGCACGCCGACGGATCGGATTCCAGTTTGTCGAGGTCCTCTTCGCGTGGCGAGGTGAAGGGGTGGTGCATGGCCGCGTAGCGTTTCTCCTTTTCGTCGTACTCGAACATGGGAAAGTCCACCACCCAGCCGAAGCTCCAAGTGCCCGGCTTGATTAAATCGAGCCGCTTGGCGATTTCGAGCCGCACCTCGCCCGATGCTTCGTCCAGGTGGCGCACTTGTTCGATACTGAGGTGGCGCTCGCTTCCTTGCGCACTCACGGCCCCGCCAGACTTCAACCCGAGCACGACGACTAGGTCACCATTACCAGCCTGCATCTCATTAATTATCGACCCGACAGCTTCTTCGCCCGCGACCTTCGCCAGCGACGACGGCACGTCGCCGAAAACCTTGATCGAGGCAAACCAATCGGCGCCCGCACTCTTGGCTACCTCCTGCAGCTTGTCGACTTGGCCCCGGGACATGGTAGCACCACCGGGCACTCGCAAGGCCTTGAGCGGCTCGGCCACATGAATCTTGCCGCGCGCGCCCGCGGGAAGCTCGATCCGTTTCCAAGCCAAATCAAACCCGAGGTGCGGCTTGTCCGAACCGTATTTCTCCATGGCCTCGTCGTAAGGCAGAATGCCAAACGGACGCTCCACCTTCACGTCGATCAACGCAAAGAGTTTTTCGATCAGGCCCTCGATGATCTCAAACAGCGCTTCGCGTGACGGGAAGGCCATCTCGATATCGACCTGGGTGAACTCCGGCTGGCGGTCGGCGCGCAAATCCTCGTCGCGAAAGCAGCGCACGATCTGAAAGTAGCGGTCGAAGCCGGCGATCATCAGGATCTGTTTGAAGAGCTGTGGCGATTGAGGTAAAGCGTAGAAGTGCCCGGGGCGGACGCGGCTCGGCACCAGGTAATCGCGTGCGCCTTCGGGAGTGCTGCGGGTCAGGAAGGGAGTCTCAATCTCGACGAAGCCATGCCGCGTCATGTATTCGCGAACGGCCAGGCTACCCTGGTGGCGCAGCCGCAGGTGGTGCTGTATGCGGCCGCGGCGCAGGTCGACATACCGGTAGCGAAGGCGCGTCTCCTCGTTCAGCCTACCCTCGTCGTCGATGGGGAAGGGAGGGGTGCGGGCTTCGTTCAATACCAGAAGTTCCTGGGCTACCACCTCCACCTGACCGGTGGCGAGCTCCTGGTTGATCGTTTCCGGCGCTCGCAACGCTACCTCGCCCTCAACGCCTAGCACGTACTCGGACCGGACCTCTTCTGCCTTGGCGTGGGCTGTGGAGCTCATCTCCGGACGGCACACCACCTGAGTGATGCCGGTGTGGTCGCGCAGATCGATGAAGATCAGGTTGCCCAGATCGCGCCGCCGGGCCACCCAGCCGGCCAGGAAGACCCTTTGCCTCGCGTGCTCAGGGCGCAGTTCACCGCAATGGTGGGTTCGCTGCCGGTTTCCGAGAAGATCGAGTTCCAAAGGTCAGTGCCTCCGGTCCGCCGGACGACGGTCGAAAGTGCAAGGTTGAAAGTAAGGGCGTGGCCCAATCACTTCGCCGATGGCCCGAGCCCCGCAAGGTATGTCAACTGACAGGTTAGCCGCAAAGACCGGAAAAAGTCGAGCGCCGCGATCTTTGTCATCGTTGACCGATCACCGCTCGTCAGCGTGCTCACGGACCGGGCGATGGCCGACACGGAATCCCATAACGCGCTGCGGCTGTGCTAGATTCAAGAGTCGACGCCAAAGCCGGGAGGCTACGAATGGCGGTAAGACCCAGTTTCCGGATGCGGAGATGGCTCTGCACCCCTGCGGTCGCGGGTGCGATGCTGTTGAGCGCAGGCTTTTCCGAGAAGATGCCCGCCCAGCCGCGGACACGCTCTGATCGTGGCGCACAAAGCGCTGCCGAATCGCCGGCCACGTGGCGATTTGCGGTGTCGGGCGACTCCCGGAACTGCGGAGATATCGTCATGCCGGCCATTGCCGCCAGCGCCAAGAATTTGGGCGTGGGCTTCTACTGGCACCTGGGAGACTTTCGAAACCTGTACAACATTGATGAAGACATCAGCCGGCGGCCGGGCTATCAGTCGAAGAAGATGAGCCTCGATGAGTACCGCCAGATGGCCTGGCAGGATTTCATTACCTACCAGCTTGATCTTTTCAAGCCCTTGCCAGTGTACCTTGGAATCGGCAACCACGAGCTGGGCGACCAGAAGACCGTCATCCACACGCGGGCGGATTACATCCAGACCTTCCGGTCCTGGCTGGACCAACCTGCTCTCCGCCGCGCGCGGGAGGCAGACGGCACGGCGACGCTCGAGACCTACTATCACTGGACCGAGCGGGACGTCGATTTCATCAACCTAGACGACGCCTCGATCGATCAATTCGACGCCAACCAGATGGCCTGGTTTCATCGAGTGATGGGTAAGGACGAGTCGGACTCAAAGGTGCAGACTATCGTGGTCGGCATGCATGAGCCGTTGCCGAACAGCATTTCATTCGGGCACAGTATGAGCGAATCGGGTAAGCAGGTCCCTATCGACAGCGGGCGCGAGGTGTACCGGGAGATGCTGAAAGCTCAAAACGGGGCGCACAAAAAGGTCTACATTCTGGCCAGCCACTCGCACTACTACATGAACGGCATTTTTGGCACTGAGTACTGGCGGACGAACGGCGGGGTACTGCCCGGATGGATCGTGGGAACCGCCGGCGCCCAGCGATACGCGCTCCCCGACGCGTGGCGGGATGCTCAGGTGGCCATCCAGAACGTTTACGGGTACCTCCTGGCCATCGTCAATCCTCGCGCTGCCGAGGGTCAGCCGGCCGACGGTACGATCTGGTTCGAGTACAAGCTGCTGAACAGGTCTGACGTGCCCTCCGCCGTCGAGCAACGCTTCGGCCCGGCACTGGTGGACTTTTGCTTCGAGCAGAACATCCGCGCCAAGCCCCTTTAGCCGGTTGAATCGGGGGGATTGAAGGGGCGGCGATTCGATACAACATGGTGTCGAACCTCCTCACAGTGTGCCGCATCTGAAAGCTATGGGCTTGCACCTGAGTTCGGGGGCGGCCCCGCTTCAAGCAAGGTTCGTAAGGTAGCTGCCCTATGATGTGGATCGTCAGGCTCGCGCTGAATCGCCCCTATACCTTTGTGGTGGCTTCAATGCTGGTTCTGATCCTCAGCGTGGTGGCGATTCTGCGCACCCCGACCGACATCTTTCCGAACATCAACATTCCCGTGGTCAGCATCGTGTTTGGCTATACGGGCTTGGCGCCCGACGAGATTGAAAGGCGGTTGGTGGGGCTCTACGAGCGCTTTGCGACCACCACCGTCAACGACATCGAGCACATCGAGTCCCAGTCTTACTTCGGTATTGGCGTGATCAAGATCTTCTTCCAGCAGGATGCCGACATCAACGGCGCCGTCGCTCAGGCTACGGCTGTAGGCCAGGCGGGCATCCGGCAGATGCCGCCCGGCACCACCCCCCCGCTGGTGATTGCCTACTCGGCCTCCACCGTGCCCATTCTGCAGTTGGGCCTGAGCAGCCCGACCCTCTCCGAGGGACAGCTTTTTGACCTGGGAGCCAACTTTATCCGGATTCAACTGGCCGACATCGAAGGCGCCGCCATGCCCTGGCCTTACGGCGGAAAGCAGCGGCAGGTGAGCGTCGATCTCGACCCGCAGGCGTTGCTGGCGCGCGGCGTCTCCGGCGCGGAAGTGGTGAACGCCGTCAGCTCTCAGAACCTGATCCTGCCGGAAGGCACCATCAAGCTCGGGCCGCGCGAGTACGACGTCGAATTAAACAGCAGTCCGCCCCAAGTAGCGGAACTCAACAATCTGCCTATTAAAGTTGTGAACGGGACGCCGGTCTACATCCGCGACGTGGCTCACGTGCATGACGGCTTTCAGTTTCAGACCAACATCGTGCACGTCGATGGGCACCGCTCGGCGCTGATCACGGTCTTCAAGAGCGGGAAGGCCTCGACCCTGGACATTGTCTCCCGCGTGAAGGCGCACCTCCCCCAGATCCAGGCGGCCCTGCCTCCAGACCTGGAGATCAATCCGATTGCGGACCAGTCCTTATTCGTGCGCGCTGCCATCAAGGGAGTGCTCCGGGAAGCGACCATCGCTGCCTTCCTGACCGCCACCATGATTCTCGTCTTTCTAGGAAGTTGGCGCATGACGATCGTGGTGGCCATCTCGATTCCGCTCGCCATCCTCACTTCGCTGCTCACCATGAGTTCGCTGGGCGAAACCATCAACATGATGACCTTGGGGGGCCTGGCGTTAGCCGTGGGCATCCTGGTGGATGACGCCACGGTGGAGGTGGAGAATACCAACCGCCTGTTGCCGGAAGGCAAGTCGCTGAGGGAGACGATCCTGGCCAGCGCCAGCCAGATCGCCACGCCCGCTTTCGTCGCCACCCTCAGCATCTGCATCGTCTTCGTTCCCATCATGTTTCTGACCGGGATCTCCGGCTTCCTGTTCCGGCCGCTGGCCGAAGCCGTGGTCTTCGCCATGCTGGCCTCTTACCTGCTCTCCCGCACCCTGGTTCCCACCATGATGTTCTACTTCTACCGCTCCGAGAGGCGGTTGGAGGAAGAGAGACGGAATCGACCGCACCGCGGCCCGGGCTGGTTCCGGCGCTTCCATGGCGGTTTCGAGGGGGGGTTCGAGCGCCTTCGGGAGCGATACGCGCACTTGCTCGAATGGTGCCTGCATCATCGCCTAACGTTTGGCGTCGCCTTTCTAGGGTTTTGCGTGGCCAGCCTGTTCCTGATTCCGCTGCTGGGATCGGACCTGTTCCCGTACGTGGACGCCGGCCAGATCCGGCTGCACCTCCGCGCTCCCATCGGCTTGCGCATCGAGGAAACTGCGGCGTTGTGCGAGCGCGTGGAGCAGGCCATCCGGCAGGAGATACCGCCCCACGAACTGAATACGATGCTGGATAACATCGGAATGCCCTACAGCGGTATCAACCTGACCTACAGTAACAGCGGGGTGATCGGGACTTCGGACGCGGAGATTCTGATCTCGCTCAGTCCCCACCATCGTCCGTCGCCGGATTACATCCGGATACTCCGCCGCAAACTGCCGAGGGAGTTCCCGGGCACTCAATTCTTTTTCCAACCGGCTGACATCGTGGGCCAGATTCTGAACTTCGGCCGCCCTTCGCCCATCGACATCCAGTTGGTCGGCGAAGATATGGAGCGAAACTTCAAGGTGGCCAGCGCCATGGTCTCCCGCATCCGCCAGATTCCCGGCGCGGCCGACGTCCATATTCAACAAGCCTTGAATCAGCCTGTGGTTTTCGTGGATGTGGATCGAACCAAGGCGCAGGAGATGGGTTTCACCCAGGCCAATGTCGCCAGCGACACCTTGGTGGGTCTGGCCAGCAGCTTTCAGACCGCTCCCAGCTTCTGGTTAAGCCCGCAGGGCGTGAACTACACGGTCGTGACGCAGACCCCTCAGTATCACATGGATACCTTGAATGACCTGCGGAGCCTTCCCATTGCGGGCGGCAACGTTCCCCAGCCGGAGATCCTGGGCAATCTGGCCGGCATCCGGCGTGGCCAGACGCTGGCCGTGGTGAGCCACTATGACGTGCAACGCGTCGTGGACATCTATGCCACGACCCAGGACCGGGATCTGGGCAACGTGGCGGCGGATGTGGATAAGGTAATGGACGAATTCCGCGGGCAACTGCCGCGGGGCAGCTTCATGGTGGAGCGTGGCCAGGTCGAAACCATGCGCTCCTCCTTCACGGGCCTCGAATATGGAATCCTGTTCGCTGTCCTCCTCGTCTATCTGCTCATGGTGGTGAATTTTCAGTCCTGGGCCGATCCCTTTATTATTATTACGGCCCTCCCGGGCGCGTTGGCCGGGATTGTCTGGATGCTGTTTGTCACTCGCACCACGCTCAACGTTCCGTCGCTCATGGGCGCCATCATGTGCATTGGGGTGGCAACCTCGAACAGCATTTTGCTGGTCACCTTTGCCACCGGTGAACTCAAGGAGGGGAAGAACCCGGTGGAGGCGGCGCTGTCCGCTGGATTCACGCGGCTGCGCCCGGTGATCATGACCGCTCTCGCCATGATCATCGGCATGCTGCCCATGGCCCTCGGTATCGGCGAGGGGGGAGAGCAGAACGCTCCACTGGGCCGGGCCGTCATCGGGGGTCTGTTGATTGCCACCGTGGCCACTCTATTCTTCGTTCCGGTGGTGTTCAGCGCTGTGCGCAGGAAGGGATACCACCGGCTCGCCACCCAAGAGGGTGAGCCAGAACCAAACCCGTCGTTCTAAACCAGGCCGGATGGGCGTGCCACAGGTTTAGAGCCCGCCCGGCTCCCAGCAACCAGCCGTTCGACTGGGTTGAAGGACTCACAAAATGCCAAGCGTCACTGCCGGCGAGGAGAAGCGGTCGCAGGAGCGGGCCAACGGCACCCTGGAGCCTCCCGAGCCGAAGCGTACCACGGCAGGGAAGAGCCTGGCCGCGATTGCCATCCTGGCAGCCGCTGCCTTCGCGCTGGCCTTGTACTTCGGACTCCGTCATCAGCGGGCCGTGCGCGAGGAATTGGCCGCCGACGTGCGCGCTAACGCCGCCACTCCGGTAAGCGTGATTCATCCGCAATCGAGCGCCTCCCAGCTCAATGTGACGTTTCCGGCCAACCTACAAGGTTACATCGAAACCCCCATCTATGCGCGCACCAGCGGCTACATCAAGCGCTGGCTTGTCGATATCGGCGCTCGCGTGCAGCCCGGCCAGCTCCTGGCGGAGATCGAGACTCCGGAACTGGATCAGCAACTGCGCCAGGCGGAGGCTGCGCAGGCTCAAGCCCAGGCCAACCTGGATCTGGCTCGGGTCACCGCCACTCGATACCAGAATCTGGTGAAAGTCGACGGCGTTTCGCAGCAGGAGGTGGATCAGGCGAACGGCACGCTTCAGGCGGACGAAGCCAATCTGAAGGCCGCGATGGCCACGGTCGGTCAACTGAAGGATCTGCAATCCTTCGAGAAGGTCACGGCGCCGTTTGCGGGTACCATCACCGCCCGCTACATTGACATCGGCAGTCTGATCGCCGCCGGCAACAACACGGTTCTCTTCAGGCTGGCCCAGACCTCGAGCCTCCGCGTTTACGTCAACGTCCCTGAAACCTACGGTCCCGACATCGCACCGGGGACGCCGGCCGATGTTGAGGTTCCCGAGGTGGCAGGCAAGAAATTCGCAGGCCAGGTGGTCCGCACCGCAGGCGCGATCGACCCCGTCTCGCGCACTCTGCTCACAGAGGTCCACGTACCGAATCCCAGCGATGAGCTGGCGCCTGGTCAATTCGGCGAGGTCACTTTTCACCTGCGCTCGACCAGACCCACGCTGATCATCCCCACCAGCGCCCTTCTGTTCCGCGCCCAGGGCACACAGGTGGCGCTGGTGGAGGACGAGGGCAAGGTTCATATTCAGGACATCCGGCTTGGCCGTGACCTTGGCAATAGCGTGGAGGTGCTTGCCGGACTTCGACCCGACGACTCCATCATCGCGACTCCTTCCGATTCCATTACCGACGGCGTCCTGGTGGTCGTGCAACCTCCCTCTCAGCCTCCGGCTTCGGAGACGCGACCCCAATGGTGAAAAGGCCATCGGCGGCGGCGATGCCGGACGGGACCCCAAGAAGAGCCAGCACCCGGCTAGGGCAACTCCTGGCCCCTGCGATAATTGCGCTGGCTTTGATTCTCGAGGCCGCGTGCACGGTGGGCCCCAACTACCAGCGCCCGAAGGTGGAGGTCCCCCCGGCTTTCAAAGAGGCTCCGCCGCCCGGGTGGAAAGACGCGCAGCCTCGAGACGAGATCTCCAAGGGCGACTGGTGGGTGGTGTTCGGCGATCCCGTGCTGAACGGCCTGGAAAAGCAGGCCACCAGCGCCAATCAGAATCTGAAAGCGGCTGTGGAACGCGTGGACGAGTCCCGGGCGCTCGCTCGGGTGACCCAGGCGCAGCTCTATCCTGCGGTTAGCGCTGATGTCAGCGCCAGTCGAGAGCACGTGGGCGCAAATCGTCCCATCACGCCCGGCGTGACGGCCACCTCCTATTCGTACAACACCTTCGAACTTCCGCTGGACGCGAGTTATGAAGTCGACATCTTCGGGAAGGTGCGCCGCTCCCTGCAGGCCTCGCGCGCGGATTACCAGGCGAGCGTGGCCGCATACCAAACTGTCCTGCTGACGCTGAAATCGGACCTCGCCCAGGACTACTTCAACCTGCGCTATCTCGACGCGGATCGGGCCGTGCTCCAGGAGAATATCAAGGTGCAGCAGGATTTCCTGGATCTCACCCGCAAGCGCTACCAGGGCGGCCTGGCGAGCGGACTGGACGTGGCGGCGGCCGAGACCCAGCTCAATGCTACCAAGGCCCTCTATGTGGGTGATGAACGCCAGAGAGACGAGCTCGAGCACGCTGTCGCGGTGCTTCTGGGCAGGCCTGCCGCGGAGTTTTCACTGCCGGCGAACCCGCTGGATCTCAGCCCGCCGGTTCTCCCGCCCGGCTTGCCGGCCGACCTGCTGGAGCGCCGTCCGGACGTGGCCGAGGCCGAGCGGCAGATGGCTGCGGCCAGCGCCCGCATCGGAGTGGCCCGGGCTGCCTATTACCCGGACCTCAGTTTGACCGCCAGCGGCGGCTACCTCAGTAGTTCGCTCACCAACCTGATTTCGGGTCCCAGCACGGAATGGTTTGTCACGCCGCTGCTTGCGGTGCCGGTCTTCCAGGGCGGGCGCATCAAAGCCAATTACCAGTACGCCCAGGCGGTTTACCGGGAAGCGGTCGACAACTATGGCGAGCAGGTGCTCACCGCCTTTCAGCAGGTCGAGGACGGACTGTCGGATCTACGGGTGCTGGAGGACCAGGGCCACGCCCAGAACCTGGCGGTGCAGGCCTCCCAGCGCTCCGTGAACATCTCGACCGCCCGTTACAAAGAGGGACTCGCCGAGTACCTCGAAGTGCTCACCGCCGAAGCTGCGCTCCTAAACAATCAGCGGCTCTCCAGCCAGATTCTGGGCATGCGACTCGTGAGCAGCGTGCAACTCATCAATGCGCTGGGAGGCGGCTGGGCGGATCAGCGCACGCCTTGAATTGACCGTCTGTTTGAAGAGACCTTCCGCCACTGTCATTCTGAGCCCGTTCGCCGTCCCTTGGCGAACGGTTCCATTCGCTGCGCTCAGGGCAGGCTCTGAGCAGAGCGAAGGAGCTCAGGGTAAACTCGCGAAGAATCTGCCTTTGTCACTGTCGAGTACTTACGAGATTCTTCGTCGCCTACGGCTCCTCGGAATGACGGCCTGAGGGAGTTTTTCAGCTAACTGTTCTTCAAAGAGACGTGATTTCGCGGGGAGGGCATTATGAATCGAGAATGGGCGCTGAAGGTTGTGCTGGTGCTGGTGGGACTGCTCTTTACGGCTGGGATTTATCCATTGACGACGGCTTTGTGGCATTGGAAACAGAATCAGGCCGACAGTGGCGATACGATGATGCTGAGCCTCTATGTCACCCTCGGGGTTCTATTGTTGATGGCGGTGCGGAACCCGCCGGCGAATCGCAGCCTGATCGCCTTCGCCGCCTGGTCGAGCTTCGCTCACGCCACGGTTATGGCGGTCATGGCATTCCAGGATCCGGGCGATCGCGAACTGCTGTGGGGCTCGGCCGTCCTGGTTGTCATCGGCGTAGCCCTGATCGCGCTGGCTCCGGCGAAGCCATCCGTCGAGCGGGTATCGGCAGCCGCTGCGTAGCGGCGCACTCTGGGAAAACAGCCCTCCTTTGAAGCGCTCGGTCGGAAATCGACGGCCAGAGGGCGTCACGTTGGGCGGGCCGCTCTTCAAGCCGGCTGCTGCTTCCGGGTCTCGCTCCAGAGCGCAAGGTAGCCTTTGAGGTCCCGCATCATTTTCTGGAACTGTCCCAGGTCAAGCGACTGAGCGCCGTCGCTGTAAGCCTTCTCGGGGCAGGGATGAACCTCCACGATCAGGCCGTCCGCGCCGATCGCGGCCGCGGCGCAGGAGAGTGGGGGCACCAGGCTGCGCCTGCCGGTGGCATGGCTGGGATCGACGATCACCGGTAGATGCGTGAGCTCATGCAACAGCGGCACGGCGGCGAGGTCGCAAGTGTTCCGGGTGGCTGTTTCGAAGGTGCGGATGCCGCGCTCGCAGAGCACGATATTCGGATTGCCGTGCGCCGTGATGTACTCGGCCGACATCAGGAGCTCCTTGATGGTGGAGCTCATGCCGCGCTTCAGCAGCACCGGCCGGCCGCATCGGCCGAGCTCCTTCAGCAGCGAGAAATTCTGCATATTGCGCGCGCCCACCTGCATCAGGTCCGCGTACTCGGCCACGCGGCTGACGTCCTTGTCGCTCATGATCTCGGTGACCACGGCCAATCCTGTGGCCTCGCGCGCCTTGGCCAGCAGCTCCAGCCCTTCCTGTTCCAGACCCTGAAAGTCATAGGGTGACGTGCGCGGCTTGAAGGCGCCCCCGCGCAGGATCTTGGCACCGGCCCGGGCTACGCCCTCCGCCGTCTCCATGATCTGCTTCTCGCTCTCCACCGAGCACGGACCGGCCATCACCACGAATTCGTCGCCGCCCACCTCCACGCCGTTGGTCCGCACGCGGGTGCCCTCCTGCTTGAACTCCTTGCTGACGAACTTGTAGGGTGCGGAGATTCTGACGGCGCTCTCCACCCCGGGCGTAGCTTCCAGCATCTCGAGACAGGCGGTGACGTCGCCCACCCCTACGGCTCCGATCACCACCCGTTCATCGCCGGCGATGGAGTGGACTTTGTATCCGAATTCGCGGATACGCTCACAGACGTGCTCGATCTGCTCCTTGGTGGCGTGGCGGCGCATGGAAATGATCACGATGTCCTCCTCAAAGAGGCCGCGGAAAAGAGGCGTTTGTCATGCTGAGCGCAGCGAAGCATCTGCTGTGTCCTATTGAAAATAAACAAAAGCAGATCCTTCGCGTTGCTCAGGATGACACCATCCAAGGGCTTTCCCGCAGCCTGCTGAAACGCCAAAGCCCACTCAGCTTCGAGTGGGCTTCGTCTCTTTCAATCTCTCTTCTTACTCAGGTCAGACCGGCCCACGCGGCTTACTGGGGCAACGTAAAGCCCCAAAACCAATAGGTGGCACGAGCTGGCGCGGGTCCGAACATCAGAGTAACAGGACAGCTTAGCTGCTTTTGGAGGGGAAATCAACTGCCAGCGCTTGACTTGCGACTCTTGGCAGTGCCTGAAGTTGTGTTGGCGTGCACGGATGCTTTTGGCGCAAGTACTCCTGTACGCCGCGATTCTGCCGATGTCCAAAAGGAAATAATGGAAGGCGTACAGCCGCGGGATTTGCCTGCTCGCCGAGTCGCAACCTGCCTTGACTTGAACCCGATTTGAGTTCACACTTTCAAAAGCACCATCCTTATAACCTGCTGACTATAAATGAGTTGTACGACGGAAAAAAACGATAGTGTACAGCACACTTTTGTTGATTCTAAAGGACATTCCAGCTTTGGGCGAGTTTTACACAGGGTTATGTCGCTGATTCTAAATCACATTCCAGCTTTGGGGGTGGGGGGGGGTGTACGTTTTTTCGACCCTTTGGAGCCTGATTTTGGCCTGCAAACTTAGGCTCGGTGGAGAATCTCCAGGCCCCGAACTCCCGGCGCGGCTCTAAACATATCGATACTATACACTCAGTTCAGCCCGGCTTCAAGGCCTTTCGCAGGTAAGGCGGCTAACGTCGTGTCTCCGCCCTCGGGCTATGCTCTTGTCAATCTGCTCGTTTCCCCAACGGATACCACTTGAGTACCACTCCAGTGTCCCCAGCGTGCATGAACGTGCTTGTCGGTTGCCAGCCGTGCGACAAAATCAACGGGTTAGCCTAACTGCGCTAGATTCCTAAACCGCGGGTCGGCAGCTCGAATGTCCCCGGGGCTACCATTCTTGAAGATCAACGAAATCAATTATTTATGGCTATTAGACTATCGGAGGGGTTGCGCGCCTGACTTCACCAGCGGTGTGATTTTCCACCGGAATGAGCATGTGAAAAGTGGGGCGAGTCATGCGACTTGAAGTGCGGAGCCGAAAAATGCGGCGGCTTAGGCATGTGCGCTGGCTTGGAAGAGCGGCGCGGAGCGGAAGACTGTCCTGGCCAGAAGCTGTGCCGGGAATCCATTCGCGGTTGCGAGGATCGGAACGGGTGTCTCCATGACCCATTCGACTGTTCAACCGCTCGGGAGGCCGATCGCGCTCCATTGCTGTAGGAGGTCGAGAAACCGCCATTGCTCGGCGCGCGGGACCGCCAGTCCGTGAACGGGGCGTGATAGCTTGCTGAACTGGTACGGTAGGCGTTGCCCGCGAAACGGTCGGGAGCCTGGTAAGCGGGTGGACGCGCATTACTTGCGAACCTTCGCCAGCTGCCGCTGCTTTCGGCCCAGTTGCTCGCTTGGAAGTTTCCGCTCCCAACCGATCTCGGTGGCATCAAGGCCGCTCGCGGCGGTACGCCTGAAAACATCCGAGCGCCGCCGCCGAACGTTCGCCATCCGCTGCCATTCGATGCGTAGGGAGCGCCACCGCGGTAACCAGGGTTGTGCACCCAAGCGGTGGATCCACTGTAGCCGGCACCAGTATTTCGAAACCCAAAATTGCTCAGAAAGGAGTTGTTGACCAACAAAGTGTGGGCCAGCCAGCTTAGCGCCCAGCCCCAACCGCTCGGTCCGAGTAATCCGGGGAACCCGGCAAAGAGCCCGGCGAGATTAATGGCTGACCCGATGAGCGATCCGAAAGCACTTCCTGCGTAAGAAAGCGCCGGATAGGAGCCTGCAACCGGAGGACCCCAGACAGAGTAAGGATTGTAGGCCGGAACATACATCGTCTGCGGATCAGACGGCTGGATTTCAATTGCGCTCTGGCCGTCCTGAAACTCGGTGTTGACAGAAAGCTGAGGCGTATCCGCAAGCTGGCCGTTATTTCTCGCCTGGGCGCGTAGATTCTGAATGGCATTCATGACATCTGTCGGCTGCGCGAGAAAAGCCTGACCAAGAGCCGTTGCCCATTGAATGTTGCCATTGAGCAATGCCATCACGTTCGGGAATGCTACCAGAGCCTGCACGCTGGGGTCCCAATTCTGTTGCCTGGCTGCGTCCATCAATTGCTGGCCTTCGAGATTGCCGTTTTGCCGAAGCCATTGTTGAGCCTCGACTAATTCCTGAGGATAAGTGGAAAC
>DATDGR010000074.1:0-39027 GCA_036521995.1 Terriglobia bacterium | reverse complement strand
GCCGCCGAGGCAAACTATTCTTCCGGCTTGTCCAGCAGGCGGTGGCCGTAGAACCAGCCACTTACGCATCCATCGTTCGAAACACCGAGGCGAAACCACAACCGGTAGGGGTTACCTGAGTCAAGTGGATACCCAGATATGATGATTTGTGAATTCACAAAGATGATGCCACAGCCAAAGCCAGATTCCCATAGTCTCTAGAGCCAAAAGAGGGCGTCCCATAGGAGCTTGGAAATCCAGACTGAGGCGCTCAGCCTCGCCCGAAGACGCGCGACGGCAACGGTGTGTCAGGCGGAAGACATGATCAGGCCCTGCAACGGTTCTCTGAAGAAGGCAACAGGCGTCCGCTGTTCCCGACGCGCTGCCCTCGGGGCCATCGTCTTCGGGACCCTGGCGGGAGCGCTCGACACGTGGGGTGGAGTCAGCTTGTCGCAGCACCGCGACACAATCCTGCTCGACAGCGAATATCAAGTGATCGAGAACTTCGGGGCATCGGATTGTTGGAGCATGCAGAAGATCGGAGGATGGTCGCTACCGAACCGAGAGCGCGTAGCTGACTTGCTTTTCTCGCGCACCCGGGGCATCGGACTTTCCTGCTGGCGCTTTAACTTTGGGGGTGGGATCAACCCGCAAATTACCAATCCCTGGCGCACGGTCGAGACCTTCGAAATAAGTGAGGGAAGGTACGACTGGACGCGCCAGGCGAACGAGCGCTGGTTCCTGGGCGCCGCCAAGGCGCGGGGTGTGCCGCAGTTCCTGGCCTTTGCGAACAGTCCGCCAGGCCGAATAACACGGAACGGCCTCACCTTTTGCGACCCGGACAAAGCTCCAAGCAACCTCAAGCCGGGATTCGAGGGTCAGTTTGCCCGCTATCTGGCGGATATCCTGGCGCACTTTCGCGACAATCCCGATGAGCGGCAGCGCGTTACCTTCGATTACGTCAGCCCGGTTAATGAGCCTCAGTGGGACTGGACGGGACACTCACAGGAGGGGAACCGGGCCAGCAACGACGTCATCAAGGCTATCGTGCGCAGCCTGGCGGCGGAATTGAAGCGCCGCCAACTGCCCACTCAGATCGCGTTGGTGGAGAGTGGATGCCTGCCTGATATGTGGCACCTCAATGAGAGGGCCACAACGAAGTATGGAACCACCTTCGGCAACTATCTTGAGGACTTTTGGGGCGCCTCTTCCGTGAACGGGCTGCTGTCAGGCCGGATCGGCTACCACAGCTACAATTCAGACTTGCTCCGGGGAAGCCTTGTGGAGAACCGAGCGACTCTCGGCCACAAGATGCAGCCGTATGCAGGCTGGAAGCTATGGCAGACTGAATACTGCGTCCTGCTGGGAAGCGAAGGCCAAGGCGGCCGCGGCCGTGACTTAACGATGAATACCGCGCTGGATGCCGCGCGCATCATTCATTTGGATCTGACCTTGGCCGGGGTGTCTGCCTGGCATTGGTGGACTGCAGTCTCGCGGGAGGACTACAAAGACGGGTTGATCTACACCGATTGGCAGAAGCTTGGCGACCCTGAGACCATCTATCCGGCCCGGCTGATGTGGGTTCTCGGGAATTACAGCCGCTTTGTGCGGCCAGGTATGAAACGCATCGAGCTGGCGGGGTCGGGCCACGACATCCGGGGGCTGATGGGGACAGCGTTCAAAGACGAGCAAGGGCGCCAGGTCGTAGCCGTCTATATCAACCTGAACGGCGACGTACAGGAAGTTCAGTTGGAATTGCGATTGGGAGCACGCGCCTGGAAGCTGGAGTCGATCACCCCTTACATTACGTCGGACTCACCTGGCGACGAGCTCAAAGCCTATCCAGCCATCGCTCCCGACGGGCAGATTGAAATGCCGGGTCGGGCCGTTGTGACGCTGGTAGCGCAGTTTGCGTGAATACAAACGGCAAAGATGGGGGGAGGACACCTAACGCGTCCAGCTTGCGGCTTTGCTCGATCGCAATTTGATCCCGCGGGTCGCCCGAGCGCGCGTTTCTTCGGCCGGCCCGCAATAGGCCCTCTGAGACGGAAGGCCGGGGAAGTCCACGACTCCCGAACATGGATACTGGATCTCTCAGGCTGCCGCGCGGCTCAGGCTCGAAAGTCTCTCCATTTTCCGGCCGCAACTTTTTCCCTGTCTGCGGTTTCATAAGTCTTGCAGTCCTGGGATGGTTTGGGACAGACCTTCTTCTTGGCGGCGCTGAGGCTTTGGCCACCAGGCGCGGACGACCCAATCGATGGCAAGATCGTCGAGGGCGTGCTTAGCAACGAATCGATCGTTGATTTTGAGGAAGGTCTTCTTGAGAGGGGGCGTGATGGAGATGGTCCGGCAGAGAAAACCGTGTTCGGTTGCACTGATCGTGTTGCCGGCCTTGGGTCTGGCAGCTTTCTTCACAACGCTGGGGTGCGGCGGCGGTGGGTCGTCGAGTTCGCAGGGCGTCCCACCCGTCGTTCCACCCGTCGGCCCGGTACAAGTAGAGGCTTGCGCCAATGGGACGGTAGCCAGCTACCTCAATACTAGCTGCTCAGAAGGTGCGACTATTTACCAGTGGCAGTCCTACACCTGCAACAGCACACCCTCGAGCATCTGCACCGCCCTCGGAACCAATGGCTCAAACGTGAACATACAACTGGACCCCAAGGGGCCGTATACACTCTTGATGGGAAGAACGACACTTTGGAACGTCACTGCCGGCCAGAGCGTGGACGTGGTGATTAGCGGCACCGTCTACGGTTCAATGAGCAACGGAAATTGGCCGCACTTCAACGGTCTGAATGGCCAGACCGGAGATGGAACCGAGGAAAACATAACGACAGTTGGTTGTGCGGCAAGTGGGAATTGTCTTGATGCCAACAACGGCGTGAGCGACATTTTGTGTAGTGCTGGAGGTCCACCCGCCAACTGCACCGACCAATCCACTATAGGTCCTTATTCGAAAGGGAGAGCAACCTTCAACGCAGCTCCTTCGACAGACCCTTATACTCTGACCATTGAAATCAAGCTGAACGGGAACTCGGGAACCGCCACGCTTTATTCGGTGGGAACGCACTTAATTCCAGCGGGGGTGTCAGGAGGAGGTAACTGATAATGCTACGGGACAGAATCAAGAAACCTCGATGGTTGGGTCGAGCTGTTGTGGGCATCCTAACGTTTCCGATGATAGCATTGAGCCGGGGCCCTGAGCCTCTTCCGCAATCGGCGGACCTTGCCATCAATGAATCACACACGATATCGCTAGCCGGGGAAAGCCTGTTTGACCTCAGCGCTGACGGTCGGCTTATCGCGGCTGGCGGGGGCGGCGATTCAATAAGCATCATTGACGCCAGAGTTGGCAATGTCATCCGCACTCTAGGCCGGCAAGGCCCCTCTGACGTAAGAAGACTACGCCTCAGTCCCGATGGCCAACTGCTGGCTGCGGAATGCTCAAGTGACATTGCCATCTGGAATGTCCAGTCTGGCTCCTTGCTGCAGACACTCCCAAAGAGTACGTTCTCATTTCAAAACGAAGAGTTGCCCGTCGACATAGCATCGCTCGCGTTCAGCCCGGATAACCATTGGCTGGCAGTTGGAGAAGCTGCAAGCACGATGGCGATCAGCATATTCGACCTGTCTTCCGGTAGGGTGATCCAACGCTGGAAGGCGGGACCCGAAGGGTACGGAGGAGTATATAGCCTCACCTTCGCCCCAGATGGAAAGTCTCTGATCTCCAGCCAAGGACATGAGCGGGCCAAAGAGTGGGATCCTGGCACCGGCGCACTGCTCCGGATCCTCCCTGGCAACCTCCCCTATTGGAACTCGGAGCAGGCCGCAGCCTTCTCACCTGATGGGCGCTGGCTCGCCTTGAAGGGACGCGGCCAGTGCGAAATTGTCGATCTAGCGGAGGGGTCATCTGTTCGGATTGTTGCCAAGGGCTTGGACGGCGAGCCTCTAGGCTTCACTTCGGATGGTCGCCGCCTGGCAATTCTCTTGGATTCGGAGGTTGGAGAAGGAGGAAAACATAAGCAGGACATCGCTCTGTGGGATGCGGAAAGCGGCGAGGCCATCGAGGTCATACCTCTGGGAACGTATAATGATTACGTCCTGCGCAAGGTCCTATTCAGTTCTCGATCCAATTTGGTGGTCCACCTGCAAGACAAGACGAACTTGAGTGTGGGAAGTCTCCCCAGTAACTGAGATCATCTGGAGTCTATCAAAGACGGCCGAATCGGCCGTGGACCTTGGAGAGCTGCGAAAAAAGGAGGATGCGCGGCGATTTCGAGCTAAGGCGCACGGGAAGGCGGCGTTCCGCGTCGACCCGAAACAACCCTACACTTCCTCGGGCACTACAAAGGGCGGCCGATACTCGCGGTCGCCATCCCGCAGTAGCCTATTGGCCTCGTCGTCGCCGATCACCTGCTCCGATTCGGGATCGAAGCGCAAAGTCCGGCCCAGACGATACGAGGTATTCGCTAGATGGACTAGCCCGGCGGAAATGTATCCTTCTTCGATGGGCGCATTCAGATCCTCGGGCCTGCGGTTCCGAACGCAGTCGATAAAGTTCGCAAAGTGATCGCCCGAGCCGTGGCCGGACGGACCGGGTTTCTGGTCGCGGCCAAGCCAGGTCTTGTAACTGCAAGCGTCCTCGTCACCGGTAGCCAGGTACCCTTTTGACCCGTAGAAGATATTGCCGATCACGTTGGAGTCGTGCTCCCCTGCCGCCACCAGGCCGGCTTCGCCGATCCCAGCTTCGCGATTGGTGATCCAGTGCCGCACCTCGAACTCCATCAGCCTGCGCTTGCCGTCCGGCAGATCGAATTCGAAAGCGCAGTTGAGAGTGTTGGGCGTCTGCTGATCATCATCAAACATGAAATGACCGCCCACCGCTGAGATCCGATTGGGAAACTTCAACCCCAGACCCCAGCGCGCCACGTCCATCTGGTGCACGCCTTGGTTGCCGATGTCGCCGTTGCCGGTGTCCCAGATCCAGTGCCAGTTGTAATGAAACCGGTTCTTGGTGAACGGCTTCAGCGGCGCCGGGCCGGTCCAAAGGTCATAATGGACTCCAGGTGGGACTGCGCTCGGCGGCGCATGCCCGATCGTATCCCGCCACTTGAAGCAGAGACCTCGCGCCAGGTAGACCTCGCCAATAGCGCCGTCGTGGATCTGCTGAATCGCCGACCGGGCGGCAGGCGCGGAACGAATCTGGGTGCCATGCTGCACGATGCGATTGTATTTTTGCGCCGCGAGCACGAGCTGACGGCCCTCCCAGAGGTTGTGCGAGCAAGGCTTCTCCACGTAGACGTCTTTGCCGGCCTGGCACGCCCAAATGGCCATCAAGGAGTGCCAGTGGTTGGGTACCGCGATGGAGATGGCATCGATGGATTTATCTTCCAGCAGCTTGCGGACGTCGACAAAAGTTTGCGGACTGCCGGTGACGCGTCCTACCTGCCTGTTCAACACGTTCTCGTCCACGTCACAGAGAGCCACGATCTCCACATTCGGCACCTGCGAGAAGGCAGCCAGGTGATCCTTACCGCGCCCGTGAAGACCGCACACGGCCACCCGTACGCGGTCGTTGGCTCCGAATACCCTCTGTGGGCGAGTCAGGAAGGTCACCCCGCCGAGCGCCGCCAGCCCCGCTGTAGTGCGGGTGGTGGTCTTGAGGAAATCCCGACGACTCAGATCCGATTCTGCTGTCATAATTCCTCTTCCGACGGCTCTGCTTACTGCCGGCTGCTCTCCGCGTACTGTCGATAGGCTTCCGCCACGCCAGCCTGTTGGTAATCCCCATGGTGAATCAGGACCCGGTAGCGAAGCACCAGTGAACTGCCGGCCGGAATCGTGTAACTGCCATCGTTGCCCTTGTCGTGGGTGAAGTACTTCAGGCCGAATGGATTGGCGGCCAGCAGGCCGTAACCGCGGGCATGCCAGGTGGTGGGATGGCGAAGATTCTGCGGGCAGTCGAACACGGCTACACCCAGCTCCTCGCCCGCGACGTCTCCATAATAATCCACCCAATCCGCCCGTTTGCCCCAGATGCCCGCCTCATCGGTAGCGCCTTCGGAATTCACCATGTGGCCGGGCGGAGAGTCGAGAGCCTTTACCAGCCGGATGGCAAAGGTCCCGTCTTTCTCGTCACCCATCTTCACGTCGCTGTGGCTGGCGAGGATGGTGAACTCGCAATCGATCGTTCGCGAGCTCTCGTCGCCGCGAAAAGTGAAGGCCTGGGTTTCCTGGGCGATCGCCCGATCCTTGGAGTTCACGAGGTCAAACTCGACGCGCACCGATCCCGAGTCGGGCCCACCCTGAGCCTCATCCAGTTTGCGGAAAACGGTGCGGCCAAAAGCCGAGTCCAGCACGTGACCGCTCCAGCGGCGAAAGCTGGCTTCGTTCCAGAAGTCCAGCCCATTGATGTTGCCGTGGGCGAAAAACATGGCGCGCTGGTGGGGCTCGTCGTGATCTTCGCCCGCGATGTCATCCACCATGGGAAAACCGCGCGTCACGATTGTGCCCTGTGCGCTGCGCAACGGAGAGAGATAAGGCTTGGCGATGGCAGGATCAAAATAATAGGTGGTAAACGGCCGCCCACCGATGAGCACCGCAACGTGTTTTCCGGCCGGCTTGAGATCGACCGCCAGCGCTGGCGCAGCGCCGGCCGCGGGGCCGGGGGAGATCCCTGATGTGTCACCGCCTTTTGGGCCAGCTTGGACGGGAGCGAAAACCGATGCCAAGCCTAAGGCAAACAAGCCAGCGAATCCAAGGAATAGGCAAACCAAACCCGGCTTGATGAAGCGCCCGCTCACCGCGCAGCTCCGATGTTCCATGGACCCGGTCATTGTAGTGCAAACCCAAAGTGAACGCACTACCTTGCACCGCTCGGTCGAGTGGCTCGGGCTGCCGCTGATGTTGTTTGAACCTGGAAGCGATCGAGCCGAGGCAGACCAGGCGAAGGTCAAATTCTCACGTGATCCTCGTCTTGACGCTTTATCAAACAGCGGGGATTAGGAACGAAAAGTTTCACGGATAGTGGCAGGCTAAGAGGTGTATTTTTCAATGAAATCATGAGATCGTCGAGCTAAGATCCTTATTTATCAATAACATCGTGGGATATCCCCCATCGTAATTTTATAAAGCCTTTGTAATCAATAAGGTCGTGGGGTATTCCGCCAGTCGATTTTTAACTCATTGGCTTTCAATAAGATCGTGGGATATGCCCAACTTCTTGGCGGTGCCATACAAAAAAAGCGTCCGCGCACCGATATTTGGGCGGCTGCGACTGGCCAACGCTTGCGTGGACGGACTAGCAGCGTTCATAACAAGTGAATAAGAGATTCGATCGGAAAAGTCAAGGGAAATCGGAGCAACCTCGAGTCGAACAGCTGATAGCTGATCGCTTCATTCATGTCTCAGCGCCACCATGGGATCGACTCTCGCGGCCCGGCGCGCTGGTACGTAACTTGCAAGCAGCGCCACCGCCACCAGAATAAGGGAGACCGCAACCAAGGTGAACGGATCAGTCGGTTTGACGCCGTAGAGCAGACTCGAGAGATACCGCGTCAGCGTCAGCGCGCCCGCGATCCCGAGCCCCACACCCATCAAGCTCAGTTTGAACCCCTGCCCGATCACGAGCTTCAACACGTCGCTGCGCTCGGCCCCTAGCGCCACGCGAACGCCGATTTCGTGCGTGCGCTCGGTGACCGCATACGAAATCACACCGTAGAGTCCGATGGCGCCGAGCGCCAGGGCCAGCAGCGCGAACGACCCGAGCAAGACCAGCTTGAAGCGCCGCGGAACAACCAGCTTCTGCACCACGTCGTCCATGGTCTCGATGCCCGACACGGGCTCGTTGGGGTCCACGCTCGCCACGGCGCGCCGCAGGCCGGCGGCCAGGCCCATCGGGTCGCCCTTGGAGCGCAGTACGAGGGTCATGAAGAGGGACGGTTCCTGCTGGTACGGAAGATAGATTTCCGGCCACGGCTCGCGCTCCAATGTGTAATTCCTCGTGTCGGCAATTACTCCCACCACCTCGCGCCAGGGACCCTTGGTGCCATACAGACTGATTTCATGCCCAACGAGGTCGCGCCCCACAAAGACGCGGCGCATTGCCGACTCGTTCAGAATGACAACCTTGCGCGCGCTGGCCGCGTCCTGGCTGTTGAAGAAGCGCCCTTCGCGCAGTCGAATGCCCAAGGCTCTGAAATAGTCGGGACTGACGCCAGCGATAGAGATCGCCTGACCGGACTCAGGAGCGGGTCCGCCGGAAATGAGGACGCCGGTGGTCAGCGCATTGAACACGCTCACCGGATAATGCGTGGTGGCCGCCGCCGTTTCGACGCCGGGCAGAGCGCCAAGACGCTCAAGCGCCTCCTGAAAGAAATTGGCCTGACGCTGGGGCTCATCGATGAGGGTGACGGGCAGCCAGACGTCGGCCAGCAGCAGGTGGTGCGGGTCGAAACCGAGATCTACCTCAGTGAGCCGCATCAGGCTGCGGGCCAGCAGTCCCGCACCCGTCAGCAGTACCAAGGCGAGGGCCGTCTCCGCCACCACCAGCAGACCGCGCAGGCGATGCGCACCCCGTCCCAAGCCGGCCCGCGCCCCGCCTTCCTTCAGCCCTTCGTTCACATCCACCCGCGAGGCAGAAAGCGCGGGAATCAGTCCAAAGAGAATGACCGCGCAGGCTGAGGCGCCGATGACGAAAGCCAGAATCCGCGGATCCAGGCTGACGTCAGCGGGAAGTTGGGGCGGAATGAGTTGCTTCATGGCCCTCTCAGCCCACAATCCCACCACCGACCCGAGCCCTCCCCCAAGCGCCGCCAGCAGGACGCTTTCCGCCAGAAACTGGCGCACCAACCGGAAACGGCTTGCGCCTAGCGCCGCCCGGACCGCCACCTCCTTGCCGCGAGCCGCGGCCCGCGCCAGCAGCAGGTTGGCAAGATTGGCGCACGCAATCAGTAGCACAAAGCCCACCGCCACCAGGAGAATGAGCAGCAGTTGCCCAACGTCGCCCGCCAGCAACTGCCGGAGCGGAATGATTTCCACGTGCCAGCGCGAGCGGGCCTTTCTTCGTCCCGGCGAAAACTGCGCGTCGAGGCGGTGGGTGAGGACTTCCAGGTCCGCCCGCGCCTTGGCCAGGCTCACACCCGGGTTCAAGCGGCCGATGACGTAGAGCATGCGCCAGTCCGCGCTCTGGGGGAGAGAGTTGGAAGCATCCAACACTTCCGGCACCCAGAGATCTCCGGGAGGGTAAAGCAGGCCTGCCGGCATGATGCCAACGACCGTGAACGGCATTCCATCCAGGTGAATCGTCTTGTTCAGGACGCTGCGGTCGCCGCCGAATTCACGGCGCCAGACCGCCGAGCTGAGCAGTGCGACCTGATTGTGACCGGGCTGACCCTCGGCCTCGCTGAAGCTGCGTCCCAGAATCGGCTGCACGCCGAGCACGCGGAAGAATCCAGGCGTGATGTTTATGGCCTCAACGCGGGCCGGCTCCCCAACTCCTGTGAGGTTGGCTCCGCGGCTGTAGGAGTTGAAGCCTAGAGTAAAAGCCCCGACCGATTCGAAGATCCCGCTCTGCTCCTGCCAGGCTTTGAAATCCGGCGAGATCACCATCCCGTTCCCGTTCAAATGCAGCGTTGAGATGTTAACCAACTGCTCGGCCCGGTCATAAGGCAACGGGCGCAGCAAGGCGGCGTCAATCACGCTGAAAATAGCGGTGTTCGCGCCAATGCCGAGCGCCAAGGTGAGGACCGCGACCACGGTGAACCCCGGGTTCTTGCGCAGCATCCTCAAACCCTGGCGCATGTCCTGGGCTAAGGACTCAACGAATCTCGCGGCGCCCACGTCCCGGCATTCTTCTTTAACTTGATCGAGGCCGCCGAATTCCAGACGCGCGCGGCGACGGGCCTCTTCCGGCGTCATGCCGGCGGCGACGTAGTCGGCAATTTGCTGATCGAGGTGGAAGCACAGCTCCGCGTCGAGCTGCGTTTCAGCGCGACGTCTTCGGAAAAATCGGCGATACCAACGCATGACCTCTGCTCCTCGTTTGCGGCCGGCTACCCTGCCGTCCGAAGGATCAAGGCGACCGCCTCCGTCAATCGCTCCCAATTGACCAGTTCACTCTCCAACTGCTTCCTTCCCAAGGTCGTTAATGCATAAAACTTCGCTTCGCGCCCTGTATCCGTAGCCTTCCATTCGGCGCGCAGCCAGCCGCGGTCCTCCAGCCGGTGCAGCGCGGGATAGAGCGAACCTTGCTGAAGCTGAAAAACGTCCCGAGAGATCTGCTGAATCCGCCGCGCGAGCGCATAGCCGTGAATGGGCCCGAGCGCAACCACCTTCAGGATCAACATGTCAAGCGTGCCCTTGAGAAAATCCGATCTCTGTTCGCCCGTAATCATACCTAGAAGTTCTACATGTATACCGGTGAGTGAAAAATGTCAAGAGGAGCCGTCTGGTACCCACGACATTCACGCTGTCACCAGCGGCACGAAAGCCATGGGTGAAGTTACGGTGCAGCTCGAAAAGGGTGAGCGTCGGGTAGTGGGGCGGGGCGCCTCAACGGACGCGATCGAAGCCAGCGCCAAAGTGTATCTCGATGGGCTCAACCGTCTGGCCCACATGCGCTAGAGGGGCTCACAGGCTCCCGCGAGGCCGTTTGAACGAAGCCACGCGCACTGGCGGTGGTGTTGGTGGCCGGCTGATGGCAACTTCGGATAAGATTATATGCCTTGGACGGAGACCGTGAACGCTAACCAGCCCTCTCTACGCGACATCTGCTTGGGCCTGACCCTCCACCGTTGCGGCCTGTGAGTGGGAGCGGCGGACGAAGCCCGTTGCGTAATAGACGGCGAAGCCTGCCACGACAATAAGCGCCCCGAAGACCAGGCCGTTCATCCCCAGCACTTCCTCGTGATCACCGTGCACGACGGCCAGAGTGAGCAGCAGAATCGGGAATACGCCAGCCAGGACGCAGCCTACGAGGCCGCCCGGCACGCGGAACTCCCGGCGCAGAGTAGGTTCGCGAAGGCGCAGCACCACCAGGGTGATGAACTCGAGCGCCAGGCTGCCGCCGTAAAGCATGATGTCGAGCGTCACCAGGCGCTCGAACCCTAAACCCAGGCAGAGGGCCCAGCCGGTGGCGCAGACCAGGATCGCCACCCAGGGCGCGCGCGTCTTGGGATGAATCCGGGCGAAGACGCGGGGCAGCATGCCGTCCTGGGCCATGGCCAGCGGCAGCCGCGAATAGCTCATCACGAGAGCGTTGAACATGCCGAAGCCGCTCATCATGCCACCCAAGACCAGCGCCACCCGCAGCCAGTTGCCCGCCATCAGGCCCGCCAGATCGGCCCAGGAGCCGGTCTCGAACGCCGAGGCGGGAACGCCGGTGACCTTGACTGCCACCACCGGCAGAATATAGGTGAGTGACACGAGAATCACGGCGGCGATCATGGCCCGCGGGTAGGTGCGCTGCGGCCGCTCGACTTCCAGCGCGATGGTGGAAGCGTTGTCCCAGCCCATGTAGTTCCACATGGCGATGAGCGTCCCGCCGAGCAGCCCCACGGCGGAAGTCACCGGGGCGGTGTGCGCGTGCGCCAGAGCTCCCAGTTTGAAGGGCGCCAGCAGCACGATCAGGGCGAAAGGCGCCGAGAGCAGGAAGAAAAGCCAGAGTGAGCTGATGCCCACCACCCGCACACCCGCCAGGTTCAAGCCCGCGCAGATGATCACCACGCTGAGAGCGACCATCTCACCCCGGTGCCCCACAGCAAACCACGGTACCAGGCGGGTGAGGTAGGCCACAAAGAGCGTCGGGTAGATGGCCATGTCGAAGATACTCGCCACCAGCGACAGCCACGCTTCCTGAAAACCCCAGAAGTTGCCGAGACCCCGCCGCACCCAGGCGTAGTAACCGCCTTCAGCGGGAAGGGCGCTGGCGAGTTCGCCGATCATGAAGGCGGTGGGCAGGCTCCACAACAGCGGCGTCAGCAGCAGGATCAGGATCGCCAGGCCGTAACCGGCGCCGTGCACGATGTCCTCGGTGCCGTAGGTTCCGCCGGACACCATGAAAAAGGTGGCGGCCACGAGAGGCCAGAGCGTCAGCTTGGCGATGCTTGTTTTTGCCTTGGGAAGAGTGTGGGGCGTGAGCTCAGCAGGTAGGGACAGCGTGCTCAATTTTCTATCTCTCGTCCTCCTTGGCGAGGTGCACTCTCAGTTGGAGCGAATTCGCAATTTGCAGGATACAGTTTTCTGTCTGAGGTGCAAGAGAAAAGTAATGCTCGGTTGATTTTTCTTGACGCCACAAGCCGCCTTCGGAGAATTGCAGAGAGCGCCGGCCAGTCCGTTTGCGACAGCTCGTCAAGGGCGGGTCTTGAATCCCCGAGCTCGGCGGCGACGCGAGGGGCAGAGTGGCCGGTCGCTCACATTCAAGTCTGCCGGTTCGCCCCCTCCGGAGTGTCATGGAACTGTCAATGTCTTGCCAAATTATTGCCGGGACCCTTTCGGCCGCACTCGGCGGAGGGCCGAAGCTTGGTTGTGTCTATAATCAGGAAGGAAAGGAGAGTGAAAATGACAGCCAAGACGCTCTTGATGCTCGTCGGGGACTACGTTGAGGACTACGAAGCCATGGTCCCCTTTCAGGCCTTGCAAGTTGTGGGTCACACGGTGCACGCGGTCTGCCCCGGCAAGAAGGCGGGGGATACCGTGCGCACGGCCATTCATGATTTTGAAGGCGACCAAACCTACAGCGAGAAGCGCGGCCACAACTTCTCGCTCAACGCCACTTTCGATGAAGTGAAGGCCCAGTCTTATGACGGTCTGGTGATTCCCGGCGGCCGGGCGCCGGAGTATCTGCGCATGAACGCTAGAGTGCTCGAAATCGTGCGGCACTTCTTCGAGGCCGGCAAGCCGGTGGCCGCCTTGTGTCACGGTGCGCAGTTGCTGACCGCGGCCGACGTGGTAAAAGGCAGGTCCCTCAATGCCTATCCTGCCGTGGAGCCGGAAGTGACGGCGGCCGGCGGCAAGTTCGTAAGCCTTCCCATCACCGAAGCTCACGTGGACGGCAATCTGGTGACGGGTCCCGCCTGGCCGGCCCATCCAGCGTGGCTGGCGAAGTTCCTGCAAGTGCTCGAGTGGAGCACAATCGAAAGAGCGGCCAGGGTCTGAACGGCCGCGCCGGCGCAGACACCGTCACACTCTTGATAATCCTGCCCAAATTGTTCGGTTCCGGACAGGTGTGTCGCGAAACGCGATGGAGAGATCCGGACTAGCCTTGCCGAGTTCTTGTCCCGCGCTTGCGGGTTCAGTGACTTAGCGGAGGCAGAGTCTGGCGTGGAATGTGCAATCGGACGATCCGGGACAATCGTGGCGCAACCGGCCCCGTTAGGGTGAGATTAGTCCCGGAGGCACGACATGGGCATGGGCAGACTGCTTCAGGATCTCCGATACGGATTCCGAACGCTGGCCAAGAACCCGGGCTTCGCCGCCATCGCCATTCTCACTCTGGCGCTCGGCACGGGCGCCAACACAGCCCTGTTTTCCGTGGTCAACGGCGTGCTCCTCAATCCGCTGCCGTTCCCGCAGCCGGATCAACTCGTGACCCTGCACGAGAGCAAGCCTAATTTTGAAACCGGCGCGATTCCTTACTTGAACTTTGCGGATTGGCAGACCGGCAACCACACATTTTCGTCTGTCGCCATCAGCCGGGGCTACGCTTTCAGCCTCACCGGCATCGGCGAAGCAGAGCGATTGCAAGGGGACTGGGTTTCCGCTGGTTTTTTCTCCACACTGGGAATCACGCCCGTCCTCGGCCGCGATTTTACTCCCCGGGATGACCAATTTGGCGCGGGCCCGGTGGCGCTGATCAGCGCCAGCCTGTGGACGCGCAAGTTCGGCGCCGCCCGGGACGTGGTGGGAGAGAGTATTACGCTGGACGGCAAAGACTACACCATCATCGGCGTGATGCCCGCGACTCTCGACCTGCGGGCGTCGAGCTTCCGGGCCGGGGACGTTTACGCGCCGATTTGTCAGTGGAACAATCCTGCGCTGCGTAACCGGATGGCGGCACTCGGACTGCACGGAATCGGCCGCATGAAGCCGGGCGTTACGCTCGATCAGGCGAAAGGCGACTTGCAGGCCATCGCCCGGAATCTGGCTGCGGCTTACCCGGACGCCAATCGGGGCACAACCGCGAACGTGCTGCCCTTGAAGCAGAGCCTGGTGGGAAAGGTCCAGCCCTTCCTGCTGGTTCTTCTGGGCGCGGTCGGTTTTGTGCTCCTGATTGCCTGCGTCAACGTGGCCAATCTCCTGCTGGCCCGTTCCACAGGCCGGAGCCGCGAATTCGCCATTCGAGCCGCGCTGGGCGCCGGGCAGGGCCGGGTGATCCGTCAGCTTCTCACCGAGAGCGTCTTGCTGGGCCTGGCGGGCGGCGGGCTGGGATTATTGCTGGCATCGTGGGGCACCCGCGCCGCGCTCGGAGCGCTGCCTGCCGCTCTTCCGCGTGCCGAAGAGATTGGCCTCGACGGCCGGGTTCTGATCTTTACGGTGATTATTTCCTTGCTGGCAGGGTTTGGCTTCGGACTGGCGCCAGCGCTTAGAGCGTCAAGGCCGGACCTGCACGAGACGCTTAAGGAGAGCGGACGGGGCGCGAGCGGTGCCCGCCATCGCGCGCAGGGCGTGTTCGTCGCGGTTGAGATCGCGATGGCGCTCGTACTGCTGGTCGGTGCCGGACTCATGATTCGCACCCTGGGGCGGTTGTGGTCTGTCGACCCGGGCTTTGATGCGCAAAAGGTCCTGAGGTTCGCTTTCGCGTTCTCGCCTTCGGTGAGCAGCGCCAGTGCGGCCGCGATCCGCGCCGACTGGAGGGAGCTCGACCGTAGGCTCGGGTCGATTCCGGGAGTGGAGGCGGTATCGATTTCCTGGGGTGCGTTTCCCATGAGCGATGAGGACGACGAGCAGTTCTGGCTCGAAGGCCAGCCGAAGCCGCAAAGTGCAAGCGAGATGCACTGGGCGCTGGAGTACACTATCGAGCCCGACTATCTCAAAGCGATGAAGATTCCCCTGATTCGCGGCCGATTCTTCACGCCCCAAGACACGGAGCGCTCGCCCCTGGTGATCGTGGTGGATGACATCTTCGCCCGCAAGTATTTTCCGAACCAGGACGCCATCGGAAAGCGAATCAACCTGAACGGCTATGGCCAGCTCGCCGAAATCGTCGGCGTCGTCGGTCACGTCAATCAATGGGGGCTCGATTCGGATGAGGCCAACCCTCTCCGAGCCGAGATTTATCACTCGTTCAGACAATTGCCGGACCCTGCGATGGCGCCCTCGGCCACCGGTGTGGCCGTTGTGATGCGTTCCGGAGAAAACCCGGACGCACTCACGCGCACCGTCCGCCGCGTGACCGGAGAGATGAATCATGAAAGTCTGGTCTACGGCGTTCAAACCATGGAAGAGATCCTCGTGGACTCGCTTGCGGGAAGGCGGTTCTCGATGATTCTTCTAAGCGCGTTTGCGGCCCTGGCGGTGTTGCTCGCCAGCGTGGGCATCTACGGTGTGATTTCATACCTGGTGGGCCAGCGAACACATGAGATCGGAGTTCGCATGGCGCTTGGCGCCGAGCGGGGTGACGTCATGCGCCTGGTGCTCGGCCAGGGAACCAGGCTGACGTTAACCGGAGTGGGTGCGGGCTTGTTGGCGGCTCTCGGTCTCACACGTTTGCTCACCAAGTATTCCCTGCTCTTCGGCGTCAGCGCGACCGACCCGGTGACGTTCGGCGCCGTAGCGATGCTTCTGGTGTTGGTTTCCCTTGCCGCCTGCTACCTGCCCGCCCGCCGCGCCATGAAAGTCGATCCTATGGTGGCCCTTCGCTACGAGTAGGCGCGAGCGATGCCCGGCGAGAGCGGGCGACGAATCTGAGCGAATCCAGATAGCGTGCGGCGCGGCCCTGTGCCAGTCAGACCCTGTTTTGTTCCAGACCAATTTTTCGCTTGACTTCGTCTCAGTGATTTTATAAACTGAGTATCGTAGCATTTTGGTTACCTACAGCTCAGGAAAGCCAATGGTTGCCTCAATTCCCTTGTCACCCCTCGTCACTGGCCCCTCGAAATCGGCAAAAACGGACGGCTTGCGTAGCGTCGAGGCTGCGCCGGATGCTGTCAATTCCCCCACCAGGAGGGAAGGACGATCAAAGCCGGAATGTGTAAGAAAACAAGCGAGTTGTCGATTTATCCTTCCGGTCAATGAGAGGCGCTCCAGGGGCAAGACCCGGGACGCCAATCTGGTGATTACGCGCTCGCAGGTTGGGCCGGCGAGTGCAACGTTGTCGCCCGATGCCGGGCGGGATCGGACGGGCGTGGATGCGACCGAGTAGGAGACCAAATGGACGCGTGGATGCGGGTCGATGCGACTCAGCTTCTTCCAGGACTCCAGTCTCAGGCAAGACCATTTGTGCAGGCCCTTCAACGAATCCGGTATAATGCGCATCGGTACTCTGCGTTGAACATCAACGTCGGTTTTGGCCAAGTTCATGCCGACCATTCTTCGGCCACGGTAAGGCGCTGGAATGAACACTTTGGTAGTTGGGATCGAGCGGCCGCGGACGCAGAGGGTTGTACTCACGGAGGACAGCCTAAGGGTCGATCTATCAGATGGGCAGACCATTGAAGTACCGTTGGATTGGTATCCTCGGCTTCACGGGGCTCCGGCACCTCGACGTTGAAGAAGGAGACGATTCCAAATGCCCGAAGAGCGCGCCGATCGCGGCAAAGCGATTGACCTCGCCTTGACCCAGATCGAGAAGCAGTTCGGCAAGGGATCGATCATGCGCCTCGGCACCAAGGACGCGCTGGTGCCGGTGGAGGTGATCCCTACCGGATCGCTCTCTTTCGACGCCGCCCTCGGCGTGGGCGGCATGCCGCGGGGCCGGGTACTAGAGATTTTCGGGCCCGAGTCGAGCGGCAAGACCACGCTTTCCCTCCATGTGATCGCTGAAGCCCAGAAGCGGGGCGGCATGGCGGCTTTCATCGATGCCGAGCACGCCCTGGACGCCATCTATGCCCAGAAGCTAGGCGTGGACGTGGACAACCTTCTAGTGTCGCAGCCCGACTACGGCGAGCAGGCGCTCGAGATCGCCGAAGCCCTGGTGCGGTCGAACGCCATCGACGTGCTGGTGATCGACTCGGTGGCGGCGCTCGTGCCCAAAGCCGAACTCGAGGGAGAGATGGGCGATTCGCTCCCCGGCCTGCAGGCGCGCCTGATGTCCCAGGCCCTGCGCAAGCTCACAGCGATCGTTGCCAAATCGAAAACCAGCCTGATTTTCATCAATCAGATCCGGGAGAAGATCGGCGTCATGTTTGGAAATCCCGAGACCACCACCGGTGGGCGGGCGCTTAAGTTCTACTCCTCGGTCCGGGTGGACGTCCGGCGCATCGCTTCCATTAAGGAAGGCGAGCGCGTGGTGGGCAACCGGACTAAGGTGAAAATCGTCAAAAATAAAATGGCCGCTCCCTTTCGGGAGGCAGAATTTGATATTCTCTACGGCGAGGGGATCTCGAAGGAGGGCGACCTGATCGACTTGGCTGTCGGATTGAATCTGGTCGAGAAGAGCGGGTCGTGGTTTTCCTTCGGCGGCGAGCGCATCGGGCAAGGCCGGGAAAACGCCCGGCAGTTCCTGCGCGACAACGCGGACATCCGCAGCAAGATTGAGCGCGACGTCCGCAAAGCCTTGCACTTACCGCTTCCGCCTGAGCCCCAGGCGGAGGCCGCAACCGCGACAGGACGGGGGAAGAAGTAAGCCTGCTCTTGCCGCAACTCTTACAACCCGAATCAGCGGGTATCGTCGGTCTGCCTTCCGGTGCAGGCGCCAGGTCCGGGAATGCAGACGGGAATCCATGTCAGGGGGATCAGGCGCCTTGAAAAAAACCATCCTCGGCTTGACTCTGGCCGCCAGTTTGATGCTGGCTGGCTTCCTCACGCCTTCATCCGCAGCGGCCGCCTCGGCCGGCTCCACCACCAAGCGAACCCCAGGCACTGCTGGCAACACCTCCAAGCACATGACACACCTGCACCACCCGGTGGCTCACAAGAGTTCCCTTCGGGCGGCATCGCCTAAGCGACCGCTGAGGCACACTTGGGCCTCGTCGGCCTGGTTCGTGGACCCCACCGCCGGCGACGAAATCGCCGGGGAAGATATGGCCACCCGTCAGGCCGCCGTGAACGCGCTCGGCCACCTGAACGGCAGCGTGGTAGTGCTGGACCCGAACACGGGCCGCATCCTATCCATCGTGAACCAGAAGCTGGCGCTGACGGAAGCCTTCACGCCCTGCTCGACCTTCAAGCCGGTAGTCGCCACCGCCGCTCTTAGAGAGGGAATCATCACGCCAGAAACGCGGTTGAGGGCCGAAGGCAGGTTCATGTACTATTTCGGGACAACCCGGATAACCTTAACCCAGGCCTTGGCCGAATCGAGCAATGAGTTCTTCGCTAAACTGGGCGAGATGCTGGGATTCCGCCGCGTCACCCAATACGCCCGCGAGTTTGGGCTGGGCGAGCGGGCCGGCTTGGATATCCCGGGCGAATCCCCAGGCGTGTTTCCGAGCGCTCCTCCCGTCAAGGGCGGTGTGGGCCTGCTGACAAGTTTCGGCCAGGATATCGAGATGACCCCGCTGCAGCTGGCGGCCATCGCCGCCGCCATCGCGAATGGCGGCACGCTCTACTACCTTCAGTACCCCAGGACGCCGGAAGCGATCGCGGACTTCGAGCCGCAGGTGCGCCGGCAACTGGAGGGTGTGTCGTCCTACCTTTCGAGTGTGAAGCAGGGGATGGCCGCGGTGGTGGAGTTCGGCACGGGCAAGCTGGCTTTCACGCCCGATGAGCCGATCCTGGGGAAGACGGGGACCTGCAGCGAAAACGGCACCCATCTGCGCTGGTTCGCCTCTTTTTCGGATAATCAGAGGTTGGACCGCGTGGTGGTCGTGCTGCTGCGCGGCGAGGGCTCGATGTTTGGCCTGCACGCACCGGAGATCGCGGGGAAGGTTTACAAGGATCTGATCGAAGCGGAAAAGACGGGTTCCCAAGCCGACACCGTGGTGCCGGCCCTGCTGCCCGCTCCTAAGCTAACAAACTAGCCTACTTTTTTCTCGCCTCACCGGGTACGGAGAAGTCATAGAGGAATCCCGGCAGGTCGCGTCCGCGAAACAGGTAGAAGCCATACTCGCCGGGATCGAGATCGTCCGCCGGCTCCAGCCGGAACACCCCACTTTCCACCTGCTTAGTGTTGAACTGCACCTGCGACCGCAGAGGAATCCCGGCGTTCGCCTTCCAGTCGGCTTCCGGAGCCGAGCGTAAACTCGCGGGCCTTGCCGTATGACTTGAGCTTGACCAGAACCAGGTCGCCGGCGCCGGTCGATTCCTCGCCGGCGGGAACGCGATAGTAGAACACCGGAGTTGCGGACACGCTCTGTCCGGCGTGAGCCCCGAGGATCTCCGCCTTGGCCGCGCTGCCCCCCGCCAGCGGAACCTTCTTGTGGGGAGCCACCGTGACGGAACGGCCCTCGATCCGGACCAGGCCTTGCGGCGTCAAATAGTAAAGTCCGGGATCATGCGGGACCTGAACCGGGGCGGCCTGCGCGAATGCGATCAGGATGGCGAGTGCTAGTAACATGCGGATGGGATTGCCTCCTGGCAGCCGAGCGGCCGGTTCTTTGCCTTGCCGCCTCGATGCTGCCCGGCGCACCCGAAGAGATTTTACCGGAGAGTAAAGGCCAGCGCCAGCGCGCCCGCGAGCGCGGTCCCGGCAAAATTGACGATCCCGTTTGTCACGAGACCCGGCCGCTCGAGGGTGGCTCCCAGCAGGCTGTCGAGGAGATTGCCGGCCATCGCGGCGGCCAGGGCGAGGGCGGCGCCGCCGATGCCGGTGAGGCCAAGCCTCCAGCCGAGAGCCGCGATCAGCGCCGCAGCGGCCAGACCGGCAGCGGTTCCGGGGAGCGAAACCCCGCCGTTTTCCCCCGCCGGCACAGGACGGAAGGTGGTGATCAGATAGGTGCGAGACGACAACCATTGCCCGATCTCGCTTGACACCGTGTCGCCCGCGGCTTCGGCAAAGGCCGCCACCAAAGCGATCAGGAAGGCGTGCTCCTGATGAGTGGTGATCACCAGGACAGCAAAGAAGGCGCCCGGCCCGACGTTGGCCAACGCCTCGCGCCAGCTTCGAGCGCCGCCCCTGCTTTCGGCGATCCCGCGCGCCGCCTTGCGAGCGTAGCCCATCCGCGTGGCCAGCGATCCCAGCAGAAAGAACGTGAAGAGCAGCAGGAAGCTTTTCCAGCCGTAGCCCAGGTAAACCAGGGTGCCGAGCACGAAGCCCAAGGCGGCGCCGGAGCGGCTGGCGGTCTTGAGCCGGAGTGCGATCAGCGCGAACGTCAGATTCACTGCCGTGGCCAGCGCCAGCCGGCGCCCGAGGTACGGCAGGTTGCTGTCCAGGGCTGAGCGAGCCGTGAGCCAAGAGCAGAACATGAATCCGCCGCACACGAGGGGCACCGTCAGATTGTCATCCAGGCCGATAGGCGCGCTCTCCACCGCCGCACCCAGGAGTGCCGCCAGGGCCGAAATCAGCAGCGCCTTGCCGGCGGGCAGCGAGGGATTCACCCATAGCGCCAGCAGGCTCGCGCCGGCGGTGCCGGCTAGGACGAAAGCGACGAAGCCAGCCCAGGTCTTTCGCGGGTTCCACGGCAGCGAAGGCCGTCCGAGCGCCTCGCCTGCCACTCCTGCAGCTCCGTCACCGAGCGCCATGATGGCCCACGCGCCGGCCGCAACCTCCAGGTGGTGACGATAGATCAGAACCAGGAGAAGGACCGAAATCGGGTAAAGGATGAGGCCGGTCCACATCCCTTCTTCGCTGGAAGGCGTTGCCGGAGGCATGGGATGCTTGCGCAGGCCTATGTTGAGCGGTGGCAGGACGAGGCCATTGAAGAGCAGCGCCAGGACCGCGGCACCTGCCGCCTGCTGCCAGGTGAGAAAGGGCAGGAGGAACGCGAAGCCTAGCATCGACACCTGGACGATCCGGCGCGGAGAGACCAACGGCGCACGACTATGGGCTGAGGAGGCTGTGCTCATAGGGTCGAAGGCGCCCGTCCAGCGGTTTGGAAGGAGCGCCCTTTCGGATTCTGACTCATCCAATAGATGACTGGCGACGGCTCGCCTTGAGGCGAGATCAGCTGTGTTGTCTGTCCCTGTCCAAGCCCGTTGAAAGTTCAGGCCTAAGCAGATAAAATACCAAATTGCGGTTTCGAAGGAGATCTATGAAGAAGGATATCCATCCCGCCTATCACGACGTGACGGTGACTTGCGCCTGCGGGAACACATTTAAGACGCGCTCCACGTACAAGGGCGACCTCCTGCACCTTGAAATCTGCTCGAATTGCCACCCGTTCTTCACCGGCAAGCAGAAGCTGGTGGACAGCGCCGGTCGCGTTGAACGCTTCCAGCGGAAATACAAGCGTGTGCCCCAGGCTGAACCGGCGGCCGCGAAAGCGCCTGTCTCCGGCTCCCGGTAGAGCGCTTTCGGTTGGATGGCGGCCCGCCGGGCGTGTGTTGTTCCGCAGCTCCGGGCGGGCGGCCAAAGTCAAAGTGCCATCTCACACGCTCGAACATGGAACTTGAGCTTGACTACTCACCAGCCGCCTGATCCCTACGTCACCAAACCGAAAGTCTATCTACTCGGACGCCAAGTCGTGGTGGCGGAGGAACTCGCCCGCTTCCTGAATGACGAAGGGTTGCAGTTTGTTACGGACACCTCCGAAGCGGCCGAGGCGCTGGCCGAAATCGCCGGGCGCACCTGCTACATGTCTTTCGGCAAGGGCCGGAAGTCCAACCAGGAGTACATCGAGAACATCCTCTCCTCGAAACACGGCAGCGTCCTCGAGCACGCCGTCTGGAACCTGCTGATCACCGGCGTCAGCCGCGCGCTCACTCACGAGCTGGTCCGTCACCGCGTCGGCTTTGGCTACTCCCAGCTCTCCCAGCGCTACGTGGACGAGAGCGACGCCCGCTACGTAGTGCCGCCGCTTTACCAGCAGGACGAGGCCTTACGCGCCAAGTGGCAGCAGACCATTGAGATGGTCCGGCGAGCGTATGTAGAGCTGGCCGAGGCCACCGGCAGTTACGTTCAGCAGCAGCGCCCTGATATGGCGCCGCGCGACCGGCGCAAGTGGGCGCGGCAGGCGGCCCGATCGATCCTCCCGAACGCTTGCGAGACCAAGATCTTCGTCACCGGCAATTCGCGCGCCTGGCGGCACTTTCTCGAGCTTCGCGGCAGCCCTCACGCCGATACCGAAATCCGCCTGCTGGCGGTCGAGGTAGCGCGGGTTCTCCTAGAGGAGAGCCCGAACATCTTTCACGATGTCTCGATTGTCGACGAGCCCGACGGCCTGCCTTCGGTCTCGGTCCAGCACTCCAAGGTGTGATGCCCTGCGGCAGAGCAGGCGCGGGTCATACTCTCTCTTGCGGACTTATGGGCGGGTGGCGAATACGTGCTGCCGTTTGGCATGTATGCGATGCTCGCACGTGGCCTCTGTGGACGCCGCGACGGGGCAAGTCGTATCAATGAACCGCAGGCTTGCTGAGAAGCGCAGGTCGGGGCCACCCAGCGGGAAAACAAACCAGAGACCAAAAGTGACGGAAGGGTGCCTGACAAGACCGTAATTTGAGGCAATCATGGACATCAGAACAGTGGGAGTCATCGGCGCGGGCACGATGGGCAATGGCATTGCGCATGTCTTCGCCAAGAATCGATACCATGTGGTGCTGGTCGACCTGGAGCAGCGCTTCATCGATCGCGGTCTCGAAACGATCCGCAAGAACCTGGAACGCGAGGTTGCGAAGAGCACGCTGACCTCCGAGCAGCGCGACCTATCGCTCGGGCGCATCACGGGCACAACCGATCGCAAGCGGCTGGCCGACTGTGATTTCGTCGTGGAAGCAGCCAGCGAGCGCTTTGAGATCAAGGCCGAACTCTTCCGCGATCTCGACACGATCTGCCGTCCCGAGGTCCTCCTTGCGTCAAACACCTCGTCCATTTCGATAACCAGGCTGGCAGCGGTGACCAGGCGGCCCGACCGAGTCATCGGGATGCACTTCTTTAATCCCGTGCCGGTGATGAAACTGGTCGAGGTGATCCGAGGATTGGCGACCTCCAACGAAACCTTCGCCATGGTGAAAACTCTCGCCGAGAAATTGGAGAAAACTCCCGTCGAGGTGAATGACGCGCCGGGCTTTGTCTCGAACCGCGTGCTGATGCCGTTGCTGAATGAAGCCATGTACGCAGTGATGGAAGGCGTGGCTACTGCCGAGGCGGTGGATGAAGTCTTCAATCTTGGTATGGCGCACCCGATGGGTCCGCTAACCCTGGCAGACTTCATTGGACTCGACGTCTGCCTCGACATCATGCGCGTACTGCAGTCCGGCCTCGGCGATCCCAAATACCGGCCCTGCCCGCTGCTGATCAAGATGGTCGATGCCGGCTGGCTCGGCCGCAAGTCCGGGCGCGGGTTTTATCAGTACTAGTCTGGCACGCTTCGTTGGGAGTCTGAACACAGCGTGTGTGGGTCTCGAGACTGGTATGGGCTTCCGGTTGGGCCTGGCCGTGGGTTCCTGTCCATGGGAAGAGCCCACGGTCAATCGAAGAACGATTGACCGTGGCTGCTGGCCTACGCGCTGCCGGCAGAGCCGGTCCTGGCCCCTGCTGCGGTCACGATTCCGAAAACGCCCAGAAGAATTGCCACCACACCGACAATCCAGGTGGCAGTCTCCCCGATGTACCCCGGAGCTTGCAGCGGCGTCCCGCAAGCAATACAGATGATGCCCCCCGGCGTAATCAGCAGGCCGCCGACGATGATCTCCCAAGCCCACGCGAGGTAAACGATCCAGCGCCTCATAAACACCTCCTTGGTCTGGACTGATGTTATCGGACCATCAGAGCGACAGAAGCATACACAGCCACCGACGCGATTGCAACGATCGGGGCGGGTTTACGAGGCTTCGCTGTCCGAAATTGACCACTGTCCCGCTTTCTGTTAGAACTCAGGCATGGCAAGCACACCCGCCCCTGATGTTCATCAAATCCTGGCCGCCGCCCGTCTTGAGCACGTCCGTTACGCCATTCGCGACGTTGCCGTGCTGGCGGAGGAAGTGGCGCGGCAGGGGCATGAGATTCTGCCGCTCAATATCGGCGACCCGCTTCAGTTTGATTTCCAGACACCACCTCAGCTCATTGAGGCAGTAGCCCAGGCCATGCGCGATGGGCATGGCGGTTACGCTCCGTCGGCCGGCATCCCCGAGGCCCTCGAAGCCATACGAGGTGAAGCGCATCGTAAAGGCATCCGCAACGTTCAAAGTGTTTTTGTCACCCAGGGAGTGAGCGAGGCGGTGGACCTATGCCTGGCCGCCTTGGTGAATCCCGGCGAGAATGTGCTGACCCCAAGTCCTGAGTATCCGCTCTATTGGGCGGTACTCGCCAAGCTCGGGGCCGAGCTGAACACCTACGCGCTCGACGAGGCTTCGGGATGGGAGCCCGACGTTGAAGAGATGGCCCGACGCCTCACGCCGCTTACTCGCGCCATCGTGGTGATCAACCCGAACAACCCCACCGGCACTCTCTACTCGCGTCGGACGCTGGAACGTATTGCGGAATTGGCGCGCGAGCACAATCTGGTGGTCTTCGCCGACGAGATTTACGACAAACTCACCCTTGACGGCGAGCACGTGTCGCTCGCGGCGCTAGCTCCAGACGTCCCCGTGATCACCTTCGGCGGGCTTTCGAAGGCTTATCTTGCACCTGGTTGGCGGGTGGGATGGGCTATCGCGAGCGGTGATGCCGGAGCACTGCAGCCCTACCTTGAAGGGATTCACAAGTTGCTGCGCAGCCGGCTGAGCGCAAATCACCCCGAGCAGTACGCCATTCGGCGGGCGCTAGAGGGTCCCCAGGACCACTTAGCCAAAGTGCTGCGCAAGCTGCAGGCCCGCCGCGATCTGACGGTGGAATTCGCCAACTCCAACCCCCGCCTCAGTTGCGTGCCGCCGCAAGGTGCTTTCTACGCCTTTCCCCGTCTGGACATCCCTGGCAGCGACGAAGAATTTGTACGGGGCCTGCTGCGGGAGAAGCATGTGCTCCTGGTCCACGGGAGCGGCTTTGGCCAGGCGCCAGGCACAAAACACTTCCGCATTGTGTTCCTGCCCGACGAGCCGATACTGAGGCGAGCCTACCAAGCGATTGCCGAATACCTGGGCGAGCACTACGCCTGAGAGAAGATTCGGCTGGCAAGCTGTCCGCGCCTGGGTGCCTTATCCCTCATGGGACAAGCGTCTGCGCTTGGGGTCAATTTGCAGCCGCTTGATCTTTTGGTTCAAAGTCGAGAGCGGGATGCGAAGACGTTCGGCCGCCTCTGTCTGGCTCCAGTTCGATCGGGAGAGCATCTCCAAGATCAGGCGGCGCTGGTAGCTTTCCGTCATCTCAAAAAGTGACCGCCCATCAAGCCCCTCGAAGTCTCCCACGGAGCTTCGACGGCTCCCATTGGCGGAGATCTGCTCGGGCAAGAGCGTAGGTTCGATCAGGGGCCCCGCGGAAAGCACCACCGCGCGCTCCACGGCATTTTCGAGCTCCCGCACATTCCCCGGCCAGTCGTAATCCACCAGGAACTTCAATGCCTCGGGCGAAAAGTGCATCGCGTCACGCCCGTTTTCCTTGGCGAAGCGGGTGAGGAAGTGGTCGAGGAGAGAGGGAATGTCTTCCCGGCGCTCGCGCAACGGAGGCAGCCGCAAGGAGATGACGTTCAGCCGGTAGAAGAGATCCTCGCGGAATCTGTTCTCCTGGACTAGGCTCCGCAGATCATCATTCGTGGCTGCCAGGATCCGCACATCCACCTTGATCGTCTCCGTGCCGCCCAAGCGCATAAATTCACGCTCCTGGATGACACGCAGCAGCTTTGCCTGCGTCTCAACTCCGACGGTGCCGATCTCGTCGAAAAAGATGGTGCCCTGATCCGCCACCTCAAAGAGACCGCGCTTGGTGGCGATGGCAGACGTGAATGCACCCTTGACGTGGCCGAACAGCGTGCTCTCCAGCAGATCAGCGGGTAGGGACCCCGAATTGACTGGGACAAACGGCCGGTCGGCGCGGGGGCTGGTGGCGTGAATCGTCTTGGCCACCAGTTCCTTGCCTGTTCCGCTCTCGCCCTGGATCAGAACCGTAGCGCGGCTGCGGGCCACCTGGGTGATCAAGTCAAACACCTTCTGCATGACCTCGCTCTTGCCGACGATTCCAGGCAATCCAAAGCGCTTGAGAGCGCGCCGCAACTGAACGTTTTCTTCCTTCAGGCGGGTCTTGTCGAGCAGGTTGCGCACTTCCAGCAGCAATTTCTCGTTGTCCCAGGGTTTGGTGACATAGCTTTCCGCTCCCTCCTTCGAAGCCTGGAAGGCGATCTGGCTGGAGTCGTAGGCGGTGATCATGATCACGCCCGTGTCCGGGCTCTCCCGCTTCAGATTCTTGAGCACGTCGAGGCCGCTGCCGTCCGGCAGGTTGACGTCCACCAGCGCCAGGTCATACGGGCCCTCGTCGAGCCGCTTCAAGCCCTCTTCGGCGGTTGAGACCGAATCGAGCTTGTAGCCTTCGGAGCCCAGGAGCTCCTCGAGACTCTCACGAACCTCCGGTTCGTCGTCAACGATCAGGATGGAAGCTTTAGACGGCATGCACAGCTTTTCTTAGCACGGGGAATTCCAGACGGAACGTGGTGCCCTGACCGGAAAGGCTATCCACTTCCACAGTGCCAGCGTGCTCGCGGATGATTCCATAACTCACGGCCAGACCAAGTCCCGTGCCACGGCTCTTGGCCTTGGTGGTGAAGAATGGATCGAAAATCTTGTTGACGTGATCGGGCGCGATGCCGATCCCAGTGTCGCACACTTCGACTCGCACCACGGAGTCCTCCCGCTCTGTCACCACGGTTAGCTCGCCGCCGGACGGCATGGCGTCACGAGCGTTCACCAGCAGATTCATAAACACTTGCTGGAGCTTGCCATAGTTGCCCGAGACGGGCGGAAGCTCCGAGGCGAGCTGCAGGTTGAGCTCGACCCTGGAGCTCTGCAGCATCGGTTCCACCAGCGACAAAGTCTCCTGGATAACCTTGTTGATGTCGAGCTCGGCGAATTCGCTGCCGCTCACACGCGAGAATTTCAGCAGACTGTTGACGATCTCCGAGGCGCGAAACGCCTGCTTCACGATCTTCTCGACCGTGCGCGACTGAGGATTATCGGCGGGCACCTGCCGCAGCAGCATCTGGCCCTGAGAGGCGATGACGGCCAGCGGGGTGTTCACCTCGTGAGCCACGCCAGCCGCAAGCAATCCGATCGAAGAGAGCTTCTCGGCCTGCATGAGTTGATCCTCGAGGCTCACGCGCTCGGTGAGATCGTTGAAGATCAAGAGGCGTCCGATCATCTTGCTGCCGGCGAGATCCACCAAGGGCGCAGCGGAGATGTTCACCACCAACTCGCGGCCCGCCGGCGTGGTGAGCCGAAACTTGTACACTGAATGGGCCTCGGGGACCGCGGAGTCCCCAGGGAGCTCGCTCAGTAGCTCCGGCGGGAATACCTCACGGAGCCGACGGCCCACCACCTGCGAGCGCTCCAGGCCGTAGAGCTTCTCCATGGCCGAATTGCAGGATCCAATCCGGCCTTCCATATCCAGAGAAAGCACGCCGGCACTGATGGACTCGATGATGCTCTCGCTGTAATCGCGTAAGGCCCGCTGCTCGCGAGCTTGCTGTTCCAGCGATCCGTAGAGCCGCGCGTTCTCGAGCGCAATGCTGACGTAGCCGGCAATGGTGTTCAGCAGGTCCACGTCTTCGCTAGAGAGGTAGTTCCCATGCCGGGTCTTGCCGAGGCCCAGGTAGCCAAGCGTCCGGTTCTTGATGCGGAGGGGCAGGTAGTAATTCAAGTCAAGCTGCTCGATCGTCTCCTGGGCGGCCGGCGAAACTCCCGGGACCCGCCGCACGCTTTCTAAAAAGAGGTAACCCTTGGCCATTTCACTGCGGTTCGGGTTGAGGAAGCTCCAATCCAGCTTCGCAGGAGGTATAAAACCTTGAGCGGCCGCCAGGGTCATCGGACCGTCCGAACTCTCAGGTGAAGCCATGATTACGGCCACCCGCTCCACCCCCAGGGTTTCCACCAGCCGCTCGGTGACTTGGTCGAGCAGGCGACTGACGCGAACTTCAGAAGTCAGCTCGCGCGCAAAATCTAGCAAGGTCCGGCGATAGTCATACCGCGTCGGGTTGAAGAAGCGGTCAAGCCGCGCCTGAATCCAGTTGACGAAGGGCTGGAACACCACCGCCGTCACCATCAAGGCCAGAATCCAGCCGCCGCGTCCGAGGTCTCGAACCTGGCTGCGGAAGAAGTCGGCGAACAGGCCAATACCGCCGAAATAGAGCCCGACCATCACCGCCGTGGCCAATGTATAGGCGATGCCACGCCGGAAGATGATGTCCACGTCCATGAGCCGGTACCGGACGAGAGCGTAACCAAAGGTGACGGGCAAGAAGATAAGCGTGAGCGCCGAGAGTTTCATCCAGGGCGCAGGTATGACGCCCAAGAAGTAGGGGACGGCGTACAGCAGAGCGAACGGTATGATCGCCACGTAGGTGCCGCGCGTCACCCACTTCAGTTGCTGCTTGCGCAGCGGAATCCGGCTCTGGCGGTAAGAGCGCTCCAGAACGGCGCCGCCCAGGATGAAAAGGGCGGCGAGATAGAAATACTCCATCCGGTCGGCCAGCCACAAAGCTTCACGCATCGGGCTGAACGCACCGGCGCGCGCTAGCACGTGAAAGGCGCCCACCAAGGCGCCCGGGACGTAGAGCAGCGGGACCAGCCAGGGTCGCCCCTTCATGGCCGCCACGGGTCTGGGAAAAGTTAGGCAGAAATGCAGGAAAATGGCGGGCTGAAGGATGGTGGCCGCGACGTTCAGCCAGTAGACCGTCTGGTCAAACGAATTCAGCTTGCCGGTGTAATGACAAGTATATAGGACGAAAGAAGTGAGGCAGAAAAGGTAAAAGTGCAGGGATTTAGACGCCGTCCAGCGCCGAAAGAGGATGAAAGCGCCGACGAACAGGTAGATCAAGCCAACCGCGTCAAGATAACCGCGCGACGAGTAAGGATTATGCTCGCGGGCTATGGTGACGGTGATATCGACGGGCTGACCCCGCCGATCGAGGTGATAGCCGAGTCTCCGACCAATGCCCGCCTCGAAAACCATTCGGCTGACTTCGGCCGCGTTCGCAACCCTGATGCCGTTAACCGACCTAAGCACGTCTCCCGGGCGAACCCCGACCACCTCACCCGCGCCACCTGGGGTGACGAGCCATGCCTGCACGCCGTCGTTCGAGTCCACCCAGGCAATGCCGTCGCTTGGGAGATGGTACGTGATTTGCTGCCGGATGCTGAGGTACCCGCAAACTACAAGGCCCAGACTGAGGACCGTGGCGAGGACCGTGGTGAAGCGGAAAGTGGGTCTCGGCGTCATGGCGGAAGCCGGGCGTCGCTCCTTGCGCGAAGAATCCAGCGAGGACCGGCGATGCACGCTAGCTTCCAGTTTAGCATCGTCGCGAGCCGAATAGTTCTATTGTTTTCAATCTGTTGGCGACCTCATTTCAGATTGTTGGACTTCGCTTCCGAAATAGGGATACCGGTTACTGATTTTGGAATTTGCCTCACCCCAAAGATGCCAAGATAGCCCATCCTGCGAGGGGCCTTTGGATTGGAGCGCCCTCTCGGCGGGCCGCCGAGCCCGTCTCGGACGGCTTTGGGGGAACTGTCTGGCTTGTGTCCCCTTACGATCCAGGGCCACCTTGAGGTTTAGGAAATTGAAAGTCTGGCGGAGAGGCAGGGATTCGAACCCTGGGTACAGCTTTTGACCGTACAACGGTTTAGCAAACCGCCGCCTTAAGCCACTCGGCCACCTCTCCGCAAAACGGCGGCAGACGGGGTACCCTGCGCCTACCTCCAAAGTCTACCTGAAAACTGCTCGCGCTTCCAAGACCTTATCACCGAGATCAACGGGAGCAGGACGTGGTAGGCCCCGTGAGGCGCGCCTCCGCCGTTGTCCGGCAAGCTTCGACGACCCTCACCACAACGCCGCCAGAGCCTCGTTCAGTGAGGCTGAATCCTCCACGTGCAGGCACTTGGCGTTGCGGTCGATCTGGCGCATCAAGCCAGACAAGATCCGGCCCGGTCCGACTTCCACAAACAAATTAACGCCTTCAGCGAGCAGTCGCTTCATCGCCTCCTCCCAACGTACCGGTGCAGTCACCTGGCGCTTCAAGCCATCGCGCACCGCAGAAGCCGGGCGCACGATCTCGGCATTCGCGTTGTTGATCAGCGCAGCCTCTGGATCGAGAATCTCCAGCGCATCGAGATCAACGGACAGACGGTCGCTGGCCGGCTTCATCAATGCACAGTGGAAGGGTGCACTGACGTTCAGCACGATGGCGCGCTTGGCGCCGCGTCCTTTCGCGAGCTCAACGGCGCGCCGGACGGCCGTGGCATGACCCGCGATCACGATCTGGCCGGGCGAATTGAGGTTGGCGGGCGACACGACTTCGCCCTGCGCGGCTTCGTAGCAAATTGCCTCCACCGCCGCAAGTTCCATGCCGAGCAAGGCGGCCATGGCGCCCTGGCCTACAGGCACCGCATCCTGCATGTATTGGCCGCGCTTCCGCACCAGTTGCACGGCGTCTGCCAGCCGGATAGCGCGCGCGGCCACTAGGGCCGAATATTCGCCGAGGCTATGCCCGGCAACGTAATCAGGCCGTGCACCCTTTTCGGCCAGCACCGCGGCCGCCGCCACCGAAACCGCCAGAATCGCCGGCTGGGTATTGGCCGTAAACTGCAACTCCTCCGCCGGGCCTTCAAAACAGAGTTTCGACAGGGAAAACCCAAGAACCCGGTCAGCTTCATCAAACACGGCACGCGCCACCGTGAAGTTCTCGGCGAGATCGCGTCCCATGCCAGCAGATTGGGAGCCCTGGCCGGGAAAGAGGAAGGCAATTTGGGGCAAACTTGAACCTCAGTTTGAAAAGCCGGAGGCAAGAGCTTCGCGTCTTCGAGCGCGGCCTTCGCGCCACTCGAGCCCGCGCGGCCAAGCTGGTTTCAAACGTTGACATGCTCGGCCGGCGCCGTCGTTTCCGGGACGCGTTCGATGTGCGCCTGCCCGGTTCGCTTAAACCTTCATCGATCTCCGAGTCGATGCCCCCAGGCTACCACCGCATTAGCGCCGCGCCCCAGGTGACGCCGGCGCCGAAAGCGGCCATGAGAATCACATCGCCCTTCTGGATGCGTCCGCTGCGCACGCATTCGTCCAGACAAATGGGAATCGACGCCGACGAAGTGTTCCCGACTCGACTGATGTTGGAATACACCCTTTCGGGGGAAACGCCGAGGCGCTCGCGGACGGCATCGGTAATACGCTGGTTGGCCTGATGAGGGATGAAGAGGTCGATCTGATCGGCCGAAATGCCGGCTTGTTCAAGCACGCGGCGCGACACGTCCTCAAGGCTGCGCACCGCCACCTTGTAAAGCTCGTTGCCGCGCATCTTGATGTAGTGCTGGCCGCTCGTCACCGTCGCGCAGGAAGCCGGATACCGCGCGCCGCCGGCCGGAATGAAGAGATGGTCCGCAAAGGCGCCTTCCGTGTGCATCTCAGCTGCCAGAATCCCCGCCGGAGGCTTGGCAGGACCAAGCACCCCGGCGGCCACGCCGTCGCCAAAGATCACGCAGGTGGCGCGGTCCGTGTAGTCGATATAGCGGGAGAGCAGTTCCGCGCCCACCACCAGCACGTGTCGGGCCTTGCCCGTGGCGATGAACTGCTCGGCCACGGTCATCCCGAACAGGAAGCCCGAGCAAGCGGCGGCCAGATCAAAAGCGCAGCACGGCGGCGCGCCCAGTCCCCGCTGGACGAAAGCAGCGGTGGCGGGCAGCGGCATGTCCGGCGAGATGGTGGAGCAGATGATCAAGTCCAGATTCTGCGGCGTGAGGCCGGCCATATCGAGAGCTTGACGCGCAGCCTGGATGCAGAGCGTGGAGGTGAACTCGTCCGGAGCCGCCTGGCGGCGCTCCTTGATGCCGGTGCGCGAGGTAATCCACTCGTCCGTGGTGTCCACCAGCTTCTCCAGGTCAGCGTTGGTGACCACCTTTTCCGGCAGGGCCCGGCCCGTACCCCAGATTGATGCTCGCGTCATCCAGACTCCTTAGCTTGGCAGGGCGCTGAAAAACCAGCGATTCTGTCGTGCTGAGCACCGCGAGGACCCGCTTTTCTTCGCCGAAAACAAGAAACAGATCCTTCGCTGCCGTTCTTATGCACAGTGGCGAGCCGAAGGCTCATGGGATCTTCGCTCAGATTGACGCTCGGCCCACCTTTTTTCTCTTTTAGGCTTGTGCCAGCGATGTCGAAGCGAGCTCGCGTTCGATTTTCTCGTTGATCCGGCCGTGTACAAATTCCGCCGCCACGCGGATGGCGTTCCTGATCGCGTTGGCGTTGGAGCCGCCGTGGGCGATCATGGATACGCCCTTCACGCCGAGCAGTGGGGCCCCGCCGTACTCCGAATAGTCTACCCGTTTCCTAAAGCCGCGCAGCGCCTTGCGCGAAAGCATGTAACCCGCCTTCGAGGAGAGCGTGCTCTCGAAGGCTTCGCGCAGCAGGCTCGAAATGGCCTCCACCATGCCCTCACTGATCTTGAGCGCGACGTTGCCCATAAAACCGTCGCAGACGATCACGTCTGCGCGTCCGTTGTAAAGATCGCGGCCTTCGACATTGCCGATGAAGTTCAGTGGCAACTTGCGCAGCAGGCCCAGCGCCTCGCGCGTCAGATCATTGCCCTTGTGATCTTCCGAGCCGATGGAAAGCAGGCCTACGCGGGGACGCGGCGCGCCGAAGATCACGCGGTAGTAAATCTCGCCCATCACCGCGAACTGCTCCAGGTGATGAGGCTTGCAGTCGACGTTGGCCCCGACGTCGACCAGCACGGTCACCTTGCCCTTCGCATTGGGAAAGAGCGCCGCCAGCGCCGGCCGCTCCACGCCTTCGAGCGCGCCCAGCACGATCTTGGCCGTGGTCATGACGGCGCCCGTGTTGCCAGCGCTCACCAGGCCGTCCGCCTTGCCGTCGTGCACCAGGCGCGCCGCCACCCGCATGGAAGAATCGCGCTTGCGACGGAAGGCCTTGGCGCCTTCGTCCTCCATGGTAACCCGTTCACTGGCATGCACGATCTGGATCGGCAGGCCGCGCGCCTGGTGCCCGAGTCTCTGCTTCAGTTTGTCTTCAGGACCTACCAGCAGGACTTCGGCGAGCCGCGCGCGCGCAGCCAAAATGGCGCCCTCCACCTCGGGGTGAGGTGCAAGGTCCGTGCCCATGGCATCCACAGCGATGCGCCACATAACCGGGGAAAAATTACGGCCCCCGGCGCCATCTCGGGGGAGAAATCTGGACTGCGCCCTAGTTGCGCTCGATGCGCTCCACCAGGAGTTACGAGTCCTGCGCCGGCCTAGCCAGGTTGCTCCGCCAGCACAGCTTCTCGCCCGCGATAGTAGCCGCAGTTCTTGCACGCCTGGTGTGCGAGCCTCATTTCGTGACAGTGCGGGCACTCCGCCAGGGCGGGCGTCTTCAGGTGGTCGTGCGCGCGGCGCCGGTTGCGCCGCGCATGGGAATGCCTTCTCTTGGGATTCGGCAATGGACCTCTCTTCTTGTTCTGAGCTTTATGAGCCTGCGCCTTGAGTGACGAGCCAAGGATCAGGCTTCAACCTGCCGTTCATTCGGCCTCCCGCCCGCCGAACTTGTCCAGCAGGGCGGCAAAGGGTGATTCGTGCCGTGCTTCGGCGCAGCGGCAAGCTTCCAGGTTGCGATTGGCCCCGCAGGTGGGGCACAAGCCCCGGCAGTCCGGGCTGCACACAACCTGCATCGGCATGAACAGGTTCACCTGTTCCGTGACGACGTCCGCCACTTCGATCCCGAGACCGCTGTAAAACCCCACTCCGAGTTCATCGGCGCGAACCTCGATCTCTTCATCCCGCGCGATGGTGGACATAGGCCGGTACGTCAGGTCAAAGTCACAATCGACTGGCAAATCCACCGGCCCGAGGCAACGATCACAAGTGGCGTGGACGCGCGTCCCCAGCCGGCCGCGAAACCGGATCTCCTGGCCCACCAACTCGGCAACCCCGTGCACCTTCAAGTTCCCTGACTGGCGGAACTCTGTTGTGTGGTAGTCGAGGGCTCCGGTAGGGTAGGTCTCGGAAACCGAAACCGGGTGCAGCTTCAGCTCCTCCACGCTGATAAGCACGGATGGCCTCACACCCTCAGTAAGTTAGATTAACGGGCGCCGCGTCAGCTTGTCAAGATTGTGGGTGGATTTGCTGGCACGGGCGCGGTCGCGGGCATCGTCGTGGTGGGCCCGACCCGCGCAGACTTGACCCGGGATAGGTGGGGACGCGTTGCGCATGCTGCTTCAGAGAAAACGCTTCCACTTGCGTGACGTTCAGCTATGATGGGTGCCATGAAGATGAGAACCCGCTGCGTGCTGCTTCTCGGAGGTCTCCTGACCTTCGGCATTGCCTCGGGTTTTCTCCCCGCCCAGAACACGCCGACGAAAGCCTTGCTGGCGCTTGCCAAGCGCGACCGTACCGTGGCCATCGTCGATCCTTCGAGCCTGAAAGTCCTGGCCAAGGTGCCCGTCGGGCCGGACCCGCACGAAGTCATCGCCGACGCCGATGGAAAGTTCGCCTACGTTTCGAACTATGGCGGCGGCGCCTATCACACTCTGGCGGTGGTCGATCTGGTGGCGCAGAAAGCGCAGCCGCCGGTGGACCTCGGCCCGCTAACCGGTCCCCACGGTCTGGCGTTCGTGGGCGGCAAGGTCTGGTTCACGGCCGAAGGTGCTAAGGTGATCGGCAACTACGATCCCGCGACCCAGAAGATCGATTGGGTGCTTGGTACCGGTCAGAACCGGACGCATATGATCTTTGTTTCCGAAAACCTCAAACGGATTGTAACGTCCAACGTAAGCTCCGGCACCATGAGCATCATCGAGAAGACCAGTGCGCCCAGTGGATTCGGGCCCGGCCCGGGTGGACCGCCGCATGGCCCTGGCGGTCCTCCTCCCGGCGGTCCAACGCCTGGTCCGCCGCGAGTCGATTGGGATCAGACGGTGATCAAAGTGGGCGGGGGCGACGAAGGTTTTGACGTCTCTCCCGATGGCAAGGAAATCTGGGTGGCGAACGCTCAGGACGGCACCATCTCCATCATCGAGGTTGAGACCAAGAAGGTGACCGAGACGCTGGCAGCCAACGTCATGGGAGCGAACCGGTTGAAGTTCACGCCGGACGGAAAGCTGGTGTTCGTCTCCACCTTGCGCGGTCCGGACGTGGCCATATTTGACGCGGTCACCCGCGGCGATGTGAAACGATTGAAGGTTGGAAGTGGCGCGGCCGGAATCCTGATGGACCCGGACGGCTCCCGCGCCTTCGTCGCCTGCTCGCCGGACAACTACATTGCCGTCATCGATCTGAAGTCGCTGGAAGTGACCGGTCACATCGACGTTGGCAACGAGCCCGACGGGCTAGCCTGGGCGGTGCGGCGCTAGGCCCTCTCAGCGCACCCATCTTCTTCCAGGGTTTCTCCAGCTTTCGCGAGCCGCTGCCCTCACATGGCACTGGGACCTGATTTCGTCCAAACGGGCGGTACGGGCTTCGTAGTGGCTGGCCAGCGGTTTCCGGTGGTGGGCCTGAACTCCTACTTTCTTGCCTATTGCTCCGACCCCAGCCGCCTGGCGGTGATAGCGGCCGCCAAGCAGATGGGGGCCAATGCCATCCGGGCCTGGGCTTTCCTCAACGTTGACAACCGGTCTCCGGGAAGCGTGGCCTTCCAGTACCTCAACGAAGGCGCCATCACGGTGGACGGCGGCCCCGACGGGCTGGAGCGCCTGGATGCGTTGATCGAAGCGGCCGAACAGCAAGACTTCCGGCTAATCCTGCCGCTCGTCAACTATTGGAACGATTTCGGTGGCATGCCCCTGTATCTGAAATGGCTCGGCGTCGCGGGCGGAGTCGAACAGTTCTATACCTCGCCCGCGGCTCGCGCCGCTTATCAGACTTGGGTCGAGGCCGTGCTTACCCGCCAGAACACACGCACAGGCCGCCTCTATTCCGAAGAACCAGCCGTGATGGCCTGGGAACTGGCCAATGAGCCGCGCTGCGAGGTCGCTGGGGGCCGGGAGCTGTTCCTGGACTGGGTGGGCGAGATGAGCCGCTACGTCAAAACGCTGGATTCCAACCACCTGCTGGCGGTGGGAGATGAGGGCTTGCTGCTCCACCCCGAGACCAACGACCCTCTTTATGACGGAAGTCATGGCGTGGATGGAGAGGCCATCCTGAATTTCGGAGAAATCGACTTCGGTACCTACCACTTTTACCCTAGCTCGATGGCTCACTCCAACGATTTCGCCGCCACCTGGATTGCGGATCACGTCGCCTCGGGCGCCCGCGCCAACAAGCCGATGCTTCTGGAGGAGTATGGCCTGGGGCTCGGCGCTGCGCTCGACGCCTCCGGCCGCAACCAGTGGTATGCGCGCTGGCTAGGCTCGGTGTTCCAGGCCGGGGGCGCCGGCGACCTGCTGTGGATGATCGGCGGCAGCGCACCCGACGTCGCCGGTTTCCGGGACGAATATACTGTCCTTAGTGGCACCGACGTGCCCGCCGTCGCCGCTCACGCGTCCATGATGGGTGTTGGCGGGGGGGCACCAGAGGCCTGAGACCGTGATCTCCTCTGTCCTTGATGCATCTTAATCACCCTTCCTGCCCCTTGACAGGCCGTTGCGGATAGGTATACTCATTGGTTAGCTACTTAATACGGTAGCTCGGGGTGTGCCACGGACATCCTGTCTCTCATGGCCTGGTACCCTCTCCCGAGTGGAGAGAGCCTGTCCTGAGCGTAGCGCAGGAGTGGCGAGGGGCGCCGGGTGAGGGGTGTTCCGTTAAATTGGTCACCGAAGCTTATGAAGGGCGCCGCGAGAGTAAGGTCATAGTTTGGAAGGCATACCATGGTAAATCAATCGCGAACGAAGCCACGATGTTTATGAATCCAAAGGCTTTGAAAAAATGTCTCGGCCCTTCGGGACCATCGATGCCTGCGGAATGGGTCCCGATCAGGTTCCTCGCCCGCTCGAAGGAGCTGGAAACCGGCCAAGAGAACGATCCGAGGCGAACGACGGGAGACCCGTGACAATCAAACCTGGGATGTCATTTAGTTTCAACAGCTTGATAAATCGTCTTTTGGATTCACCGGTCAATGAGCCGACCGCCGCCGCCGGACCCCACTGGGTGAAGGATGACGAACGAAGCCACGATGTTGCTCAATCTAAAGGCTTTGAAAAAATGGTCTCGCGGGCCCAGGCGTGTGAAAGGGTGGTGCGGTGCGAAGTGTGGCCCAATCAGGCTCGCGGCCTCCTTCTGACCTCCGGGAGCAGATCCTGGCCTTCGTCCGCTCGCTACGGCAGCCGGTACTGGTTCCGGCACTGCTGTCGGCCATGGTGGTCGAGGGCCAAGCTTTTAGCCTGTCGCCGGACGATGGCGGCGAGCCGGCATCCGATGGAGCAGGTCAACCCAGCGGGAGTTCTGCGGGTCGAGGCTGGCGGCTGGAGGTGGAATTCGGCAAGCTTCTGCTGGAAGTCTGGGGCGCCGGGGGTTCCGCCGTCCGCCGGATCGAAAGCGCGGAACAGGATGGCAGCCGCCTCAGAGTTTGGGCGCGCAAGCCAGGGTGGGCTGGCGAGCAGGTGGCGCTCGTAATCCGGGAGGCTGCAGATGATGGTTCCGGCCCCGGCGAGGATTCCAACCTAGGCCAGCAAGTAGGCTACAGCCCGGAACCCGCGATGCGACGGGCCCGCGACCGCGGCGGTTTCGAGCGCGATCTGGTGGCCATGCTCGGGCGTGAATTTCCGAGCTGGTCACTGGAGCGAGTAAGCCATCGCCCGGACCGCGAGCACTACTTCTCAGGCTGCTACTCGCGCGGCTGGGCGCGCCGGGGCCGCGAAGCCTGGGCCTTTCTGGGACTCTCCGAACTCGAGGGCCCCTCAGCTACCGAGAATGCGCTTGCCTACGGCTTGATCTGGCTCGACTGGCTGCGGGAGCGCTCCGCTGGTACTCCCGCCCGGAGCCGCACTGGGATAAGCACCGGCGCCGGAAATCTGCCGCGGGTGACTGGGCTCAAGCTACTGCTTCCGCCCGCCGCCGTGGCCGTAGCCGCGCATCGCGCCGCCTATCTGGACCCCACCGTCGCCCAAATCGAGATCTTGGAATGGACGCCGCGCCAGGACCATCCCCGCCCGGTTGACCTGCGTGATTACGGCAACGTAGAGACGCGCCTTACTCCGCGAGGGCGGGGCGCGCGGCTGACGGAACAGCTCCGCCCGCTGCTTATTAATTAGGGATCTCCTCCGCGGCTTGACCGAGGAGCAGGCCGGACGCGTTAAGGTGGTCCCGGACGCAGCGGGAGAAACCCTTTCGGTGAGAGTGCTGGGCCTCGAGGTGGCGCGCATTGAGCTGGGCAGCGTTCCCAAAGTCTATTTCGGGCTGGAGGGGACAAGCAGGCTTGCCGGCGACGCTGGGCGGGCGGGCTTTGACGCCTTTCTGGAAGGCGTGCTCCGTTTGCGCCGGGCGCGCACCGCCAACCGTTCCCACCCCTTCTATCGTCTGCAGCCCGAGCGCTGGCTGGAGAGTTTGCTGGTGGAGGATATCGGGCGCGTCGACCCGGCCTTCGTGCCGGAACACGTCTATCCGCAAGTGCCGGCTTTTTCTGGCCCAGCCACGCCGGGACTTTCACGCGGCGTAATCGACATCCTAGTATATCGTTTCATTGAAGTATATCCATTATTGGGTGAGGGCTGTGAGCGCCTCGAATTTCTTCCAACGATGGACCACCGGACAAGCATTAATTTCTGCGATCCCCTTGAGAATGCGATCGCGGAGTTCCTCCCACGA
>DATDGR010000073.1:0-4309 GCA_036521995.1 Terriglobia bacterium | reverse complement strand
TTGGCGGCGGACATCTGCGCGCCCATTTTGCTCAGCTGCTGCGGGCCAAAGCCGCTCGCGCCCGGGCTATTGGCGTTATTAGAACCGCCGGCTCCGCCAGGGCCGGTGCTCGAGCCGGAGTTTGAGCCGGAACTCGAGCCGGATCCGGTGCCGGTCTGCGCCTGCTGCTGGCTCTCCATCATCAGCTGGAGCAGGGCGCGCTCCTGGCTGTTCAGGTTGGGAGACTCGAGTATTGCCATGATGGCATTAGTCACGCCGGACATCGTTTTCTCCTCTCCTCTTCATGCTCGAGGGCGCGCAGCGCCAGCCGGATGGGCAGATGCAATGCGGCATGATGGGACAGTGCGCGGGGCTGGTTTTCATGCGCGTCGGCCACCTGCACGGGCCGGTAGAACCCGGGCTGGTGCCGCTTGCGCATGTGCGGATAGACCCGGCTAATCCGGTCCCGGGCCCAGGCCACCGGCCCGTCCCAGGCGGCCCAGATGGGGTCGCAGAAAAACGCCCGGCGCCGTGCCGTTGTCTTAATAAAGAGCTGGTGGACGTTTTGTTCGCGAGCGTACCGGATGATACGCTCGACCGCGCTATCGATCCAGGACTTTATCTTTCTGCCGGCCAGCCAATGGATGGTCAGCGAGCGCAGTTCGTCCGGCCCGAGGCCGAGCCGGAACTTCTTGCCGCCCGGCGGCACACTCGACACGGTGGTGATCACGGCGCCTACGAAACCGGAGGCATTGGTGAACTTATCGTTGTGGGTGAAGGCCACCCAGAGCAGGTCGTGTCCGCTGCGCAGGCGCTGATACATATGGTTGAGGTCGAAGATTTCCCGGCCCCTGTTGCGTTTGGCTCTGATGCCCCACAGGGCCCTCCGCCAGACCTCTTCCAGCATTTCGCGGGACACCGGCAGCACTTCCCCGGTGATGATCCCGCTCCGTTTTACGACCTGATCAAGGAATTCCTGGCCCCGGACTATTTTCCGCATGGCAAGTTTAGGTTCACATACGAACTTGAAAACAGTATAATCGCGACCATAGGAGGAGCGTTAGCCTTATGTCAAAGAAGGAAGCTGGAGCCACCATCCTGAACGCCGACGTCGAAGTCCACAAGTCCGCCAAGCCAACGTCATCAGGAGCTCCTCCGCACCATGCCGGCCAGGAGGGCCAGGTTGAGAGGAGCCAGGCGATACCCGACCGGGACCTGCCGGATATACCGCCGCCGGAGACCCAGGCGCCGCCCGGGGTCCAGGCCGCCCCGCCCCGCGGCTACCTCGGATTCGTACCGACGAACATCAATCAGGTCCTGGCCAACCTCGGCCCCAAGGCCACCCACTTTACGGGGGCGGTAGTCAGCGGAGGCGTGCCCGGCTCGGTGTTCTGCGACGGCAGCGCACTGTGCTGTCTCCTGCTGCAGGTGGATTACACGATGGGGACGTTCTCGCTGCCGGTAGTGTTCCCGCAGGCCTCCATACTCCTGTGGTGCGCCACCATGGTGCTGGTCCCGTTCGCCGGCGGCGCGGACGACGCCACCGTGGCTCTCGGCCGCACGCTCAGTGGAAGCGAGATCCTGGCGGCGCAGGATATGGGCGCCCTGTACGCCCTGACAGTCGAGCCGGTCACCGGCACGCTCGGTTTGCCGACCGACGCCAATCCCTATCAGTGTTACGTCACCTTCAACTCCGAAGGCAACACCTCCGGCCAGGGCTTTGTCGTACTGATGTATGCGCGCAGCTGGGCCACGTGGAATTAGATTATGCCGCCTTCCGCCACCGATAAAATCCTGCTCGAAAGAATCGAGTGCAATTTCACGTATCACGCCCCGCAGGGCGACCAGGCCGAGCGCTACCAGAAGATGCGCGAGCACGCCAGAAGTTTTGCCCTCGATATCGTGACCATGTGTCCGGACAGCAGAGAACGCAGCGTGGCCCTGACCAAGATCGAAGAGAGCGTGATGTGGGCCAACGCCGCTATCGCACGCAACGAAGCGGGAGCGCATGGCTAGCACCCTCGCGAACTTCAATACGCTGGCCGTGCCGGCCGCGGCTCCGGCCCTGCAGGTGGTCGCGCCTTTCTCCTCACGCTGTTACCTAGAGATCCTCAATATCGGCACGGACGACGTATTGATCCGCGCCGACCAGGATCCCGCGGCCGGCGACCCGGCCTCCTTCACCCTGCCCACGGGCGCCCAGATCACGCCCCTGATCAACGGCGCCACCGGGCTGCGCCTGCTCGCCCCGGGCGGGCCCGGCAGCGTCAGTATCGCCATCATCTATCTGTAAACTCCTCATCGAATAGCGGAAGGCCCGGCTCATACGCCGCAGACTCCTTCGCATTCAGAATCAAATCCGAAATCGAATCCAAGCTGCTTCTCCTTCACATTCATCTTCGACCTGAAATTGATCTCATCGATGGGCTTGCAAGACCGATGCACGTACATCGTCTGCCGCATGTCGCGGTTGGCTACTGCGCCCGTAGTACGGAGGACTTGATCGATCTCCACGGCGCGGCTCCAGTCTTCGCCGCCGCGGTCCTTGAGCTTCTGCCACTCGGCATCCGTATGGAACGGGCAAAACACGCACGCCGACCGCGGGACCTCGTGCGGCACGCGGCCCTGAAGCCAGTCGATGCAGTTCGCTCGCGTCCAGCCGCGCTCGATCAAAGGGAAGTGCGGTTGGAACTTCGATTCCCCGGTAACGTGATACCTCTCCCAGATACGCGAGGCGCGCGACTTCTCATCAAGTGAAATCCCAAAATACTGGTGGACCGTGACGCCTTTCGGAACCCTGCGCCGCGGCTCTAGCCCCAGCACCTCGCGCCGGATGGCCCTCTCGATAACTTGGCCCTTATACTCCATGCTGCACTGGCGCTTGGTGCGACCCGGTTTTTCGCCTTCGATAATGGTGAAGGCCGGTATGGCGGTGAATCGAGCTTTGCCTTGACCTTGCGGATGCATCCCGTAGCGGAGATCATCTCCCAGCCTGCTGCCTACGCTACGCACCAGGATCGGAGGACCGCCGAGAGACTGCACCCACTCCAAATGCCGGTATACAGCTTGCGGCTCTTCGCCCGTGTCGGCGAAGATGGCGCAGTCGAAATGCGGCACCATCCTCTCCATCGACATCAGGTAGAGCGCGGTCGATTGCACGCCGGCTCCGAGATTGAGAATGTGATGCTTGATCACGCTGCGCCCGCCTCCCGGTCGCGTAGCCACTGGAAGGCATCGGCCAGGGTCTTCGCGCCAGCCTCCATCACCGGCTTAACCTTGGAGACCAGCCTCTCGTGTTCTTGGCACGAGTCCCGAATTTCGCCTTCGAGCTTATGCAATATATAGGCGTGCGATTCCAGGTGGAACAATTCAGCCTTATAATTTGCCACGAAACGCCGCTTGTTCGCGCCATTGATAAAACTGTATGCCCCAGGCATCTGGATCCCCTGCAAACTCATCGGTAGAAGCAGTTGAATGTGGCCCTTGCGGGCGTTCTCGCGCGCGATCGATTGGCCCAGGATGTCATCGGCCCATTTCACCAGGATGGTAATGAGCGTTGAGTGGGCGATCTTCCTGAGCAGCGGTTCCTCCCGGTTGTAAAAATTCAGGGCCAGAGAGTCCGTGCCGACGTCGGTCTGGGTGTCCAGTTCGGCGGCGATGAAGGTTTCAAAGCGGCCTCGCGCCTCGCGTTTCAGTTCGCCGATGTTTGTCTTTTTTCGCTTCGGCATTCTAGCTCCTTCGCAAAGTCAGTCAGCCACGCGGCTGCCCGCATAGCCTCGCGCGGATCGAACTCATCACGCCAGTAGCGGCGGTTGATGATCTTCACTATCCCGGCTGCATTTCCGACGCCGGCAACCCATCGCACGAAGTCCTGCAAAGGCCCCAGCCGGTGAAGGTCCGCGCGCCACGCCTGCTGATTCTCGACCGTCATCGGCGGCTGGTAAGCGCCGTTGCGGTCGAGCGTGTGCGCTCCCGTCTCGATGGCCGTGCGCCGGGCCTCTGCGGGAGACGGGAGCAGCTTCCGCCCCTGGGCTTCTTGCGCCTGGGCCGCGCGGATCGCACCGAATAGCTTGCGGGCGGCCTCCTCCCCGTCCCCCGTCTTCTGGTATTCCGCCACCACGGCTTTTACGGTGGCGTGGGTGACCGGGCCGATAGCGGCCTGGCGAATCGCTTCCTGGCGGACCGGCTCGGGCGTCGCGGGCGAGGCGATCAGATAGAGAGCCCTCACATCAATGGGTTCCAGATCGGAAATAGTTTCCGTTTTGAATGCTTGATAAACCATCATGTAATTCCGCGCCGTTCGGTCAGTCCACGCGAACTCCCGCCCGAT
>DATDGR010000072.1:0-4432 GCA_036521995.1 Terriglobia bacterium | reverse complement strand
GCCTGGGAGCGCAAAAAGTACTCGCGCAAGAGCGGCTGGATTCCGGTGGCCGAGCTCAGCCTGGCCGGGTATTTTCTCTACACTACCGCGTACTCGTTCAGCGTTCAGGACTACCTCACCACGCCCTTTCTCCTGCTCTTCTTTGCCGGTTACTCCTACATGGGCTCGCTTTCACTTCTGCAGGCGCCGCTTCGTCGCCTCGCGAACTCCGTCCCCGTCCTGGCCCGCACCCGCAGCATTTCGGTAGAAACGTAGACTACAGGGGGCAGACCCAACGTTGCGACTCTGGCGGGATCGTTACTTAGTCTTGCCGAGTACGTGCCGCAGCGCGCCTTCAAGCTCCGGGTAGAGGAACTGATAGCCCGAAGCTTCGAGCTTTGCAGGAACCGCCCGGACGCTCGCGAGCAGCAGAGCATCGGCCATCTCGCCAAAAGCCAGCCGTAGCACAAAAGGCGGCACGGCGAAGAAAGCCGGACGCTCCAGAACGCGGCCCAGCGTCCTGGTGAACTCGCGATTTGTGACCGATTCCGGCGCCACCGCATTCACAGGCCCGACGAGCGAGGCGTTCACGAGTGCATGATGGATCACGCCGGCGACGTCATCGAGCGCGATCCAGCTCATGTACTGGCGGCCGCTGCCCACCGGACCTCCCAGGCCCGCCTTAAAGGGAGGCAACATCCGGGCCAAAGCGCCGCCGGCCGGCGAAAGCACCACGCCGATGCGAAGTATTACCGTCCGAATTCCGTTCTGGGCTGCGGTTTCGGCGGCGTCTTCCCAGTCGCGGCACAGCTCAGGGGGAAATCCCGCCCCAGGCGGGCTGTCTTCGGTGAGCAGCTCGTCGCCCCGATCTCCATAGTAGCCGGTGGCCGACGCGGAGATCAGGACGCGCGGCGGCCGCGAGAGCTTGGCCAACGTTCCGGCCAGGAGCCGGGTGCTCTTCACGCGGCTTCCACGGATCAGCGTCTTGCGCTCAGAAGTCCAGCGCGCTCCCGCGATGTTCTCGCCCGCCAGATGGACCACGCCGTCAAAGCCCCCGATGGCAGCCGGATCGATCCGTCCGGCGTCAGGGTCCCAAACAACCTGATCTGGGCCTGGCCGCGTTCCCGGCCGCACGACACGTGTGACGCTGTGGCCTTGGGCGGCGAGAAAGGGAAGCAACCCGGACCCGACCAGGCCGCTCGATCCGGTGACGGCGATTCTCATGCCACAAGACTCCTCTACGGGCGCCTGTCAGTCGTCGCTTTCACTGTTCTAGGGCGCCATAGCCACTTTGAACACACGCCCCTCCCAACGATCTCCGTCCGGCCAGTAGAAGGTGAATTGCACCGGCGCCTGCTGTCCCGCGGAAACCGGAATATCGACCCACTCGAGATTCAGGGCGGTCGGCCGGGAAGTCGTCTGCTGGATCTCGTGCCAATCGTCCACCGTCCAGCGCAGCTCGAAAGGCGCCCCGGCGATCACTCGCAAGGGACGGCCGCGCCGCATCGTTCGGACCTGCCGATCGAATTTCCATACCTCGATCTCGCGAACGCCGCGCCGGTCTCCAAGGTACCGATCGGCCACCTCCCGAATCCGTGTGAACGGCTGAGCGTCAAAGGCCGAGCGCAGCAACTTGATGTACTCGGCGTGAGCCCACATCAGCGGCATCGCCGCGCCCGTCGGCCGTCCCAGAAACATGTGAACCTCGGGCCGGTCGGCCTCATCCCAAACCTGTTCGGGAAGAAGGCCGGTGTCCGAAGCGAACCCCTCCATGGCCCGGATGTACGGGCGCGGATCGCGACCGGCGGCGAGCTCATAGTGCCCGCGTTCGCCCGTAAGCAATGGCCAGGCGCGTCCCTTGCCCCAGCCGATATAGGGGTCTCCGTTATCCTGCTGGCCGAATCCGTCGTGGTTGTAGCGGCGCCAGCAGGGGCCAAAGGGCGTGTCCACCTTCAGAACGGCGTCGACGACCGCCAGCGAGTCCTCCATCAGGGCGCTGTCGGGTTTCCGAATCCCGCAACGCACCAGATCAAGAAAGCCGGCGTCGACGATCTCACGCGCGGGATACTCGGTACGCGCTCCCGGCGGCTGGTTGGTAAGTGCCAGCACACTATTGTTCGGGTCTTCGACGGGCGAGGGGTCATCAACACTGGCAGGAAGAATCCGGATGTAGTGCCGCGGGATCCCGGGCACGAGTGTACCTTGGGTAGTGACCGTCCAATCGTCCAGGTGGCATTCGAGGAAGTCGGCGTACTCTTCCAGAAAGCGGGCCGTGTCGGCGTCTCCCCGGGTGCGCGCGAAAGCTGCGGCCGAAACCAGGGCCGCGATGTTCGCCGCCAGGGTGGAGGGCGAATAGCCGCTCGCCTCCTCCCAACGCTCCTGCTGGGTTACAGGACCGTATTGCACCAGGAAGCTCGCCGCCCCCAATACCATTGGGTAGGGATCGAAATCCTTGAGAGCTTTGGCGCCGTGCAGATACCAGGCCAACATGACGGGAAAAGCGACTTCGTCAAGCTGGGTGCCGCGCCAGTAAGGGCTGCCGTCAATCCAGAAGTTCTGGGGGAATCCGCCGTCCGTCTGCTGGCAAACCGCCAGGTAAATGAGTGCTCGCAGCGGCGTGTCTTTATCGCCTGCCGCCAACAGGCCGGTGGCGCTGTTCACCATGTCGCGTGTCCACACCAGATGATATCCGCCCATATCCTCGTCGCCCTTCGATTCGCCCCACGGGATGGACATCGAGGCAATGAAGGCGCCGGGATAGGACTTGTCCTCGTGAGCGAGCAGCAGGCTGAAGCTCCCCTGGTAGAGCCTGCCGGCGTCACCCGAAACTGGATTGAGCGGCAGCAGCCGGCTGCCGCAGGCGCGGTCCCACTGCCGCACGTAGCGCTCGAGGTGTTCGTCAAAGGGGATGGCGAGCGACTGCAACAGAGTGCTGGTGGCATTGTGCAGGCTGTCTCCAAAGGCGACTCCCAGAGTGAATTCGCGGAGCCCGCCCAGATCGAGGTGCCCGGTCAGAGCGATATTGCCGTCGAGGGCGCGCTCAAATTCCCAATCCATGCGCAGATCCTGGTGGAGATCGGTCCAGCCGTCGCTCGACCCGACGTATCCGCAGGAGAGTTGCGAAAAGGGCACCGTGGCGGCCAGCACCAGCCAGGTGCCCTCCTTCTCAGCGGCCAGAAACCGCCGCCCTCCCGCCTCCACCACGTGGCCATTGTTGGCCCATCCGCCCAGCTCCAGGTGGGGCGCGCAAAGCACGTAGAGCCGCAGGCGGGAAAGGAAGCTCTCGTCGCCGCGCAGCCCGACGTGCTGCAAGATGCAGGCCTCGTGCGGATCGGCGATCATCTCCTTGACGATCTCGTAGCGGCCCTCGAGATCCGAGTTGATGGCCTGATACCCTAGGGTGTGCGCGGAAATGCGCGAGAAGCGGGAGCGCAGATGACGCTTCTCTTCATGAAAGAAGCTGTGCCCATCCGTAATCAGAAACTGCAGGTCCCGAAGTTGCGGACGGTCGACGGTGGGGTAGTAGACTTCGGTCAGAACGCCGTTCCAGGCCGTGAACCAGATGCGGCTTGAGGTGGAATAGGACGTTCCCACGCCGTCCTTGCTGCCGTGCGTCCAGCGCGGCGGAATCCCAGGCGAGCCGAATGCATCGCGCGGACCTGCCGGTCTGCCAGGCATCAAGACACCTCCGTAGCGGGCAATAACAAAGCCTATATCATAGCCTCAGTTGAGGGGAAAGAAGACAGGCTTCGGCTTCGGTCAGCTCAGCAGACTGCGACGATGCAAGATTGCGTCTTTCGGTTCAGAGGAACCTCGCGATTCGTGAATCAAATTCAGCGCCATCGAGATTGGTCGCAAGCGCTTCGGCCAGTTCGGCCCCTCGGGGCAGTGTTTCAGTTGACCGTCCCGAGACCTCTGGGCGACTTTTCTCTCCGCCGGTCCCACGCCGGGCCGGTGGATTCTCATTGACCGGAAGGTACTCGCCAGAGAGAGTCCGTTTGGATTGTTGAAGATTCTAGCTTTGTTCCCATTGAGGCCTCTTGAACCGCCTCGGGAAGCTGGAAGGCCCCGGTGACCCGGAAATTCGGAATCGGGGTATTCAGTTGACTCCAGTAACGCTACATATTGGGGCGCTGCGATTTACCCAGAACCCCGCCCACCAGCGCCTTAATAGGGTGCTGGTTCCACGGCCACCGCTTGCTGCAGCAGGCGATAGAACAGTTTTCCCCGCGAACGGGATCGGCGACGGTTGAAGCGAAACGTGAACTCGTCCAAATAGTAGTCCAAATGCCTCCGGCTCACCCCACCCTGATGAGTCCCTAGCAGCCAGCGCTTGAGGAGAGAGGCCACCCGATGCACCCTGGGCAAGAGTTCGGTCGAAGATTGGCGGCTTCCTCTCAGCACCGTCACTTGGTGCTGGTATCCTCTCGCCCCCAGTCCTGTGTATCCTTCC
>DATDGR010000071.1:0-6042 GCA_036521995.1 Terriglobia bacterium | reverse complement strand
GTCGACGACCGACGGCCCTTCGCGGCCAGCCGAATCCTCTGGTCGCTCACGGCGGGGCTGATCCTGGGGCCGGCCGGAGCGGGGCTCCTGGTGGCGAGCACCCGGCTGCGCGACGCTTACGAACCCCTGCTGGTTTTCGGCTTGTTGGGCGTGATGGTCGGAGCAGGCTTCCTGGTCTCGGCCGTCGCCTCCTATGGAATCTCGAAGCATCTCGGCCTGCTCGGGGGCGGCGCGGCGACCAGCGCCACCACGGGCTTGATGCAGGCGGGCCGTTGACCAGCAGATGGCCTCGGAGTTCAAGGAGTGATGCCGGTGCGAGATGGCGTCCCAGCAGATCTAGTGGCAGAATATGAACATGCCCATGCGAGAGATCACCTTGACCGAGCTTGAAGGCTCAAACGCACAGGCGGGTCTCGCCGAACAAGCCTTCCACATGGACGAGCAGACCTTCCGGGTCTTCTACGAAAAGACATCCCGCCCCTTGTGGTCCTATCTGTGCCGCATCTCGGGCGATACGTCCCTGGCCGAGGATCTGGTGCAGGAAAGCTACTATCGTTTTCTCCGCGCCGATCTGAAATTGGACGACGAGGCCTATCAGAAAAATTATCTTTTCCGCATCGGGACTAATCTGGCGCGCGATCACTGGCGGCGCCTGCCCCGCCGGGAACAACCACAGGTGGAGGCCACGGAAGATGTTACGACTGACGATCGCATCGCCGAGCGTGTGCAGCAAAGATCGGACTTGGGGCGGGCACTCGAGCAGTTGAAGCCGCGCGAACGCCAGATCCTCTGGCTGGCGTACGTGGAAGGCTCAAGTCACAAGGAGATTGCCGAAATGGTCGGATTGAGATCGGGGAGCATCCGTCTGCTCCTGTTTCGCGCCCGCCGCAAGATGGCGGATCTGTTGCGTGAAACGGCGGAGGGGCTTCCGGGCAGGTTGAAGTGAGCAAGCTGATGAGGATTCAGCAGTGTGACCGAGAGCAACAGGTGATCGATGCCTTGCAGTCCGGCCGCTGGCACGGTCCCTGGGGCGAAGAGATTCGAAGGCATGCCGCCGCCTGCGCGGTGTGCTCGGAGGTGGTGCTGGTGGCCGCGGCTCTGCGGCGCGAGGAGGCGCTGGTCCAGGCTGAAGTGCGGTTGCCGAGTGCCGGTCTGGTGTGGTGGAAGGCGCAGCTTGCGGCCCGGCGAGCGGCCGAGGAGCGCGCTGCGCAACCGATCGCCTGGGTGGAGCGCATGGCGCAGTTCTTTGGCGCTCTCACCTTGTTTGGGCTGGGAGTCTGGCAGTGGCCCAGGGTTCTAGGCTGGTTGGGCGGGTCTAAGGGCGTGGTCCGCGCACCAGAGGCTTCAGCTGGCATCGGGCAATGGTCGCATGTGTTTTTCCAGAGTTTGGCTCGAGGCTTCGGCCAGTCGCCGGGCTATCTCCTGTTGGTGAGTGCCGGCGCTTTTCTCACCCTGCTGGCGTTCGCTGCCTACGTGGTCTGGCGCGAAGAGTAAGAGCGCGAGCCTATTGCTCTTTGGGGAGCTTCGGTCCCGTGCGGAGTAGGGCGGCAAGAGGCCGTGGCACCCCGCGATCAGCGACCACCGAGTCGAGTCCGAGCCACACCGCCAGCGTCCGGAGTTCGCGGGCCAGCGCGGTGGTCACCGACTTAAGGTCAAGGTCAGATGCCTTCTTGACCGCCGGTTCAAGATAGGCCGTGAGCACCAGCAGGGAACGCCGGGCACGATCAGCCTTCAGATCCACCCGGGCCACCAGACGATCCCCGAGCAGGAACGGCAGGACGTAATACCCCCATCGCCGCTTCGGCTTGGGGATGAAGATCTCGATGCGGTAGTCGAAATTGAACAGCCGTGCCACTCGAGGTCGAAACCAGACCACAGGGTCGAAGGGCGACAGCAGCGCCTCGGCTTCGACACGGATTGGAATCCGCGCCTCGAGATCAAGATACGCTGCTTCGCGCCAGCCCTGCACTTTCACTTCGTTGAGCTCGCCCGCAGAGACCAGCTCCTGCAGGCGCTCCCGAGCCGCGCGGAGCGGCATGCGGTAGTAGTCAGCGAGATCAGCCGCCGTACCGACGCCGTGGGCGCGCGCAGCCAGGCGCAGGAGTTCGCGCTCGGCGTCCTGGCGTTTCACCCGCCGGCCGTGATGCTCCGGCGGAATCCGGCGTTCGGCCAGGTCATAAACCCGCGCGAAGTTAGGCCGCCGATGGGCCGCGGCCAGCAGGCCCCGGCCAAAATGCGCCTCCAGTACGGCCCTATGCACGCTCCCCGCCCATGCACCCGGAATGCGGCCAAATTGCGATCGGTCAATGCCGGGAACGAGCTCCATGCTCTCCAGGTCGTCGGCCGCGAGCGGGCCCTGCAGACGCACCGCCTCCAGAACCGCGTCCACATAGTCCTTGTGCTCTTTGAGGAAGCGCTCGAAACCCCAAGGACGCGGCCGATGCGATTCCATGCGATGGCGCAGCAGCGGCCAGGTCGCCACCGGCAGGATCGATGCCTCGTGAGCCCATTGTTCCGTGAACTCACGCCCGCCAGAGACGACATCGTCGAGGAGCGAGCGCTCGTAAGGGCCGAGCCGTGAAAACAGCACCAGGTAGTGCGCCGGGACAAGGACGTTGACATAGTCGATCTGGATGAGGCCGAGCCGCCGGATGACTTGCCGGAGGCGGTCGGCGCGGATGGGACCGCGCGGACGCGGGCGGTCAAAACCTTGGGCCGCTAGCGCGATGCGCCGCGCTTCGTCAAGCGAGAGTGTGTCTCGGAGCATCGGAGGAGAATCAGCAGAGGCGAGCTGACCAGCTCACAGGCGACTCAAGGTACTCACGGTGACTCACTCGATGTTCGTCTCGACATTCCAACCGTCAACTCGCACTACGGGCTCGGCGCCGCCCAGATCAGACGAGTTGTAGGCGGCCGTGATATCACGGGTCTCTCCGGGCACGAGCGAGATGTAATTGTCTTCCCACCGAATCGGGCGCACGTCTTCGCCATCCTTGCCCTTGCGAATCTCCAGGTGGACAAAGAAAGCGATCGTCGAGCTTGGATTCCTCACCGTCACCCGCGTGACCTCGTCCGGGCCTTGAGTCTTGCTGGCGGCTGAAGTTTCCACCTGGACGCGAGGCAATGAGGAGAGGGCGGTGAAGTCAGCGTACGTGCTGATGGGCGTGTAGTACCAGGTGGACTGATCCCAGTCGGACACGTCGGGCTGAGTGGAAAGCCAGTAAAAGTTCCGGCTGAGCGCGTGACCTTCGGCATCAGCCAGGTCGAGTTTCAGGAAGTAGGTCCTGGTGAGACCTTCGATTTTCGGTAGTGCGAACAGGGTGTTACTCGAGTCGGGCGCGGCGTCGAGTTTGGCCTGGCGCGAAAATCTCGACGTGAGATCGAGATTCAGCACCTGGACCTTCGCCTGCAATCCGGAATAGGCCTGATAGCTGGAGTTCACCACCACCACGGAATCGTTAGGCGTGGAGTACTGAATGTGGACCGGCTCACATGCCTTCTTGGTGCCGAAGTAGCCGCCGCCGGGCCGCAGGTACCAGTCATAAAGGTGCCAGATCGTCGACGGCCAGGCGTTGTTGAGCATCCATTGGATGACGCCAGTGGCGTGGTACTTGTTCTGGCTGTAAGCTTCGAACATGGCTCGCTCGCCCGCGTACGTCATGAGCTGGGACTTCTCGAGATAATCTTCGAGGCCGGTGGGTTTTCCGTAGCGGGCTTCGAGGGCACGGTTGAAAATGTTGAAGGTTTTGAATTCCCCGCCGCCGGCGTGGAGCTCCCAGGCATCGTTCATGGGCCAGAGCTTGTCGGCGGGCAGCATGTCGCGGATGCTCTCGATCACCGGAGGGGCCGGCCCGGGACTGGTTTCAGTGTTGAAGCCGAAGGCGCCGCCGTGCTTGCTGTCCTCGAGCCAATAAGAGGGCGCCACGTAGTCGTAGGGCCCGGTCATCTTCACGCCGCTCGGCCCGATCGTCGTGGGCCGGGCGGTGGCGGAAGAGATGTAAGGATTCGGCCAGGACTCGTCCCGGAAGACTTGCAGATACATCTCCTCCACCCGCTTGGGCGGCGGATTATCACTTCCGTAAAGAAAGGCCAGCAAGCTGGCGTGATCTCTGAGGCGTCGAAGCTGGCCCCGCAAGGACTCGGCGGCGATCGTGTAGTCTTCCTCCTTCCAGTTCCGCCACCTTTCCCAGTGATCGCAGCAGCACCAGCCGGCCAGCACCAGGACGCCATAGCGATCCGCCAGCTCGAACAAGTGATCGTCCACCAGCTTGCCTTCCAGGCGGATCGTGTTCAGGCCCATGTCACGCGTGTAGCGGATCTCCTCCTCCTCACGCTTGGGATTCTGCCGCAGCATCATGTCAGGCGCCCAGCCTCCGCCGCGGATTAGCAGCCGCTTGCCGTTGATCACGAAAACGCGGTGATTCTCATCGTCAAGAATTGACGTGATCTGACGGATGCCGAACTGGAACTCCTTCGAATCCGAAACTTGCCCGCCGGATTCGAACTCCATTTTCAGGCTGTAGAGCTCGGGCGACCCCATTTGGGCCGGCCACCACACTCGCGGGTGGGCGAAGTTCAGCGTTGGGAATCGCTGCGGGTCAAAGGTCACAAGTCTGGATTCACCCGCACTTAGCGAAACCTCCTCGGAGACCTCGACCTCGCCCAGGCGCACCTTCAGGACCCCTTTCGTCGGCTGGTTGCTGGCATTTTCGAGGCTGGCGCTCACCGTCAGTTGAGCCGCCTCCAAAGACGGTTGCTCGAGCTTGGTGACCACCTGAGGGTCGCCGAGAACTACCGGACCAGTGGCCGAAATGTAGACCTCGCGCCAGATGCCCATATCCTTATCCGCGGGCAAGGGATTCCAATCAACCCAAGTGATCGACAGCGAGTCGGGCGTGGGAGCAGAGACCTCGACCGCCAGGGCATTCGTCTCACCCGGCCGCGCCGCCTGGGTGACGTTGAATTCGAAGAGCCGCCACATCCCGGCCATTTTGTCGGAGCTCGCCACCTGCACGCCGTTGAGCCACACGCTGGCGCGATAATTGATGCCGTTGAAGTGCAACCAAAGATTCTTGTCCTTATAAGAAGCAGGGAGTTTGAACTCGGTGCGATACCACCAGGGCACAGCGAACGGGCTGTTAGAAGACATGGGAATGTTGGAGAAGTTAGCCCCCACCTTGTAGCTTGTTCCCGGAATCGAGCGCAGATTCATGCCGAAGTAGGGATCGGGATAAACACGGTCAGCCACCAGCGCCGCCAGCACTGTGGTTGGGACCGCCGCAGGATACCATCCTCGAGGCTTGAACTCCGCCGTCGAAATCACCCCACCGGATTCAGTGACTTTGGCCGAGGACTGGATCGCCCAACCCTGCTCGAGAGAGGTTGTCCAGGCGGCGTCCCGGCCGGCGGCCGATCGCGCGAAAGCCGCAGGTGTGCGGATCGCAAGGGTAAGGGCGAGCATGGCAAGAAATGGCAGTCTCCTGGTCATCTTGCAGACTCCTTCGCGAACCAGAGGCAGGGTCGAAACTTTATTTGATGAACGCGGCGCGGCCTCAACTCGTCGAAGCCGGTGGACACGAAAGCTACCGCTCGGTCGCTGCAGGACCCACGGCTCATTTTCGTGCAAGGTGTTGGTAGCTGTCCTCGGGAGCACACTCGGTGACGGCCGGAAAGCCCCGGGGCTCCCAGCCTGGATAGGTCAAGCGGCCGAAGGCGTCCGATTCGCCGCCGAATCCTCCCCGCATATCAACCACGCTGGTGAATCCGGCTTCGAGCAGGAACTGGGTGGCTCGAAGCGACCGGCCGCCTTTCTGGCAACCGATGATAAGCTTGGCATCCTTCGGAAAATGGGCCTCGCAGACTTCGACGAAGCGCGGATTCAACTGCATGCCTCCGCCCGCGTCGGGTTCAAGAAGCGGAATATTCTTGGCGCCCGGCACGTGCCCGGCGTCAAACTCCCTGGTGGTTCGGACATCGATGTAGGTGTAGCCGGTCGAGGAATCAAGCAGGCTCCTGGCTTCTTTCGGACTGATCCTTGTGAGT
>DATDGR010000070.1:0-8451 GCA_036521995.1 Terriglobia bacterium | reverse complement strand
GCCTGGGATTCGCAGCAGGGCCACCGGGTCAGGAGGTGCGAGCACGCCGAACTGGGCGCGCAACCCGTCGCAAGCCGCGACGTAGCCTTCGAGCAGGCGGCGATTCAACTGCAACGTCTGGGCGCCCGCGCGTTCGAAGGTGACGGTTACTTCAATGTGGCCGCGGGAGACCCGATCCTTCAGCAGGCGCCGGACCGCGGGCTCGAGCGACTCGATCGACGGCGGCACCCGAAGTTGCACGTCCAGGAAACGATGATTGGTACTCTTGAGGCTCACCGTAAGTGAGAACTCAGCTTCTTCGCCACGGGTGCTGCTGTAGCCAGTCATGCTGTGAAGCATAAGAAAAATCGACGGCTAGAGATCAGGGGCCGAAATCTCGCCCCCGAACACTGGTTACCTGACACCGAACACCTGACCCCTGCTCTCATGGGGCTCCGTATCCACAAACTGAAGCTCATGAAGCCGTTGATAGATGCCGCCTTGGGCGATCAGGTCCTCGTGCCTTCCTTCCTCGGAGATCCGGCCGTCGTCGATCACCAGGATCCGGTCCGCGCGGCGCACGGTGGACAGGCGGTGGGCAATCACCAGCACCGTGCGCCCTTCCATCAGGTTCTGCAGTGCGCGCTGCACCAGCCTTTCGGACTCGGTGTCGAGCTCCGAGGTGGCCTCGTCAAGAATCAAAATGGGCGGATTCTTGAGGATCGCCCGGGCGATGGCGATTCGTTGGCGCTGTCCGCCCGAGAGACGCTGGCCTCGCTCTCCGATCAGCGTGTCGTATCCCTCGGGCATGGCCATGATGAAGTCGTGAGCCAGTGCGGCGCGGGCGGCTTCCTCGACTCTGCTTCTCGACTCCGAGGCCTGGCCGTAAGCGATGTTGTTGAACACCGTGTCGTTGAAGAGGATCGTTTCCTGCGTCACCATGCCGATTTGAGCCCGGACCGAGGCCAAGCTGACGTCACGCAGATCGTGGCCATCCATCAGGATGCGGCCGCCCGTCGGGTCGAAGAAGCGCGGAATGAGGTTGGCAAGCGTCGTCTTGCCGGCGCCGCTGAGACCCACCACCGCCACCACTTGACCTTTGCGAATGCTCAAGTTGACCCCTTGGAGCACGGGCTGGCCGGGTTCATATGAGAAGTTGAGGTCATCAAAGGAGATCTCCCGCTCGAAACGGGGCAGGATGATAGCTCCCCGCTTGTCAGCGATCTCCGAGTGCACGTCGAGATAATCGAACACCTTTTCCGAAGCGCCCACCGCCTGCTGGAACGCGTTGTTGACGCCCGTGAGGCGCTTGATCGGCTCATACATCTTGATGAGCGCGTATAGAAAGGCCAGGAATCCGCCCGTAGTTTGAGCGTGATGAACAATCTCGTTGCGGGCGTAGAGAAGCAGACCTGCGATGGTAACGGCCCCCAGCACTTCCATCAACGGCGAACTGACTGCGTGCGCGCGGACCCACCGCAGGTTCACCTTCAGCAGGCGTCGTGTGGCGGCGCGAAACTTGGTGATCTCGAACAGTTCCATGCCGAAGGCCTTCACGATGCGAATACCGCTGAAGGTCTCCTGCAGAATGTTGTTCATCTCGGCCATCTTGTCTTGGCTGAAGCGGCTGCTGGTGCGGATGTAGCGCCCGATTTTGGACGAGGGTAGCACGACCAGCGGGACCAGCAGCAGTGAGACCAGCGCCAGTTTCCAGTCGAGATAGAACAGGACGCACAGCAGGGCGACCAAAGTGAAGGTTTGCTGCAACGAGTCAGCCGACACCTGGGAGACCGCATTTTGCACCTTGTCGATATCACTGGTGACGCTCGACATCAGTTTGCCGGTGGAGTTGCGGGCGAAAAAGGCCATTGACTGCTCAATGATCTTGGAATAGAGCCGGTTCCGCAGGTCTTTCACTACGGAGTGCCCGACATAGTTGACAAAGTAGGTGGCGAAGTACTCGCTGATTCCCTTGATCAGCGTAACCCCGACCACGGCGATGGCGACCAGCGCCCAAAGGTCGTGGATTGTGTGAGGTAGAAGGTCCTGCAGATAAAGGACACGGCCCGAGAGGGGCCAGGTGAAAAGTACAATCCGCTTTGATCCGCCGCTCGGCGCCAGCAGGGCGTCAAAGACCGGTCGAATCAGCAGGGCCAGCAGCGCCTCACAAGTTCCCACGACCATCATCAACAGGATGGCCGCAAAGAAGCGGACGCTGTAGGGACGAACGAAAGCGACGAGTCGCCGTATCTGGCTCATGCGGTGCTCATACGGGCTTCCGTGTCGGGCGCCCCGCGTCGGAGTTCATCGCGGAGGACTGCCCGGTGTCGACAGCGCTTCAGCAGGATGGGGCGGCAGCGCTGGATCTGGCCTTGAACAACCGAATACATCCTAGTGCCCCGCGCAGAAAGCGTCAAGCACCGTCATGGTGTCCGGCCCGGTCGTGGGCTGATCTTGACTAGAATTTACTCTATGGTAAAAACACCTCCGCCCGACAGTGAAAGTGAGCAATAATTGCACACAATTAGCCTCGGAGGGGTCAGGCTCAGGCTTAACATGCTTTCAAAGGCAAACACTATGTTCTAGCTTGCTTTCAAACGAATACATAGATCCCGTTTTTGTCGAGTTGCTGGCGTATCCCAAGGCGACGCTCACCCTTGTTCAGCGGTTCCTGGAAGGAACCCACGTGGTGAGAGACTTTCTGCCGGACGAGACCGCCTGGCACGAGGCTGGAGAGCCTGCCGGTTGGTTTTTGGACGACCGTTGACGAGGCACTTCGTGAGAAAGTGTGGTTCCGTGAAACGCTGAAGATCGGCATTGCCTCCTATGAAGACATGAAGGCCCGCACCTTTCAGGGTTGGCGCGCGGCGCTTTCCGTGATCTGCTTCTCAGCCGCGCGGCTCCGCAGTGTTGTCTGCATCCGCTCGCGCTGATCGGCGTTGAATAGCAAGTAGCCGGCCGCCATCCGCTGGAAATCCTCAGGCCGCCAGAAAGCGCGCATGATTCCCGTCGCGGTATGGGAATTGGCGCCGAGCAGGAGGTGACCGATCTCATGCGCCATAGCGTGCCCCAGAATCTGGTAATCCCAGACTCCTCCCACCGCCAAGCCTGCAACTCGGTAGGGGTACACATCGGCCGAACAGTTCCGTGCCCGCGGCAGGCACTCCCTCGCCGATCCCATCACTTCGCCAGCGGAAAGTAAAGTTTCCGCCATGGCTTGCGGAAGAATCCGGAGGGTGAAATCGGCCGAGCTTAGCGCCTCGTGGCACTTCGGGTACTGGCCTACCTCACCTGCCGAGACCGGGCAATCCACCCAGCGAATCGTCAGGCCCGCTTCGGCAAAGATGCTTGAGGCTACCCCTTCCGAACGCTTCAGCAACGCCGGCGTCACATGCGCATAGTTGTACACCAGCAGGGTGACGGCGAGGGCCTCGTTCCGCTGTGTCAGATCGGACTCGGGCGCTGCAGGAGCGGAACTCGCAAGGAACATCGCCAGAGCCAGACCACAACTACAGTCCACCCAAGCACGGCCACCTGCTGGTTCCATGTCGCCCTCCGCCGCGGGTTGCGCGGTTGAGAGCGACCTTGCGGCACCGGGATGAGTGCCTCAATGCAAGGCGGGTCATAAGGAGATCATTTTGAGATCACAGGTGGATCTGCCTTGTTGGCAGTAGTTTAGCGGGATGGCTAGCTTGGTTGCGGTTGGCCTTTCCTGTACGCGGTTAACTCATGCCAGGCCCAGTGCGTAGTGAATGAGCGAAGCTAATGAGGCTGGGAAGTGGTAGAATCCGGCAAGTATCACAGGTGCAACATGCAGGGGGCTGACCGCTCCTCGCCGAGCTCTATTCGGTTCGAAGGCTTCGAGCTTGACCTTCGAGCAGCCGAACTGCGTCCCACGAATGGTCAAAATGGCGGCAAGGCGCTGGCCGAGCAGCCCTTCCGGATCCTCACCATGCTCCTCGATCGTTCCGGTCAGGTGGTGACCCGCGAAGAGATCCGGAAGCGGCTCTGGCCCAATGACACCATCGTTGAATTCGAGCACAGCATCAGCGCCGCCATGAACAGGCTGCGCCAAGCGTTGGGCGATTCAGCCGAAAATCCTCGTTACATCGAAACCTTGGCCCGCCGAGGCTACCGCTGGATGGTGCCAGTGGAACGGATGGAAGTAGGGGCGGACCCGTTTCCCAGGGTGGGGGCCCCGCCCTCGTCGGATGACGCATCCCCGTTATCAGACCGCGCACCCCAAGAGGCGCCCCAACAAGCCCACCTGATCGGTAAGAGGGTTTCCCACTACCGCGTGCTCGAGGTAGTGGGCGGCGGGGGCATGGGGGTGGTCTACCGGGCTGAGGACATCAAGCTGGGTCGGGGCGCGGCATTGAAGTTTCTTCCGGAAGAACTGGCCGCCCATCCTCAGGCACTGGAGCGGTTCGAGCGGGAGGCGCGCGCGGCGTCGGCCCTTAATCACCCTCACATCTGCACTGTCTACGAGTTTGGCGAACACGAGGGCCAGCCGTTCATTGCCATGGAGCTGCTGGAAGGCGAGACGCTGGGCCATCTCATAGCAGGAAAGCCGCTAGCGCTGCACAACCTGTTGGACTTCGCCCTGCAGGCGGTTGATGCTTTGGACGCCGCTCACCAGAAGGGGATCATCCATCGCGACATCAAGCCGGCGAACCTGTTCGTCACGAACCGTGGCGAAGTGAAGATTCTGGACTTCGGTTTGGCGAAGCTGACGGTGGAAAGTGGCACGGGCATCTTGCCCGTGGAAGTTGGGGCTGACGGCTCGGAGGCGCACGGGCAGGCCCGCCCTGAGCGAAGCGAACGGGATGCCCGTGCCACAGCGGGCGAGACGCCCGCGCTACTGCTCAGCCGGACCGGCGTGGCCATGGGCACGGCGCCCTACATGTCACCTGAGCAGATACGCGGCGAGAAACTGGATGCGCGCACCGACCTGTTCTCGTTTGGGCTGGTCCTTTACGAGATGGCCACTGGCCAGGTCGCTTTTGCAGGCGAGACGGTGGCAGAGGTGCACGACGCCATTGTCAACCGTGCGCCCGCGCCGTTGCACGAGTCGAACCCCGAAGTTCCGCCTCGGTTGAAAGAAATTATAGGCAAGGCCCTGGAGAAGGACCGGGCAGCCCGGTATCAATGCGCGGGTGACCTGCTCGTTGACCTCCAGAGCCTGAGTGCCGTGATCGCTTCAAGCCATGCGGCGACAGTGCCCGGCCAAGCCGAGCCCCAGCGAAAACCCCGGCGGTACTTCGTGGCAGCAGCTGCAGGGTCGCTCATATTGGCACTGGCGATCTCATGGTTTCTTTCTGGCCGAAGAAGCAGCCAATCGACGGGCCCGTTGCGGATTGAGCCTTTCACCGGGCTTCCCGGCCTCGAAGATGAACCGGCACTTTCGCCCGATGGCAAGCAGTTGGCTTATGTCTGGGACGGGGATAACGTAAGGACCCGCGACCAGGCCCTTCCACACCCGCCCGGCCACATCTACGTTAAGATCATCGGCGCAGGCGCGCCACTCCAACTGACCCACGACGTTCATTTTGACCAAAACCCGGTTTGGTCGCCTGACGGGCGCTTTATCGCTTTCATTCGCAATATGAACCCTTCAGACTCCAGAAAGAGTGCAGTAATTTCGGTCCCGGCTTTGGGCGGTCCGGAGCGCCGCCTGGCTGAAACCGATTACTCGACTCAGCCCGGGGGCCGGGGCTTGACCTGGTCTCCCGACGGCAGATTCATCGCGATAAACAGCGCGTCCCCTAACGAGAGTGGCCTTTTTCTGGTTTCCACAGAGAGCGGAGAAAAGCGCCAGCTGACTCGGCCCCCCGGAGGCGCCTATGACTCGGACCCGGCATTTTCTCCCGACGGCCGCACCCTGGCCTTCGTTCGCCAAGCAGCCCTCTGGCGGGACGATGTCTACCTGCAAAACATAGGTTCCGCGCAGGCAAAGCGGTTGACTTTCGATAACACGGGGATTTGGGGGCTGGCCTGGACGCCCGATGGCCGCGATCTCGTGTTTTCATCTCAACGTTCAGGGTTTACGACGCTTTGGAAAATCCCGGCCTCGGGCGGAGAGATCGAAGCCGTGGCGGGGGTGGGCGCAAACGCTGCTCTTCCCTCCATCTCGGCTCACGGCAATCTGTTAGCCTACGTAAACCAGGAATCGCACACGAATATTTGGGGCATGCGGCTAGATTCTTTGGGGCGCACAGAAGGTCCGGCTAAGAAAGTCATTTCAGGAACCGGCCTGCAAATTGACGATGAGATTTCACCCGACGGGAAGCGGATTGTGTTCACTTCCGACCGCTCCGGGAATTTGGAAATCTGGGTGGCAAACATCGACGGCTCGAATCCGCTCCAGTTAACGTCATTACGCGCTCCGTTGACCGGTAGTCCGCGCTGGTCTCCCGACAGCCGCTGGATCGCTTTGGGTTCCGAAATCGGCGAGCACGGCGGCGCCTTTGTGGTCAGCGCCGAAGGGGGTGCGGCGCGCCGACTTACTCCGCCCAGCATCTGGGCCATGGTGCCGAGCTGGTCTCGCGATGAGAAATGGGTTTACTTCTGTAAGGATTTGGGAGGGATCTGGAAAATGCCAGTCCAGGGCGGCGAAGCCGTCGAGATCACGAAGGATGGCCTTGAGACGCGGGAGTCCGAGGACGGGAAGTGGCTTTACTTCAGCCGGCCCCTCAATACGCCGGACAATAAGACCGCCATCCTGAGAATGCCGGTGGAAGGTGGGCCTGAAACGCTTGTCTTTAACGGAGTGACGAACCGGTTTTGGGCTCTTGCCGGCCAATACCTTTACTTCATGAATCTCGACGCCAGGCAGCATGCCACCATCAACCGCTTCAACATGACGACTCGGCAGGTCACTCGAATCGCGGATGTCGAAAAAGATCCTTACGTGATCGTCGGTTGGACCGGTTTCTCCGTTTCGGCTGACGGCAGACTGGTCATTTATCCGCAGCTTGACGAACAGATTTCGCGCATCATGCTGGTGGAGAATTTCCGTTGGTAGGCAGCGGTGACGCTTTCAAGAGCTTCAGGTAACAGCGCTCTCTTCAACGATATGTAATCGCGACTGAAGGTTCGAATAGCAATATCTGGATGCTGGAGAACTTCTGAAGCTCCCAAGAATCGCCTGGGTGGCGCATATATTGTCTTGTGATGTATGCGATTGGGGTGCCCTGTCTATGGCCGGGATCGAAACTGAGCGAGCGCAGCGCAGACCGTGTTCTTCGGTCTGCGGCCTTTCGCATCGTTAACACTCAAAAGCTGCTACGTGCACAACGGGGCCTTCTCGTCTGCGGGCAGATTCAAACGATCCACTTCCAGTGGCGCACTTCGGCTGGGTGGCGCAGACATCGTTTGTCGATGCCCTTTCACTCACCGCTACGCTACGTCCTGTGGCGGTTGTCATTTAGCACCTGAGAGAGTATAACTCAACCGTTGATCGCTGGGTGGCGCTGAAGGGCGCAGGAGGTTGAAATGGGGAATCCCACATTACCGCCGCAGGCGGTATCGATTCCCGCCAAGGGGTCCTGGTGGGCGGACCGGATGGGGGAGTCGGCCTTCGGCGACTTACTGGCCCGTCTCACAAGACAGGAGCAGAAGGCAACGGATCAGAAAGAGGAGTACGCGGAGAAGCTCGAGACCGCAACCGGCTCCGAGGTGTTCAAGTACTTCTTGCTGATTAACGTGGCTTCCTTAGAGAAGTACGTCGCCCAGACGCGCATCCAGGCCCAGCTTAGCTTCCGGCTTTGCAAGCGAATGTCGCAATGGTCGTTCTTTTTGATACTGCTGGGGGTGTTCATTGCCATCGTCTCGCCGGTTCTGCCGCTGCTCGCAGGGAAATGGCCTGCACTCGGTACGGCAGCCGTCCATCCGTTGGCCCCGGCTGAGCTCGCCGCTCTGGCAGGCCTCATCACCCAGTTCGTCTCGAGTGTTTTCTTCTACTTCTATAACCGAACCCTGCAGCAGTTCAACTTGTTTGGCGAGAGGCTTTCGGCTGCCCAGAGAGTCGCCATTTCCCTGCTGGTGAACGGGTCGATCACCGACGACGCGGCGCGCAACAGCTCCAGCGCGGAACTGGCCAAGGCGCTGCTGGCCTATTCAGCTCCGCCGGAGCCGCAGACTCAGGGGCAGGCAGAAGTGCCTGCTTAGATTGCACCTTTGATCTGCCCTCGACCGGCTGGCGGGCACATCGATGAAGGGGGCGGCAAGCTCTGCAAACCGAACTCGCCCCGTGACGGCCAAGGCAGACCTCGGGAAGCAGGTCTGGTCTACACCTGCTCTTCACTTGTCGCCTTTCACGGTCAACATCAGCTCCAGCTCCACCTCATCGCGAATTGGAATCCCGTGCTCGCCCACCAGGGAGATTTCGGGTTTGATCCGCCGGGACTTTTCCACGGCCCCCCGGTGCACCGCCACCAAGCTGAATCCGCGCTTCTGGTAAAAGCGGAGTGC
>DATDGR010000069.1:0-10712 GCA_036521995.1 Terriglobia bacterium | reverse complement strand
ATCCGGCCCACCGACAAGCCGCCAAGTACTGCTGGCAGGCCTCTTCCGTGGCGAAGTCCGATTGAAACTGGCGGAGCGTTTTGGGGAACGGCGGTCGGGGCACCACTCTACGCTACCGATTGGGGTCTGCTGAAGCAACCGGATAATCAGAAGTCGGCTAACCGTAGATCCGGTTGCGTACTGTCATATCTGACGGTTCTGCTCGGATGACGGGCCACTCTTCCCTTGGGGGATCGGAGTGTCACTCGACAGGAGTGGTACCCGAGCTCTGTCCGAGCGTCCGACGATACGCCCGGAACGGCAAGCGGCTTAATGATGAAGACGGTTTGCCCCTGACACCTCGACACCTGGCAGCTCATGATCAGAGGTTCCGCTTTTTCACTTGCTCGGCGGCGTACTCCGAGGTTCGCCAGGCCAGGGCTAGGATGGTCAGCGTCGGGTTCTTGTCGGCATTGCTCACGAAGGGGGCCGCGTCCGTGACGAAGAGATTCTTGCAGTCCCAGGCCTGGCAATAAGAATTCAGCACTGAGGTGCGGCGATCGTCGCCGAGGCGGGTGGTTCCCACCTCGTGAATAATGGCTCCTCCCTTCGAGATGCCCCACTGCTCGTCGGCGCCGGCGGTTCTCACCACTTCACCGCCGGCAGTGATGATAATCTCCCGGAAGGTCTCACGCGCGTGCCGCGCCTGAAGGATCTCCTCATCCGTCCACTTGAAGTGAAACCTGAGCACCGGAATACCCCACTCGTCGACCGTGTCAGGATCGATCTCGCAGTAACTCTGCTCATTGGGAATCATCTCGCCGCGGCTCGAAAAGCTCATAAAGGCGCCGTACAGCTTGCGCACGCCGCGCTTGAGTTCCACGCCATAGCCACCGTCCAGAAACCGTTCTGTTCTGGAGAAGGTTCCCATCCCCGGCATGTGGAAGCCCCCGCCGAATTCGATGTGATAGCCGCGCGCGAAGGGCAACTGGTTTCGCATCTGCTTCTGATAATTCCACCAGGGCATGTACAGATGCATACCGCCCACGCCGTCGCAGTTGTGCGGCGGCAGATCCATCAGCACCGGCAGAAACCCGACTGTGCCGTCGGTTCCCACCGTGTCCATCAAGTAATGTCCGACGAGCCCGCTGGAGTTGGCGAGACCGTTCGGAAAAATGCTGCTCTTCGAATTGAGCAGGATGCGGGTGGTCTCGCAGCAGCTTGCCGCCAGCACCACGATCTTGCCGCGCACCTGAACTTCCTTGCCGGTCTTCTTGTCGATGTACGAGACGCCGGTGGCCAGGCCGTCCGGCCCCACCATCACTTCGCGCGCCATGGCGTTGCAGCGGACCTCCAGATTCCCAGTGGCCTGCGCCGGCGGGATCAGCACCGTGGGCGACGAGAAATTCGAACCGGTGGCGCAAGAGCGGCCACACTGGCCGCAGTAGTGGCAGGCGGGCCGTCCATTCAGGGGCTGGGTCAGGATTGAGAGGCGGGACGGGACGCAGGGAATGCCGAGCTTCTGGCAGGCCTTCTGAATCAGCAGTTCGTGGCAGCGCGGCTCAGGAGGCGGCTGAAACTTGCCGTCGGGTGTGTTCTCCAGACCCTCCGCCGAGCCGAAGACCCCAATCAGCTCCTCGGTCTTATCGTAGTAGGGCGCGAGATCGTCATAGGTGATGGGCCAGTCGAACCCTCTGCCGTCGCGCGTATAGGGCTTGAAGTCGTAGGGCCCCATCCGCAACGAGATCCGTCCCCAGTGGTTCGTCCTGCCGCCGAGCGCGCGCGTCCGAAACCACTGCCAGTCCGAGCCGGGCGCGTTCGTATAGGGCTCGCCGCGCAGCTTCCAGCCGCCGTAGCCAGGATCGAAGTAACCGTTGGGCTTCTCCGGGGTGGGCGCACCGCGATGGGGAGCTTCGTAGGGCCACATCAGCATTTTGGACTCTTTGGCCGTATCGAACCACGCGCCGGCTTCGAGCATCAGGCACTTAACCCCCGCCTTGGTGAGCACATACGCCGCCATACCTCCGCCTGCCCCTGAACCTACAATGACTGCGTCGTGGACCTCCGGACTCTTGACGATTTGTGGCATCGCTCTCTCCATTGCGCTTGGCATTCCACCCGCATTCCGTTCGATGCCGGCAACCGAGAAAAATCTCAGGGAGGTAGTGTATCGAGCTTAAGGGCCAGGCTGCAAGCTGATCGTCGGAACGCCCCTGAGCGCTGTCCTGTAGCCAGCACGCGCGGGGACTCGAACCTGCGGCTTGTTAGCAAGCCGCTACGCAGGCTGCTTGACCCACTCATATTACTCATGATATATCAAGCCACGAGGGTCGATAAAAAGGCAACAAGAGCGCTTCCGTGATCGACCAGCTCTGACCCGCACAGGTCGCGGACGAGAATGGCCGCCCACCGCCAAATTCTTGCAGAACCACTCTCAAAACAAGAATGGGCCGGCGCACTCGCGGGAACCATTGTCACCTCAATCTAGCCTCTAAAGGGAGGAATGATGCAAACTGAACCTCGATCCGGCTCCTTCGCAAAGTGTTGCGTGCTCGTGATGATGGCTCTATGCCTGCTCCCAGGGTGGGCCGCGGCCCAAGTGCCCGTATCGACCTGGCACAATGACAATCTGCGCGACGGCCAGAATACCCACGAGACCATCCTGACGCTTTCCAACGTGAATTCGGCCACCTTTGGGAAGCTGTTCGCTTATTCCGTGGACGGACAGCTCAACGCCGAGCCCTTGTATATCCCAAACGTCAGCATTCCCGGCCAGGGAAAGCACAACGTGGTCTACGTTGCCACGCAGAACGACAGCGTCTACGCCTTTGACGCCGACGGGTTGGTGACCACGCCGCTTTGGCAGACCAGCCTTTTGATCGGCGCAGAATCGCCCGCTTACTGCACGGTGGTCGGGCTGGTCTGCACCGCGTTGCAACTCCCCCTGGGAATCACGAGCACTCCCGTGATCGATACTAAGGGCAAGACGATTTACGTGCTCGCCCTGACCAAGCAGACAGACGGCACCTATATTGACCGCTTCCACGCCCTTGATATCACCACCGGGGCCGAGAAATTCGGCGGACCGGTCGTAATTCAAGCTTCGGTGCCGGGCACCGGCGCCGGCAGCGCGGGCGGGATGATCACGTTCGATGCCTCGCATGAGCTCCAAAGGCCGGGACTGCTTCTGCTGAACGGGGCGGTTTACATGGCGTGGGGCGGTCTCGCCTCGCAGGATCCCTGGCACGGATGGGTGATGGCGTACGATGCTACCACCCTGGCGCAGACCGCCGTGTTCAACGTGTCGGCCGACGGAACGCGTGCCGGCATCTGGCAAAGCGGCGGTGGACTTTCGGCCGACTCCAGCGGGAATATCTTCCTGCAAACGGGCGACGGCACTTTTGACGTCGACGCTGGGGGAGTGGACTATGGGGACACTTTCCTGAAGCTGAACGGCACCCTTGGCGTGTTGGACTACTTCACCCCATACAACCAGCTTATCCTCGAGGAACAGGACTTGGACGTGGGCGGAGGCGCAGGCTTGATTCTGCCCCAGCAAACTGGAACCTACCCGCACGAGATCGTCGGCGCCGACAAGCAGGGGAACATCTACCTGGTCGACCGCGACAACATGGGCGGCTACAGTTCTAGCCAGAACAACATCATTCAAACCCTCACTGGATCAGCGGGAGGCTACATTAACAGCCCGGCGTACTGGAATGGCGCCGTGTATCTTGGCGGCGTCAATGATTTTCTCAGCCGCTACACCCTGAAGAAGGGCTTGCTTTCCACCACTCCGGTTTCGCAGTCTCCTACCACTTTCGGCCAGGGTAGTACCCCTTCGGTCTCGGCCAATGGAACCACGCAGGGCATCGTGTGGGCTATCGACGTGGGAACCTCGCTCCGGGCTCCGTGCGTTCTGCATGCTTACAACGCCTTGAACCTGGCCCAGGAGCTCTACAACAGCACCCAGGCGGGCGGCCGCGACAAAGCCGGAAACGGAGTCTCATTCATTGTGCCGACCATCGCCAATGGCAAGGTGTACGTGGGAACGGCCAACCAACTTGACGTTTATGGGCTGCTGTAGACAGGAGGAATGCAGGTTTTTCGGTCAATGACGGCTTCAAGTGCCAGGTGCCGGGCGGGATCTCAGATGCAGCGCCGGCCGAGCGGTTCCGGCTTGCATAAACGAGTCCGTGGGTGAACAATAAGAATTGCTTTGGCGCTCGGCCGGCGGGCTGAACCCGCCGAGTGAGGGCAAACGAATCGAGCTAAGGAGGTCTTATGGCAACCGCACCTGCTCTAACTGAGCCCCGTGTGAAAGTGGGGCCCACGAAGCTTCTCATCAACAACCGATGGGTGGACAGCACTTCGGGCAAAACCTTTCCCACCATCAATCCCGCGACCGGCGAGGAAATCTGCCAGGTGGCGGAGGCCGACGCGGTGGATGTTGACAAGGCGGTGAGCGCGGCGCGGGCGGCATTCAATGGACCCTGGCGCAACAAGATATCCGCCGCCGAGCGCGGCAAGCTGCTGAATCGCCTTGCGGAGTTGATCGAACAAAACGCCGACGAGCTGGCGCGTCTGGAGGCGCTCGACAACGGTAAGCCTTACAAAGTAGCCAAAGGGGCCGACCTGCCCCTTACCATCGCCTGCTATCGCTATTACGCCGGCTGGGCCGACAAGGTCCAGGGCAAGACCATCCCCATCAGCGGCGACTACTTCTGCTACACGCGCCTGGAACCGGTGGGGGTGGTGGGTCAGGTTATTCCCTGGAACTTCCCGCTCCTGATGCAAGCGTGGAAACTGGGCCCGGCCCTGTGCACCGGAAACACGGTGGTGCTGAAACCGGCTGAACAGACTCCGCTCACGGCTCTGCGCGTGGGAGAACTGATCGTGGAAGCCGGTTTTCCGGAAGGGGTGGTCAACATCCTGCCTGGATACGGACCTACCGCCGGCGCTGCCATCGCCCGGCATCACGACGTCGACAAGGTTGCCTTCACTGGGTCTACAGAAGTAGGCCACCTGATCATGGAGGCGGCCGCCAAGAGCAACCTCAAACGCGTGACCCTGGAGCTTGGCGGCAAGAGCCCCAACATCGTTTTCGCCGATGCCGACATGGATCAGGCCATCGAGGGCGCGCACTTCGCGCTGTTCTTCAACCAGGGCCAGTGCTGCTGCGCCGGTTCGCGCCTCTTCGTGGAAGCCAAAGCCTACGACGAGTTCGTGGAAAAGAGCGTGGCCCGGGCCAAGAGACGCACCGTGGGTGACCCGTTCGATCCCAACACCGAGCAGGGACCCCAGGTGGACGACGCCCAATTCGAAAAGGTGTTGAGCTACATCGACGCCGGCAAGAAGGAGGGCGCCAAACTGGTGGCGGGCGGCAACCGGGTGGGCAACCGCGGCTTCTTCATCGAGCCCACCGTGTTTGCCGACGTGAAAGACGACATGAAGATCGCCCGCGAGGAGATCTTCGGCCCCGTCATGAGCATTCTGAAGTTCAAGGACATCGACGAAGTCGTGGACCGCGCCAATCGGACGGAGTACGGTTTGGCGGCCGCCGTGTGGACCCAAGATATCGGGAAGGCCCACGCCATCGCCAACAAGGTTCGCGCCGGCACGGTATGGGTGAATTGCTTCGACGTCTTCGACGCCGCAGCTCCTTTCGGCGGCTTCAAGCAGTCTGGCATTGGGCGCGAGCTCGGTGAGTACGGCTTGCAACAGTACACGGAGGTCAAGACGGTCACAGTGAAGCTACCGAACTAGCCTCGATCAAACGGCTCAGCAAAAGGGGCCCTCGCTCCCGGCGAGTGGCCCCTTTTCTTTCCCCGTGTATCCTGCTGTTTGCCAAGGGCGCTCGGGGCGAGATCCCTCGCTTTCCCCCGGAACTGACCCGCAGAAACCCCCGGGTTCAACCCCGGAGCCACTTTTCGGGCATATTTCTAGCCCCCCACAACATCTTGGGCCGTCGCACCAAGAAATCTACGAGATGTTGTACTTTTTGCTTGACATGGGCTTCGGGGAGGTCTATCACTAACAAGTGCGCCGGTGCTTTCGCCAGGGTTGCCGGCGTGAATGCTTGGGTTCGTGGGTTGGAGGCTGAGGGGCGCTCCAGACCTCGCGATCCGCGCTGCAAGCGCATCCAATAAAGTGGTCGAATATCCCACGTAAGTGCGCCCGGGAAGGTCTGAAGGAGCGAACGATGGCCGAATTACAGGTTACTTCTACGTTAGTAAACAATCATGGACCTGAAGCGCCCGCACGCAAGCGTGGCCTGGCCGTGAAGCGTCACTTCACCCGGTCGGGAGTCCATCCCTTCGACGACGTCGAGTGGGAGTTGCGCACGGCTTCCATCCAGAACGAGAAGGGCCAGACCATCTTCGAGCAGACCAACGTCGAGGTGCCGAAAGAGTGGTCGATGACGGCCACCAACATCGTGGCCTCGAAATACTTTCACGGCAAGCTCAACACGGCCGACCGCGAGTCGAGCGTGCGCCAGCTCATCAGCCGGGTGGCTGACACCATTGCCGAATGGGGCGTGGAGGGTGGTTATTTTCGCACCGAGGAGGACGCGAGCGCCTTTCACGACGAACTCGTTCATCTTTTGGTGCGGCAGAAGGCGGCGTTCAATTCGCCGGTGTGGTTCAATTGCGGTCTGTGGCACAAGTATCACCGCAGCTCTCCCGCCAGTGGCTGGTATTGGGACCCGGCCACGGGCGGTATCAAGAAGGAGACGGAGGCCTACCGTCACCCGCAGTGCTCTGCCTGCTTCATAAACTCCATTCAGGACAACCTCGATAGCATCCTCACCTTGGCCAAAACCGAGGGGATGCTCTTCAAATGGGGTTCGGGCACTGGGACGAACCTCTCCCCGCTTCGATCCTCCCTCGAACCTCTGTCGGGTGGGGGTGTGGCCTCCGGTCCCCTGTCGTTCATGAAGGGCTTCGACGCCTTTGCCGGTGTGATCAAGTCGGGCGGTAAGACGCGCCGCGCCGCCAAGATGGTGATCCTCAACATCGATCACCCCGATATCATGGAGTTCATCGAATGCAAGGCCAAGGAGGAGCGCAAGGCCTGGGCGCTGGTGGACGCCGGCTACGAATCGTCCATCGACGGCGAGGCCTACAGTTCCGTCTTCTTCCAGAACGCCAACAACAGCATACGCGTGACGGATGACTTCATGCAGGCGGTGGTGGAAGACAAGGAATGGTCAACCCGGCGCATCACCAACGGCCAGCCTATGAACACCTACCGCGCGCGCGACCTGATGCGCAAGATCGCCGCGGCAGCCTGGCAGTGCGGCGATCCCGGCATGCAGTTCGACAGCACGGTGAACAAGTGGCATACGTCCAAGAATACGGCCCGCATCAACGCCTCGAATCCCTGCAGCGAGTATATGTTTCTGGACGATTCGGCCTGCAACCTTTCGTCGCTAAACCTGCTGAAGTTCCTCACGCCGGACGGCCGCTTTGACGTCACGGCCTTCCGCCAGGGTGTTGAGATCATGATCCTGGCGCAGGAGATCATCGTCGACAACGCCAGCTACCCCACGGAGAAGATCGCACAAAACTCGCACGATTTCCGGCCCCTCGGCCTGGGCTACGCCAACCTCGGCGCCCTGCTGATGGCCAGCGGTCTTCCTTACGATTCCGACGCCGGGCGCGATTACGCCGCGGCCGTGACCGCCGTGATGCACGGCCAGGCCTACCTGACGTCGTCCCACATTGCGGCCGAACTCGGACCCTGTGCCGGCTTCGCCGTGAACCGCGATCCTTTCCTCGGGGTCATCGCCATGCACCGGCAGGCGGTCACCGGCATCAACCAGCGCAACGTGCCCGAGAACCTGTGGGAGGGCGCCAAGAAGACGTGGGATGAAACCCTGGCCAGTGGCATGAAGTATGGCTATCGCAACGCTCAGGTGACCGTGCTGGCGCCGACCGGCACCATCGGCTTCATGATGGACTGCGACACCACCGGCATCGAGCCCGATCTGGCGCTGGTGAAGTACAAGAAGCTGGTGGGCGGCGGGCTGATCAAGATCGTCAACCAGGTGGTGCCGTCGGCCCTGCTGCGCCTGGGCTACTCGAGCCAGGAAGCGGCCGAGATTGTCAACTACGTCGACGCTCACGGCACCATCGAGGGCGCTCCACACCTGAAGCCGGAGCACTTGGCGGTGTTTGACTGCTCACTGAAGCCGGCCAACGGCAAGCGCTCCATCCACTACATGGGCCACATCCGCATGATGGCGGCCGCGCAGCCTTTCATCTCCGGGGCCATCTCGAAGACGGTGAATCTGCCCGAGGAATGCACCGTTGAAGACATCATGAACGCCTACCAGGAATCCTGGCGCCTCGGACTGAAGGCCATCGCCATCTATCGCGACGGGTCGAAGCGGAGCCAGCCGCTCAATACGGCCAAGAAGCAGGAGTCAGGAGACCAAGGAAGTCCGAAGTCAGAAACCAGAAACCAGAAGCCGGAAGCAGGAAATGACTCCGAGCCCCAAACCGGGCATCCCGAACGCAGAAGGTCGGCTCGCCGCCCGTTCCGCCGCAAACTCGCAGACGAGCGTCACGCCTTCACCCACAAATTCTCAGTGGGCGGGCACGAAGGCTACCTGACCGTCGGGCTCTACGACGATGGCCAGCCGGGCGAGATCTTCATCACCATGGCCAAGGAAGGCTCCACGGTGTCGGGCCTGATGGATTCGATCGCCACCGCCATCTCACTCGCGCTGCAGTACGGCGTGCCCCTCAAGGTGCTGTGCGACAAGTTCAGCCACACGCGCTTTGAGCCGAGCGGCTGGTCCACGAATCCGGACATCGGCTACGCCAAATCGCTGATGGATTATATTTTCCGCTGGCTGGCGCTGAAGTTTCTGCCGCGCGACGCCCAGCCCAAGGAGAACGCCAGCCTGGTCACTCCCAACGGCACAGAGGTGGCGAACGCCGCTCAACTGGCTTCCAAGTTCACCCGGGCGGCAGGCACTGAAGACGGCGCCGTCGCCGCACCTGCGCGCGAGTCCGAGTTACGCGCCCCGCAACCCCAGCTTGTGGGCGTCGTCCACGAGGATGACGCCCCAAGCTGCTCCGACTGCGGCGCCATCATGGTCCGCAACGGGGCGTGTTTCCGGTGCATGAATTGCGGGAGCACGAGTGGGTGCTCGTGAGTAGGAACTTCGCGTCGGGACCGAGGTCTGGGGGTCCAGCAGCAGAGACCGGAAAGAGTTGAAGCAATGCAAGCCTTAGCGTTGTGCGACCTGCGCCTAAATGCCGCGATTCTGGGCGCGCTTAGCGAGTTGGAAGATCCACCGGACGGGATGGTCCGAGCAAGAGTTCACTTCCTAAACGGCAAAACCTATGCCAAGTTCATGTGGGCGGATTGGCCTAAGGATCTATCGGAGACCCTAAAAGAGAGGGTCGGGAGGTTCCTCGCGCAGCACCTCGATTTACGGCCGTTGGAGGAGAGCGCCGAAGACTGGTGGGCCATTTTCGCCGGAGAGCCCGATGGAGAAGCGGCCGCCGAGATCGGAAAGCGCCTTCTAGCTCATTTCCCGGCACGCGTGCACTGGGTCGTGGCCGAACGGACCGGAAGGGGCAAAATCGTAGCATGGAGCTTAATCGACGAGGTTGGCGAAATCCTCTGGCATCTCTCCTGGCGCCACGTGGGCGCCGAGCCTACTGTAACTGCTAACCCTGCAATATCCAGGCTTAGTAACCAGGACGTTCAGAAGCTCAATGCAGCGATCCTTGACGTGTACCGCTGGGCCGAGTGTCGTGTTAAGCCTATTCTGGACGCGCTTTGCGACAAGCTCAGTACCCTTTACGGCGGCCGCTTCCGCGGGCTCTACGTGTACGGCTCCTACGCGCGGCCTGACGCTGGTATCAAGCTTTCTGAGGATTCCGATCTTGATGTGGCTTTGATTCTGTCTGATTTTGCGAGCGTTCATGAAGAGCGTGAGCGCTTTGGGGACATCGTTTACGATCTTTCTCTAGAGCACGGCCTGGCAATCTCCGTGGTTCCGGTGCGCGAAGCTGAGTATCGCAACCAAACGAGCTCGTTTACACGGGAGATTTCGTCTTACGCAGTTCCGGCGCGATGAAAAGCGATGCCGAGCCACACCTTCGAAAGTCGCGGGAGTTTCTCGAAGACGGAACCCTCTTACTCTCGAAGGCTCGGTACGCGCGCTGCGCCAGCTGTGCGTACTACGCGATGTTTCATGCGGCCCAAGCGATGTTGGTGAGCGAAGGCCTGGAACCTCACACGCATGAGGGCGTCAAAACAAAGTTCAGCGAAATTTTTGTGAAGGAAAGGAAAGCCATTCCCGCGGAGTTTGGTAGAATGCTTTCCAGAGCTCACGATTTCCGCTTGGATGCCGACTACGCCATTGATCTCAAAAGCGAGGTCGGGCAGGAAATGTCCAAGCAGCTGCTTGAGAATGCACACCGGTTTGTAACGATGGCCGAAACGTACCTGCAACGTGGCGCAAGCAAAGGATGACAATAGACGACGAAGCGCAAGCGTGGTTCCGCAAGGCGCAGCGTAAGCTCACGACGGCGCAGGCCATGCAACAGCTTGTCAGCCCAGACTGGGTTGTTTGAGGTGCTCCCCAAAATTCGGACAGGTCTCTAAGGTGTAAAATCGCTGCCTCTGGGAGGAGGCAGATGAAACGGCAGCGAAGGCAGTACAGCGCAGATTGGAAAGCCAAGGTTGCCTTAGAGGCAATCAAGGGGCAG
>DATDGR010000068.1:0-8941 GCA_036521995.1 Terriglobia bacterium | reverse complement strand
GCCGCCGAGGCAAACTATTCTTCCGGCTTGTCCAGCAGGCGGTGGCCGTAGAACCAGCCACTTACGCATCCATCGTTCGAAACACCGAGGCGAAACCACAACCGGTAGGGGTTACCTGAGTCAAGTGGATACCCAGATATGCCGATATCTTCCCCGAATCGCCGTACGCAGGTGAATTCGTAAAGAAGTACGGCGACGACCAGGTGCGCGTGGATCGCATAGGAAACGAAGGGGATCTTAAACACGTGGACAACTTTCTGGAGTGTGTGCGGTCGCGGGACCAACCAAACTGCCACGTAGACATTGGTTATAAGGTCTCGGCGGCGTGCGACCTCTCCGTGCGATCTTACAGGAATGGCAAGGTATATTACTTCGATGCGGAACGCGAGCAGGTGGTGACTAAGGGATGATCAGCGAGGTAGTTCCACTGACGGCGCGAGAAAGGCGATTGACGCGGGGATGCGTGCGGACGAGTCCTCCGTGCTGGCCGTCATTCAAGAGCGCGGCTGGCGACTTGGGTCCCGGTCTCGCCAAATAGAATTTGAGAAGTCTACTGACTCGTGATGCGATTTGGATTGAGTCAGCGCTGATGAACAGTGCTTCACTCTTTCTTGATGGAATTCACCGTGAAACATCGAGCGGCTGTAAGTTTGGCCCCTTTTGGCCCGACATCGAGAACGGCCCAGCCGGAGCCGGCCGACCGCGGCTGAGATGGCGATGACTCGTAACCCTCTTCGAACGAAATGGTTCTGGTATTCGGTTCTCTGTATTCTGTGCTGGGGCACCTGGGCGTTGCTCGCCAAGCTCGGTTCAGAAGAAATCCCGCCGGATGCCTCTCAGTTTCTTTTTGCTTTTGGGGCCCTGCCGGTAGCGCTGGTTCTGTTGGCACGCCGCAGAATGAAACTGGAGAAGGACGCGGCGGGTATCGCTTATTCTGTCGCAAACGGCGTCTTGTCCGGTATCGGCAGTTGGGCGCTTTTCGCCGCTTATCGGACGGGCGGAAAGGCTGCCATTATCACTACGGTCACAGCCATGTATCCTCTGATTACTGTGGTCCTGGCGGTTGCCGTCTTACGGGAACGGCTCACACGGTTACACGTTCTCGGATTAGCCTTTGCGGTAGCTGCTTTTGTCATTTTTTCTCGATAGACCACCAGCCATGGAACTGTCACCTTGGTTTTTCTTCGCCGTCTTGGTTCTCCTCTGCTGGGGAATCGTAGGACTGTTACAAAAGCTTTCCACGAACCGCGTATCGGCTGACTCGGCGCTGATCTGGCTGGTGGTCGGCTTCCTTCTCTTGACACCTGTTTTCTATCCGGGCCGATCCGTATTTCACTATTCGTTACACAGCCTGTTGTTCATCCTCGCATGTTCCGCCCTGAATGCGCTGGGAGCCTTGGCGCTCTTCGCCGCTATGAAAAACGGTGGAAAGGCTTCAATTGTTGTCCCGCTCACCGCTTTGTATCCTCTGATCGTCGTTCTGGTCGGACCGCTTGTTTTGAAAGAGTCCATAACAATGCTGCAGGCGTGCGGTGTGGTCTGCGCCCTGGCTGCCGTAATACTGCTATCATCGTAGGCTACCTTCCGTCGCAATAGTGACGTGTCGCGTGAGTATGAATTCCGGGAAAGGGTTCGGGGCCGATGCTCGCGGGCAGTAGGTTCACTAAGCTGTTGGCAAGTCGTGCCACGATTGAGATTAAAAGGTGACAATGTGGCCGAGGCAAGGAGTTTTTGATCCGAGGTTGGCGGGTGACATAATTAAAGGATGGTCCGCCGGCTCCTGCGAGCGCTTCTGTGGATGCTGATTTTTGCGGTCGAGCTCGCCCTGTGTGTCGCCCTGTTCATCGTTGCGACGGCCTTCCTGGCCGCGCGCCGGCTCGATCGCAACGCGCGTCAAGTCACCGTCACCGCGCCGGTCGTGCATCCGCAACTGAACTTCGCCTGCCAGATGGAAACGGCCGCGCTTCAATCTCTCTTCTCTGATCCAGATGTGATTCGCGACTTGCGGCAGCTCAACTCCGGGATCACCCTTTCGCTGATCGATCTCACCCCCGGCCGCGCGCAGGTCGTTCGCCAACTGAATTCCGCCGGCATTCCGGTCACGGCGTGGCTGGCGCTGCCCGGGGAGCAGGGCTATTATCTCAACGCCTCGAACGCCGCCCAGGCCGAGGCGCGGTTCACTGAATTTCAGAAGTGGACCGCCGATTCGGGACTGCGCTGGTCCGGCATCGGTCTCGATATTGAACCGAATATTCAGGAGTTCACCAGCGTTCGCCGCGCGGCTTCAGCTGCGCTTAAGAGGCTGTTCGATCCCGATACCGTCACTCGCGCCCGGACCGCGTATGAGGCTTTCATCGCCCGGATCGAGGCCGCCGGCTACCGCGTCGAAACCTACCAGTTCCCCTTCATCGCCGATGAGCGCGAAGTCCGCTCCATACTGCTTGAGCGCCTGTTCGGCATCGTCGACGTCCGCGGCGACCGCGAGGTTCTGATGCTCTACTCGAGCTTCAACCGCGCCGCCGATTCCGCGCTGATCTGGCAGTACGGTCCCTCGGCGCAGCTCATCGTCGTAGGCATCACGGCCGGCGATCCGCAACCGGACGCACGAATGGGTCCGTTGAGCTGGGAGGAGCTGTCGCACGACGTGATCGTCGCCAGTCATTTTTCACCGGTGGTGGGGATCTACAATCTCGAAGGCAGCGTGCACCGCGGATTCCTACCGCGGCTGAAGGCGCTCGACTGGAACCAGCCGGTCAGCATATCCGCCGACCAAAACCGCCAGGCGATCCGCTTCCGGGCGCGGGTGCAGGCCGCGCTGTGGACGCTGTCGCGCCTTCCTTACTTTGCGCTGGCGATTTTACTCGCCGACGCATGGTTTCTCCTGCGCCGGCGCCGGGGGGTTAAGGCCAGTGTACGGTTCCGCCTGGAGCGGACGAGGGGGTAGGATTATGCCGACAGCACTGGCAAAGATGTAGGAAATGCCACTTATCGCGACAGGTTTTGTCGCGAATTGTGACACAGAACAGCCTTTTCCTTTCCAAGAGTCAAATGATCTCAGCGAAATGGCTTGTCGGCCACGCCGCCAAGCCTTGAACCAAGCTGGTTGTCAGAATCAACCCACTAGGCTAGGCACCTAGGTTGGCCCGAATCCAGGAGGCGAACAGCGGATCGAGGAAGAAGTACATCCCTTGGTATCGGTCGAGGATGTCCTGAGCATCCAGCGAATGAAGTGCCTTCTGCACGCTGGACGCGGGCCCTAAGCGGTACTCCTCCCGCACCGCCTGCGAGTAAAGGGCGGCGGCGCCACGTGCAGCCATCGCCTGGAGCACCCCGCGCTGCCGCAAAGATAATTGCTCCCACTGGCGCTCGTAGTACTGAGCCTGGCTCATCACCAACCGTCGGGTGATCAGATCGACCTGCCCGACGTCCAATGCCCGCTGGCCGCTTAGTTCGGCGTAGTCCCACAACTCGTGCGCGAGCCGCTGCACATCATAGGGGATAAGGTCTGCCGTCTCCAGCAGCCGCTCCAGGCCGGCGTTGGTCAGACTCTTCCCGCGCCGCTCGAACTGCTTCGAAATGAACTCCTTCCACGCTTCGGGCTGAATCTTATCCAGAAATAGCTTGGGTCCAGCCTTGTGAAAGGGCTGCTTGGGCGATAACATGCCCTCCATCAATGACGGTTGCGAGCCGGCGAACACATAGCCCACCTCTCTCTGGACCTGCACGGCGTTGCGCAGCGCATTCTCGACCTTCCCGCCATTGAACGTGTCGATTTGCTGGAATTCGTCCAGGCAGACCGCCATACGAAACTGGCCCTTTCTGGCCACCTCCCCGGGGAGAGCGAACACCTCCGGCGCAACTGGCGTGGGGTCGGAGCTCGCTCCCCTGCCCAGAGAAAACTTGATCTCACCTGTGTTCAGGTCAACTTCCGCTTCGGGCTTCACTTGCCCAATGAAGCGGCTCACCCACTCCTTGACCTTGTCCCAGGGTCCGGCCGCCCGGAGCACCTTGTCGGCAAACCTCTCCAGAAACTGCGTGTAGGTTGCGTAGCTGCTCACCGGAACCATCACGGTTCGAACGTTCTGCTTCTTCAGCCTTTGAAAAACTATGGAGACCAGGGAGCTCTTTCCGAAGCGCCGTGGCGACAGCAGAAAAACCTTCTGCCCGTCCGCCAAGTCCCGGACCAGCTGTTCCACCTCCTCCGTCCGGTTTACGAAGGCCGTCTCGCTTACAACTTCACCAAATACGAAGGGGTTCTCTTCCCGCTTGAGCGCCATGGCATTCCGCCTCCGGTGTTACGCCATACAGCGTAACGCCATAAAGCGTAACATGCAAGGGGCGGAGAGATGTTCCTTATACCAGCGACGGGACCCCGCGGCCAACTTCAGTGCGGCGACGGACGAAGAGCTGGAGTGGTCTAAGGGGCAGGATGCTTCTTACTACCCATCGACAACTACGGCCTGCCTGCCAGCACCATTGACGTTTCGGGCGCCTGCCAGATCACTTCCACCCAGGTGCCCATGCGGCAGATGCAGTTCGGAGTACACTTCCGCTCTTGAGGTCCGCCGCCGGACGCGAAGCTACGCCTCGACCGGCTTGACAGAAACCGTCCCCCTGGGCGCAAGACTGACGGGCTCGTCCAAAAAAGAGAAGGAATCCTGCCAGCTTTCTCAGCGCCCCGAACCATCGCCGGCGCCGGTCTGAACGCGCTGCTGGAGTGCGTCCTGGGCGGCGCGGATATCCGGGTCCTGGGGGGCGAGCAGGAGAGCCATCTTGTAGTGCGCCAATGCCTGCGCAGACTCCCCTCGGCGCTCCAGGGCGCTGGCTAGTCCGGCGTGAGCCTGCGCATCATCGGGCTCGACGTTGAGCACGTTCCGGAAACCGTCAACCGCGCCGGCGAGGTCACCCTTCAGCTCCAGCGCGGTGGCGAGATTGTATTGTGCCTGGCAGCAGGGATCCTGCAAGCTGATGGCCTGCCGATCCTCACGAATGGCCCCGTCGAGGTCCTTCTGCTGCTGGAGTATCGCCCCCAGCTCGGTGTGAAGTCGGGCGTCCAGGGGCCTTTCCTGGACGGCCGAACGCAACTCTGGGACGGCCCCGTTCAGGTCGCCTTTTTCGTCGAGGGCTGCGGCCAGATCCTCGTGCACGGCGGCCGAGTCAGGATCGAGGGCCAGAGCGCGGCGATATTCGCGAATGGCCCCCTCCAGGTCACCTGCTTGCTTCAGGGCAACGCCCAGATTGCTGTGGGCGGCAGGGTCGCCGGGCTCACTGGCAGCAATGGCCTTGTATTCGGCCGCGGCCTCTTTCCATTTGCCCTGCCGAGTCAGCACGTATCCCAAGGCAAATTGCAAGCCGGGATCCTGCGGCCGAACCTGCAGCGCCTTTTGATACTCCTGTTGCGCCTGCTCGAACTGATGGGCATGCGCCAGTTGCGCCCCGCGCGTCAAGCCCTGCTCGGTCCGCGCATCATTGACGCTCGGGGCTTCACGGCCGGAGGCACCACTCGCTTCGTTCAAGGCCTTGATGAGTTCGTCCGTTGCCCCGGCACTCCGCAGGTTGGCCAGGTAGTTGGCGTCTGGCGAAAAGCTGACTTCCCTCTCGTCGAAAAGCATTGCAACCCGTCGACCGGAGACTCCACCCGCAACCAGGGCCATAACCTGGACTCTGTCCAGGGCCAGGCGAGATCGGTCAGCCGCCAAAGTCAGCGGTCCCGCCGCCACCCAGCTTGACGAAACACCGCCGGATTGTTGGGCCATCGCCTCCCGGCTCGGCACGGAACTGCTGCCAGGCAGCCGGCCGCCGGTTTGGACCGCCGGGAGCGGCGCAGCCACATCGACCGGGCGTCTCTCCAAACGCGGAATACTGTCCGTTGGATTCACCCTGAAGGAGATTGGCCTGGCCGCCTCGGTGGTGGCGCCGGCGCCGGCGTACCGGGAACCACCCCCCTCGTCCATGGCGACCGGCTTCATACCGACCACCCGGTATTCACGCATCTTATCGTCACCTTCGGGCATGCTCAGCAGGATGTGGTCGCCCTTGATATGGAAATGCGCCTTTTCGCCCACCGGCAACAGCACCGGTTCCTTCTCGTTCACGGGGCGGATACGATACTGGATGTAGGCGGTGCGCAGCACGTACTCCTGGCAGAGCTTATCGTTGGAGTTCACGTGCTCGACGCCTGCAGTCGCCAGCAGTCCGCCGAAGCCCGTGAATCCCCTCTCCTGGAAACCGCAGGGGACAGCCTGCATCTCCATCAGAGTGCCAGTCTCGTTAAACTGCGGTTGATTCTTGCTCTCGGAAAGGGAGATGCGCGGTGCTGCTAGAGTGAGACCGATCAGGAAGAGAATCAATTTGATTTTCATGGCACTTCTCCATTCCAGGTCCTCTTAGCCTCGCAAATCTTGCCAAAGTCTTTTTGCAGTGGATTCCACCATAAAGGGAAAAAGGAGGCCTCTCTAAGCCTCCCTTTTTCGTCACATTACGAGATGTCGTCAACTTACTTGTGATTCCACGCCTCGTGCTGTTCGATTTTTGAGGTCTCATGCCGGTCGAAATGCCGGACCTGGTTCATGAAGACGCGCGAATTATCCTGCAGATCATCGCGGATACCGGGATGGTTCTCGAGGAACGTCTTCAGCTCTGGGTGTGCGTCAATGAAGTCTACGCTCGCAGCCAGCGAAGGATGGGCCTCAACCTCAGCCGCAATCGTGGGATGATCGTCCAGGAACTCGGCGAAAGTTGCCACTTGGGCCGCCCGGCCTCCGGTGCGCTCACTTTCAACCATGTCGAATCGCGCCACGGCGTTCAGGACGGCACTCGGATGCGCCCGCAGCTCTTCGGCCAGCTCGGGGTGGTTCTTCAGGAAAGCGACCAAGTCCGGATTGGACTTCATAAAGTCCTGGTTGTCGATTAAGGACGGGTTCGCCTCGAGTTGTCCGGCGAGCACCTGGTGATCGTCCAGGAACTTGTCGAGGGTTGCCACTTGGGCCACGTTGATTTCGGAACGCTCACTTTCAAGTACGTCGAACCGGGCGACGGCGTTCAGGACGACATTCGGATGCGCCCGCAGGTCTTCGGCCAGCTCGGGGTGGTTGTTAAGGAAAGCGGCCAAGTCCGGATTGGCCTTCATAAAGTCTTGGTTGTTCACTAAGGACGGGTTCGCCTCGAGTTGTTTGGCGAGTGCGGGGTGATTGTCCAGGAAGTTGTCGAGCGTGATGATCTGGCCGCGGCCCGGCAGGTCGGCTCGAGCCTCCTCGACCGCATCCACGCGCGCCACTCCCCTCATAAATGCCCGGGGGTTCGCCTGGAAACTCTGGCGGATCTGAGGGTGGTCCTCGAGGAACGCCTGGAGTGCAGGATGACTCTCCACGTAGTTCATGTTGTTAATCAGAGAGGGGTCTTTCGTCAGGTCTTGGGCGATATCGGGATGATTGTCCAGAAACTGATCAAAGTGCCCCAACTCCACCCGGGTAATATCAGAATCCTGGGCCGGAAGGGCCCTCGAGCTTGCTGCCAGTCCCATGAGTGAGAGGGCCACGGTCAACGCGAGGGCTGCCAGTGGATGCGTAGTCTTGTGCATGATGATCCTTAACCTCCATGACTGATGTTTGCCCCCCTTCTAAAGCCGCCTCGGCGGTAGTGCGGCTTTGGGTTGAGCACGATTTGTGCCAAAAAAGTGGCGGCGCCAGTCGAAGAATCTCCACTCGCTCAGCAATTTAGCCTCAAGCCTGGGAGTCTGCTTTTGAGGGCGGGTACATCTTACACGCTCCTGTGTCAATATCGCCGTGACTGCCTCATTTCGCTGAAAGGACACTGCTTAATCATCCTCTCGGGCGTGGGTCATTCCGACGCCGAGCCAGGCGGAGGAATCTCGGTCCGAAAAGACAAACAGTGCGAGATTTCCTTCACTGCGCTCAGGACAGGCTCTCGTCAAAGGCTCTTCGGAATGACAGTCTGGACGAGTTTTTCCGCAGCCTGCTTGGACCCCACCCGAGCCACTACCTTTCTTGCTTGACAGTCAGCTTGGTATCATGTAGCAATAAGCCTATCTAACTGGCTGGTACATATATGCCACTCCTTCGCCGAGGCGCCACTCCTGCCCGCCTCGTCGCCAAGATGACGCCTGGCCGGCTCCCGCACCCCAACGTCCAGTACACGCTAGACTTCTTCTGGCCGCCGGAGGAGATCGGCCTGTACCTGGGCGGAGACCCCGCGCCGCAAAAAAATCGAAAAGTGTCGATCGAAGCCTAAAACTCCTTTAGAATCAGCAAGAATCAAAAAGGTCGCTTCGGGGAACCCAGCAAGTTACTGATAACAGAAGGCTTAGCTAGGATTTCCCGAAAAACCCAGCATGTGATTTAAAACAGGAGGCTTACCTGACTCGCAAGATTCGGAAGGTTCTGGATGCTGCCCTTTTTTGCCACCTTTGTGTCACTTTTGGCCAGTTGTAGGGAGCCTGTCCCGCGCAGCCGTAACTTAATCATTCCGCAGGCGTTGGGCGATGTCGCCTACGGCTCCCGCTACGCAATCGACGCCTATGCGCCCGCCGGCGATCCGCGGCCGGCCGCCGTGATCATCCACGGAAGCTCCGGCAGCAGGAGTACCCGCGTGGACCAGCTCTTCACCTCGCTCGACGAGGCTGGCTACGCCTGGTTCTCCGTCGACTGTGGCTCGCTGGACGACGTGAAGGCCGCGCTAGGCTGCAACAAGGACTTTCGAGGAGGCCGTTTCGGGCCGTACGGGTTACATGTATGTTCATCCGACATAACTGGCCAATCATGATGCCCGCTTGAGGTCTAAATGTAGCAGAATATTGAGGTTACAAGCGCGTGCACAGATTGGACCAGTTAGTGCAGTGAAGCTAGTCGATGTTCTAGCGGGTGAGAGTCCCGCCAGTGCAAGTTGCCCAGTGGGCACTGTAGTGATGTCCGGCGACGGCGCG
>DATDGR010000067.1:0-12773 GCA_036521995.1 Terriglobia bacterium | reverse complement strand
GCTCTCCGCGTTGATGGTGATCACCGCCAGAGCATACTTGTCCAGCACGGACTCGGCGGTGGAGACGGCCTTTTCCGGGTCGGGATTTGAGAAGCCCGCGTTGATGGCTCCCTGAGCGCCCGGGCTTAAGGGCTGTCCGAGAAAGCTGAGGGCCGACTCCAGTTGACGAACCTGATCCGCGAAGGGCTGCAGCGGAACCGAGGGTGCGGAGCCGGCTGCGACGTGCGTCGGGCCGGAGGCCGTTATCAGCAAGACGGCGAAGGCCGTCAGGATTTCGGGGTGGCGACTCGCCATGGAAGGCATGATCAACCCTCGCGTGATTCTGAGGAAGTCGGCAGGCGCTGCGGGTGCTCAGCTTCGCGCAGCCACCCTGAGCCCCGGAGTCAGATTCGCACGCGACGCCGCGGCCCTATGGAGCGCGGCCTGCAGTTCCTCAGGGGTCCGGGCCGGCGGCTGGCACGACGTTCCACAGCAGACCAGCGCCAGGGGACGTCCGTCAAGCAGCAAACCCGGGAGCGTGGCCGCAAGCCCGGCCGGCAGATCGCCGTTTGCTACCGTCTCCGGCAGAAACGCGAGTACCTGCTTGCCGGCTACGCGGGCGCCGTAAGCAGCACGCAGGAGGGTGTGGCGCTCCGGATCATCGGCACGGCCGACCACCACAATCTCAACCGGCGCGCGCAGGTGATGGGCGAGCGCCAGCGCATAGGTGCCCGCATAGAGTCCGTACTCGCTCGCCTTCGAGGCGAATAGATCGAGCGTTTGTTGCGCCTTCTGGCGGAGGTCGGGGCGGTCGGCCAGAAACGCCAGGCGATCCAGCACTGCCACCGCCACCGAATCGCCCGCCGGCGTGGGTGAGTCCTGCAGAGCCTTGCGCGGAATGGTGAGCGGGCCCCGTTGGTCGGCGGCGTCCAGGGCCGTGTCCAGGAACCCGCCTTCGGCTGCGTCCCAGAAGCGGCGCAGAACGATTTGCGCGAGTTCGAGGGCGCGGTCGAAGTAGCGGCGCTCGCCGCTGACCTCGAAAGCGTCCAGCAGCGCCGCCGCCATCAGCACTTGATCGTCGAGCAGATCGAAATTGCTGGCCACGAGTTCCGCCGACCCGCGGTCGGAGGTCTGACCCGCAGGCTTCCGATCCGCGAGTACGTGCGCCACGCCACGGGACGGGTCCCACCCTCGCTCAAGAAAGAGGTCGATCGCCATCAGAGCGCGATCGCGCGCGCCTTCCAGTTCGTGCACCTTGTAGGCTTCGAGCAGGGCCGAGGCCATCATGGCGTTCCAACTGGCGTAAAGCGTGGGATCCACAAACGGCGTGGGCCTCCGGGCGCGGGCCGCCAGCATCTTGGCCTTGGCCCGGTCAAGGATCTCCTCCACTTCGGCGCTGTTGAGACCTACTCGCGCCGCGATCGCCTCCACCGGCTGATCGATAAACAAGACGTTTTTGGCCGGGTCATGGTGCATCTCGCCTGCCGGCCCGACTTCATAGCGCAGCGCCGCCACACGGGCCTCCTGCTCGTCGAGCACCGACTTCAATTCATCGAGAGTCCAGGTGAAGTAGTCGCCGTCGTCTTCCAGGCTGACATCAGCGTCTTGACTGGCGTAGAATCCGCCGCCGGGACGCGAAAGCACGCTTTCCACAAAAGACAGAATGCCGAGCGCGATCTCGCGGAAAAACTGATTCCCGGTGAGTTGGTAAGCGTGGGCATAGTTCACCAGCAGGCCGGCATTGTCGTAAGACATCTTCTCGAAGTGCGGCACCCGCCAGTACTCATCCACCGAGTAGCGGTGGAATCCCCCGCCGATCTGGTCATAGACTCCGCCCCGGCCCATGGCCTCAAGCACAGCGACCGCGATGTCGAGAAAGCGCCGTTCGCCGCGCTCCAGATACTGGTCTAGCAACAGTTCCAGCGCGGCCGGATGCGGAAACTTGGGCGCCCGCCCAAAGCCGCCGTTCTCCGCATCGTAGAGCCCCACGATGTTCTGCAGAATGCCTTCCACCACGGACGCATTCGCGCCGCCTCCCGCGCCCGGCGCGCGCTCCAATCTCTCCGCACGCCCCAAAGCCTCGGCGATCTGGTCGGCACTGGAGTGGATCTGGGTGCGACTTGAGCGGTAGTTCTCAGCGATGGTCTCGAGGATGCGCCTCATGCCGGGACGTCCGTAGCGATCATCGGGCGGGAAGTAGGTGCCGCCGTAAAACGGCTTGCCGTCCGGCGTGAGAAAGGCGGTCAGCGGCCAGCCGCCCTGGCCGGTGAGGGCGCTGACGGCCATCTGGTAGCGTGAGTCGATGTCCGGACGCTCATCGCGGTCCACCTTCACGGCCACGTAATGCTGGTTGATTACCCGTGCGATCTCCTCGTTTTCGTAGCTCTCACGGTCGATCACGTGACACCAGTGGCACCAGACCGCGCCGATATCGAGCAAGATGGGCTTGTCCTCGCGTTCGGCGCGCTCAAAAGCGGCGCTACCCCATTCCAGCCATTGCACGGGCTGACGTGCGGCGCTGCGCAGATAGGGGCTCAAGGCCCGGGCCAGGGCGTTCGGCTCATGAAGCGTTGGCGTGATGGGGTGATCGGGTGACGGGCTCATCGCTTGCCCTCATGATCCTTACTGCACACGGCCCGGTCCGGGCGGCGGCTCCTCGGGTTCTGGGCCGTCCGCGTTGAGGGGCTTGCGCCCCGCAAATCCTTCGTCGAGCCCGTGCCAGTAACCGATGCGCTCTTCGCCGAGCTTCCAGCAGAGGTAAACCTCGCGGCCTTCACGCAGGGTTGGAAAATCGACCAGGCCTTCATCCAGGTCCTTCACCACGCAGCCGATCTCGTGGATCTGCTTGATGGCCTCGGTGATCTTTTCTTTCGCCAGCTCGCGCCGCGCGCGCTTCTCGGCCAGCTCTCGATGCGGCGGAATCCATCCACCCAGAACCATAATCTTGGCCGCCGCGTGAGCAAGCTCCCGGTCGAGCGAATCCATGCTCTGCTTCTGCTCGCGCGCCTCCCCGAGGACGTTCGTGATCACGGGCAGCAGTTCTTCGGCTTCATCACGCTCAAAGTATCGTTCGGCCACTTGTTCCTGATCTTTCGTGTGCTGGCTGGGCGCCAGCCTTCCGGCCTGGTGGAGCCCTAGCCACCCCGCGTGTGCATCTCCAAGTGCGGGTCCCGGCGCAGGGCTTCGGCAGGAAACAGCGGACCGCGGGCTCGCAGCCCGTTCCGCTCCTCGGCTCCGCGATCGCGGCGCGCCCGCCAGGACTCAACGATTAAGGCACGGATTTCTTCAGCGCTTGCACCCTTGCGCAAGGGAGATTTCAGATCCACTCCGTGCCGCGCGTAGAGGCAGAGCAGAAAGAGGCCGTCCGGGGTGAGCCGGGCGCGGTCACAGTGCGCGCAGAAGGGGGCGGTGGTAGAAGCGATGATCCCGAAGATCGTGCCGTCGCCGAGCCGGAAGCGGTCTGCCGGCGCCGCACCATCCCCGTTCGCTCCGCTTAGTACGTCCAGCGGCTCAATTGCGCCGAACTGCCCGGCTAGACGCTCCAGGATCTCCCGCCGCGAGACTACCTGTTCCATTGACCACAGCGTGGCGCCGCCCACGTCCATATACTCGATAAAGCGGACCTCCGCCCTGCTTTCGCGGCCGAAATCAATCAAGTCCGCCAGTTCGTCGTCATTGAAGCCCCGCATCACCACGGCGTTCACTTTGATGCTTCCGAACCCTGCTTCGCGCGCGGCTCGGATACCATCCAGCACCTGAGAGATCGAGTCTCTCTGCGTAAGCTGGCGGAACCGGTCCGGGCGCAGCGTGTCCAGGCTCACAGTGATGCGGTTGAGGCCCGCTTCGCGCAAGGCGCAAGCCTGGGCCGCAAGCTGCAAGCCATTGGTGGTCAGTGCCAGATCGCGCAGCCGCGGTGTTGGGGGAGCAGGTCGATCTCCGTTCCCGCGCCCGGGACTCTCTTCCGGCTGGCGCCCCGCCCCCGTCAGCACTCCGACCAGGCGCGGAAGGTCGCGGCGCAGGAGTGGCTCGCCGCCCGTGAGCCGGAGCCGGTCCACACCCAGATCCATGAAGACTCTGGCCAGACGCGCGATCTCCTCAAAGGTCAGGATCTCCTGGCGTTCGAGCCAGACGTACTCCTCCTCGGGCATGCAGTACCGGCAGCGGAGGTTGCAGCGGTCGGTGACTGAAAGGCGCAGACTTCGCAGGGGACGCCCCAAGGCGTCCAACAGAGTGCCCGCGGTGTTGGCCGCAAAACTCATAGAGCTTAGCCGAGTTCGTGATTCACCCTAAGCGATATCATAGGATACGGGGCCGCAGCATGCAAAAGAAAGTGTTCTGGCTGAGCTTCACCGCACTCGGTCTCCTTGCTGACTTCACCCTGCCGTTCAAGTGGGCGATTGTGGCGACGATACCCATCCTGGCGTTGAGTTGGTGGATCGCCTACCGGAGCGATTGGTTCTGAGAGCAAGCTGCAAGGATCTTACCGCCTCGATCCGCTGCTATAATGGTCAAGACGAAGGCTGGCTATCAAGAAGGAGGAGGATACTCCGCGTGCGGACCTGGCACAAGGTTGCTCTGACGATCATCGTCCTCTACGGGATTCTGTGCGGCGCCGCTCTCAACGTGATGTATCAGACGCCCGAGCGCTTTAGCCGCGTCATGATGCACGTCCCTGACGTCGCTTTCATGCTTCTTCCCTTCAAGCCTCTTTGGTATACCGCCCGCGCAGGGCGGCTTCACATCGGGGACCCAGCTCCGGGCTTCACCTTGCCCACCCAGGACCAGAAGGCGACGGTGCAGCTTGCGTCCTACCGTGGCTCGCAGCCCGTGGTGCTGGTGTTCGGGAGCTACACCTGACCGCCTTTTCGCCGGGAGGTTCCCGCGCTCAACAAGATTTATGAAAAGTATCGTGATCGCGCAGCCTTCTATGTGGTGTACATCGAGGAAGCGCATCCTATCGACGCCTGGCAGGACGACGACAACGTGAAGGCCAAGATCTTCCTGCACAGCACCCGCACGCTGAGCGAGCGCTGCGCGGTGGCCGGGAGCTGCCTGACGAAACTCGGGATCGAGTTTCCGGCCGTGGTGGACGACCTCGCTAACAGCGCTGAGCGCTCCTACACGGCTTGGCCGGACCGCCTTTACGTGATCGACCGCGACGGTCGCGTGGCTTACAAGTCGAGGCCTGGACCCTTCGGGTTCAAGCCTGAGGAGGTCGGCCGCACATTGGAAAGGCTGCTGCCAAGCTCGCAGGCTGTCGCCATTCCAGCTTCCACGCCGGGTCAGACCAGTCCGTAGTTCTTTGCGCATGGGCGCCTGGGCTTGAGTTGCCAGGGTCAGGGTCAAGCCCTCATTTCTCCCAGTGATTTGTCCATACGTTCCATCGCGTCGTCCACTTGAGCTTCGCCGATGTTCATCGGTGGCGAAAGCCGAATCACGTTGTTCCAAAGCCCTCCCTTACCGATCAACAGGCCGTTGGCGCGGCAGCGCTCCATAAACTGATTGGTCTCCTGCGGCGCGGGCTCCTTGGTCTTGGGGTCTTTCACCAGCTCCAGGCCCTGCATTAGGCCCAGGCCGCGGACATCGCCAATCAGCGGATACTTGGCCTGCAGTCCTTCCAGCTTTTGCCGGAAGTACTTGCCCACGCGGTCGACGTTTTCGAGGAGCTTCTCTTCCTCAATCACCTCGATGGTCGCTCGCGCCGCCACGGCCGTAACCGGATTGCCGCCGAAGGTGGAGATCGTAAGGCCCTTGTAACTGTCAGCCACTTCCGGGGTGGCGAGCGTGGCGCCCACCGGCGACCCATTGGCCATGCCTTTGGCGCAGGTCATGATGTCCGGCTCCACTTCCCAGTGCTCGATGCCGAACCACTTCCTTCCGGTGCGCCCAAAGCCGGTCTGGACCTCGTCGGAGATGAAGAGTCCTCCGTATTTCTTGACAAGGGTGAAAACCAGCTTGAAGTACTCCTTGGGCGGAGTGATGAATCCGCCCGCGCCCTGGATGGGCTCGGCGATAAAAGCTGCGATGGCGCCCGACGTCGTGGTCTGGATGGTGCTCTCGACGTCCTCGGCGCAAGCCACGCCGCAGCTCGGGTACGTCAGCTTCAGCGGGCACCGGTAGCAGTAAGGATTCAGGGCGTGTGAAATGCCCACGCTGATGACGCCGGCTTTCCGCCAGCTCGACATAGCGGTAACGGACTTGGCGAGCTGCGAGTGGCCGCTGTAGGCGTGGCGCAACGCCACGACGTCGTAGCTGCCCGTGGCCATGCGCGCGACCATAATGGCGGCTTCGTTCGCTTCCGTGCCGCTGCTGGTGAAGAAACTCTTCTGAATGCGCCCGGGCGTGATTTCGGCGAGCTTCTCGGCCAACGCCACCATGGCTTCGGTGGGGTAGACAGTGGAGGAATGTTGCAGACGCTCCGTTTGCTCCTTGATCCGGCCCGTCACTTTGGGATGACAGTGACCTACGCTGACGGTGAGGATGCCGCCGAAGAAGTCGAGGTACTGGCGGCCTTCAATGTCCCACAGATGGTGGCCCTGGGCGCGATCAGCCACCAACGGCTCCGCGTAGAAATGGGTGACGCAAGGAAAAATGTAGTCTGCTTTCTTCCTGAGGACTTCTTCCCGAGTCATGCGTGTGGGCTCCTTCGTCACTCCAGCGAACCATCATACCGGAGAACCGGCATAGCGGAGAACCACGGTAATGGTACAATGGGCTGACTTGGGATCAAAGGCGACTGCTCCTATCCTGCTTGCACTCCTGATCGGCGGCTGTCCTAAGCGGCAGACGACTCCGCGGGTGGTGTATGTGCAGGCATCGCCGCAGGCCTCTGCTACGGGAACCAACCCGGCCGCGACTGGTTCCACGGAAACGCTGACCATCGAGGAACCGCCGCCGCCGCCAGCCACGGAACCGGCCGCCAAGCCTGTGCCCGTCGTCACGGCTCAGCCAACTCCGGCGGCCCCACGCCGGCGTCCCAGAACCGATTCCCATGAGGGGGAGGGAACCTTGGCGCCAGCTGACACCACGGGGCCCGCCGACGTCCCCGAACCGCCGCAGCTCGAGCCCCTATCGAGTAACTCTCCTGAGAATGAGACGCGTGATCTCCAGGCGCGCCAGGAACAAATGCGGGGCCAGATCGGCGACCTCGAGAAGAATCCCGGCCTCAGCGAATCAGACCGCCGAACCTTGCGGGACGCGGAAGCCTTTCTGTCGCAATCGCGCCGGGCCCTGGACGACCACAACCTGCTGAGGGCCCGCGAACTCGCCAACAAGGCTTCGCAGTTGCTTTCAGCCGTCACGCCGGGCCGGTGACGCCGGTTGGGGACCTCCAAGGTGGCGCGACAGTCTGGACCACCCAGAATCGCACTGAGGAGTTGTGGAACGATGCCGCTCTATTTCTCTTCCCACGTCACCGCTTGCCTCACCAAGCAGGCCTTGCGCGAACTGATCCGCCGGGCCTTCCAAGCCAAGGAGGTCAAGGTGCACCGCGCGGTGGCAAGTCAGCACGGCGGCAGGATGCTGCTGGAAATCGAAGCCGGCGATCAAGCCAGCGTCGAGAAGTGGAGTGAGGCGAACCGGCTCAACGCTGAGTGGGTGATGCGGATCGACCTCGATGGCCAGCCAGGGGGAGTGCAGGAGTTTTGAGTCGCTAAAGACGCCAAAACCTGCGCTCCGAGCTCCGAGGCATCACAACCAGTGGTGCTTGCCGGCATAAAAGGTGGCCGGCCGGTCAGGATACTTCTCACGAAAAGCACGGAATTGGCGCAGGACCTCATCGTGGCGGCGGTCAGACGTTCTGAGCGGCCGGTGCGGCAGCTGGATCAAAGCCCGTTCCACAGCCCAGACGTTCTTTTGGGACAGGCGCCAGTCATAATGCACGAGCACGCGAAGATCGGCCACGCCGTAGCCGGTCACGCGGGCCGAGCCGTCCACGTAGGGATCGGCGTAGCTCATCGCCAGTTCGCGCAGTGTGCGAAAGACAGCCCTGCGTCCGTGGAGTCCCGCGTCGCGCGACCGAGCTACCGTGCCCCAGCGCCCGCCTCGCTGATAAAGAAACAGAACGTGGTCGAGCTTGTCCTGCGACTCGAGATCTAGCAGTAGCGGCGGGTACCCGTGCTGTTCGAGAATGGTGGCGGCCGAAAGCGCCGCTTCCAGGCAGTGGGCTTGGCCGTGCTTCACCACGCCGCGAAACGTGCGTAGCGTTTCCCCGCGCCGTTCCCAGTTATAGGGCAGCTCGCGCAGATAATTCTGCGCCTGGCGAGGCGTCCGGCAGAGCTGAATAATCTCCCACTCCTTCGGCCTGAAGGCCCCGCGCGGTGGCGGTAAGGAGTTCCGCCCTTCTGTTCTCCGATGGTTCATTTCATCCAACGCTCGTGCCACAATTCGAAGCAGAGGAGCGTCCAGAGCGGCTTGCGATGGTCAGCGTGCCCGCTCCGATGCTCTTCGAGAAGCTGCCGGACATGCGCCGGACGGAACCAGCCTTGGCGTGCCAGCTTCTCAGGGTTGAGGATCTCATCCAGAAGCGGGCGCAGCTCGCGCCGCATCCAGCCAGCGATGGGTACGGAAAACCCCCGCTTCTGTCGATACACGATCCCGCGTGGAAGCCAGGGTTCCACCGCTTTCTTTAGGATGTCCTTCAGCCGGAAATGGCGCAGCTTGAGCGAAGCTGGAAGGCCCGCGGCGAATTCCACCAGACGCTGATCCAGAAAGGGTGTCCGTAGCTCGAGTGAGCAGGCCATGCTGGCGCGATCAACCTTCACCAGCAGATTGTCCTCGAGGTAAGTGCGAAAATCGAGATAAAGCATCTCCGCAAGGGTGCTCTCAAAACGCGCATTTTCGAGTAAGCGGGGCAGCAGCATCGATACAGCCTGTTCCGGCTCTAGCCCGGGCCAGCCGGGCCTCAGCAGGCGGTCGAGTTCTTCCGGTGCGAACATGCCGAACCAGGTCAGGTGCCGCTCCGCCGCAGGCTTTTCGGCCTGAGCCAGGAAGCGGCGGAGGAAAAGGCCGAGCGGGACCGCTCCCGGCGACACCGGCAGTCGCCGTCCGAGCGGTTCAAGGAGACCCTGACGCAAGGCGCGCGGAAGCCGCAGGTAGTGTTCCGCCAGCCGGGCGCCAACGTAAGTGGGATAGCCGCCGAACAGCTCATCGCTGCCTTCGCCGCTCAGGGCTACCGTGATCTCCGCGCGGGCAAAGCGCGAGATCAGAAAAGTCGGCAGCACGGCTGGGTCAGCCAGCGGTTCATCCAGATAGTCCACCATCACGTCGAGCGCCTGGCGCAGGCTGGCGGCATCCGCCTCCAGCACATGATGACGGGTGCGAAAGTGGCGCGCGACCTGAGTGGCGTAGGGTTGCTCGTTGAAGCTCCGGTCTGGGAACGACACCGAGAAGCTGTTCACCTGCCCCGGCGCCAGTTCGCTCATCAGCGCCACCAGGGTGGAGGAATCCACGCCTCCACTCAGGAACACCCCGAGTGGCACGTCACTCACCAGCCTTGAAAAGGCGGCTTGGCGCAGGCGCTCCCGCAGCTCAGTGATCAGCGATTCCTCCTCGCTTCGGCTCACCCGCGCCCGGCCGGGAGGACGGAGATGATCGGTAAGCTGCCAGTAGGGCTCGACGGTGACCTCGCCCTCCTGCACTACCATGCGGTGCGCCGCTGGGAGCTTGCGGATGTCACGAAAGGCGCTGCGCGGCGCCGGAATGTACCCGTGAAAAAGGTATTGTGTCCAGGCCTCGAAGTCGGGCTGGCGCGGTACCTCCGGATACTCGAAGAGCGCCTTGATCTCCGATGCAAAAATAAGCGTTCCCGCGCCCAACCAATAGTAGAGCGGCTTCTCACCGGCCCGGTCGCGGGCCAGGAGCAGCCGCCGCCGGCGGTCATCCCAGAGCGCGATCGCAAACATACCGTTGAGGTCGCGCAGGCACTCGCAGCCTTGATCCTCATACAAGTGCGCGATCACCTCGCCGTCGGATTGGGTGCGGAACGAGTGACCGTGCTTCACCAGGTCCTGGCGCAGCTCGCGGTAGTTATAGATCTCCCCGTTGAAGATGAGCGACACATCACCGGTTTCGTTCGAAAGGGGTTGATCGCCGGTCTCGAGGTCGATGATCTTCAGCCGGCGGATTCCGAACGCCAGATAGGGACGCTCCAGCCTCCCCTCGCTGTCGGGACCGCGATGGATAAGCCGCTGCGTCATCGGGCCGATCCGCTCCGGGTGAGCGAGGGGCGCAAGCTTCAGGTTGAAGATGCCGCAAATGCCGCACATGATCTAGGGATGGTGAAAGAAGCGCCCTCTTCATTTGTAACCAGCGAGCCGCGTGCCATCAACGATCCTTGGAGCCTCGCCCTGGTTCGGCGGCGCTGAGCCTCGGGCTGAAATCCTCCACACCGAGTATTCCCACGCGTCCCAGAGCGGCTCGAGGAGGCCTTCCAGCTTCGAGATGTCGGCCACCTCGTTGTTGCGCACCAGGACCAGAAGGGGCGTGGAGGGGGAGCGCCCGAGCGCGGTGAACTCGCTGCCCGTGATGAACAACGGGCTCGCGCTTCCGTCCCCGGCCGGTCTACCCGAAACCGCGCGGTTTCCGATCGATGGCCAGCGGGCGCCGATGTAGTTGCTGGTCAGCTCGTCGCCGTCGGTCGTGACCAGTCCCACCGGCCGCGCAAGATAAAAGGGCAGACTGGTGCGGAAGTAAAAGTAGCCGTAAACGGGCAGGTCGCGATCGGGCCCGCGCTGGATCGCCCGGGCAAGGCGCTGGGCGCTGGCGGTGGCGGCCCAGGTCTGGAGCACCGGCCACCCGCGCAGGGCCAGGAGCGGCATGGCCAGGGCGAAGATGGCTAGACACCTAGCCGAGTAGGCGCGACCGAGGGTGCGAGCCGCCAGGTTCCGCCCCAGCACGCCGAGGGCGGCGAGGATCAGACCGCTGTAGAAGATCGAGGAGGGAAGAAGTTGGAAGACGGCGGGGTGAATTTTCCGGCTGGCCACCTTCTCCAGCGACGGGACCTTCAACCACGCCGGGGCCACCGCCAGCAGCAGCCCCAGGGCGATCATCGCTGCGTAGCCGGCCGTCAGCCAGTCGGGACGCGGGCGGGTGGGATCACGGCCCACCTCGGCGCTCCAGATCCTGCCCATCAACACGGCCAGCGCCGGTATGGCGGGAAGAAAATAGGCGGGTAGCTTCGAGTGCGAGATCGAAAAAAACACGAACACCGTGGCGGCCCACGACAGCAGAAAAGCCTCAGCGGCGTGACTCTTTTCCCCCAGGCGCCGCCAGCCCTTCAACCGATTCAGGCCGGCAAAGAGCAGCACGAGGCTCCAGGGCAGAAAGCCCGCCAGAAACACCGGGATGTAGTAGGCCATGCTGCCGCCGCGGTGCAGCCCATGTCCGGTGGTGAAGCGAAGCACGCTCTCGTCCCAGAAGGCGTAGCGGGGAAAATCCGGATTGCGCAGCGAAACGAGTATGAACCAGGGCAGGCTCACGGCGCAGAAGAGCGCCAGGCCGGGCGCCCAGGCCAGCTTCTTCAAGTCGCCGAGCTTTCTCTGTACGGCGGCATAGACCGCGATGGCAAGGAGCGGTAGCACAAAGCCGACCGGTCCCTTGGTGAGGGTGGCGACGCCTGCAGCCACAAACATGAGGCATTCGAGCGCCCGCCGCCTGCCGTCTCCGGAGGCGCTCGTTGACGTCTGGGCGAGCCAGAATGCGGCCAGCGTCAGCGTGATCAGAAACGTCAGCGTCATGTCAAAGATCACGAAGCGGGCAAACACCATTACCAGAGGTGCCGTGGCGAAGATCACGCCGGCCGCCAACCCGGCCCGCTCGCCAAACATGCGGCGTCCCAGGAGCCAAACCAGCCCCAGCGTGCCCAGCGCGGTCAGCGCCGAAGGCAAACGCGCCGCCCACTCGGAGACGCCGAAGAGCCGGAACGACCCCGCCACGAGCCAAAAAAAGACGGTGGGCTTATCAAGATAGGGCAGCGTGTCGTAATGGGGAGTGACCGCGTCGTGCAGGACCAGCATCTCGCGCGCCACCTCTGCGTTGCGCCCTTCATCGGGCTCGGTGAGCGGCAGCTTGCCGAGCCGCCAGAAGAAAAGACAGCCGGCGATGGCGAGCATAAGAAGGAGGTGGCGAGGGCTCATTTCCGATCTTGGATCTTCGATTCACGAGTTTCGATTGCCACGGTCATCCTTTAGGCTTCCTCGTGCAAGCGAGTAGATTGTGATCCTGAGCGCAGATTGTCATCCTGACCAGCCTACTGCCTACTGCTTTCCCCTATCACTCCTCCGCCTACCACACACACTCCCGCACGTAGCAAATATAACCCAGCTCATCCAGGAACTTCCGCCGGTGGTGCAGGAAGTCCTGGGGCGGCTCCGGGGTCTCGAAATCCTCCGCATACGGTTCCAGACCCAGGTCTTCCCGCAGCGCCTGCCGCGCCTCGGCGTCGAACCACACGGCCGCCGGCCGCAAGCGCTCGAACTCGTCGCGGAGCGTCCAGCGCCGGCCCGACGCCGACTCCGGACCCTCCAACGGGTCCGGAAACCGCGCCACCAGCAGCCGCCGCAGGGCTTCGCTCACCCGCGCCAGAAGGCCCTCGGCCTCGAAGGCAGCCTCGCCATCGACCCTCTCCAGCAACTCCCCGAGACCCCCAGCCGCTCGGGCGTCCCACGCCGGCTCCCGGGTCAAGCCGCCGGGAGGGCTGCCGCCCGTGGCAGGCTCCATTCCTAGGCTAGCTTCCCAGCCCTGCCCCTCGTACCCCGCCGCGCGCTCGCCCTGGTGGATCGCCACCCAGAGCCGGC
>DATDGR010000066.1:0-19323 GCA_036521995.1 Terriglobia bacterium | reverse complement strand
GCAGAGGTGAGCCGGAAGACCGCGCGGACTCTCGACTCCGTCCCCTTTTTCGCCGTGGAGGAGGACGGTGGAGGGCCGCTCTGCAGCTTGCTTGCGTCTGTTCACTCGGCAAGGAGCCTCGGTCGCCTCAGAGAAAAAGCTACGGAGGCCTTCGGGAAGCTTGTCGGCGCTGCAATGGAACTGGTCGGGCTCAACCTCGATTTAGCCCCTACCCTCGATTTGCCACATCTTTCGACCGAGGCCGGCGCCAGGGCGAACAACAATCGCTCAGCGGTTCCCAGTCATCAGCCAGCCGAGGTCACCGGCCGAGCGGATGCTTTCATCCGAGGGCTTGCCCGGCACCACGTTTTGCCTTGCGGACGGCATTTTCCAGGCCTTGCCACAGTGCACGGCGAGGAGACGCTTGCGGCGCCGGTCGTCGATCGCACGATGGTCACACTCTGGCGCGAAGACCTCGTCCCTTACCGGACGCTTGCCGCGAAGCTGCCAATGCTTGAGATCAGCCAGGCCGTCTACAAAGCCTACGACTACGAGTTCTCGCGGCCGGCATCGCTTTCCCCTAGCGTTGTCGAAGGACTTTTGCGCCTGAAATTGGGGTATCAGGGCGTTGCCCTCTCGGACGCTTTCGCTTCGTCCCGCGCAGCTGGTATAGAAATCAGCGAGGCGGCGGTACGCGCTCTGGCGGCAGGTTGCGATCTGGTGCTTGTCCCCGGCGAGGAAAAGTGTCTCGACGCGGTGCTCACCGCCCTCGAAAGGGCGGCAGAGTTCGATCGGCTCCCGCGGGAGCGCATCGAGCAGGCGCTTGGACGCGCAAGACACGCCAAGAAGGGTCTTGCGATCCCGCGCCGCGAACCCTCGGAGCGGGATCTCGCGCGGCTGGCGCGCGATTTCCAGGACTTCGGCAGGCAGGACGCGGCCGGGGAGCAGATAAGTGGCTGAGAGGACTAACCTGCGGCGTCGCCCGAGCGGAACCCGTCTAGCCATGGGATTGATGGCCGGGACATCGCTCGATGGCGTGGATGCAGCCGTGGTCCAGCTTAGCGGCTCATTCGAAAATCCGAAGTTCCGGCTATTGGCTTTCTCCACGACTCCGTATCCCGCGCACCTTCGCTGGAGACTGCTTCGGGTAGCGAGCGGTGAGGCGACTACGGCGGGTGAGCTGAGTGAGCTGAATTTTCGCGTGGGCGAGGCCTTTGCCCGCGCGGCCATTCGCCTGTGCCGGCGCACGCAAATCGATCTCAAACGTCTGACGGTGGTCGGCTCGCACGGCCAGACGGTGTTTCATCAAGGTTCGACGGCAGGCAAGTCCCGATCGAGCACCTTGCAGATTGGCGAGCCCGCTCTGATTGCCCATCTCATGGGCGCGCCGGTGGTGGCCGATTTTCGTCCTGCGGACATGGCCGCGGGTGGCGAGGGCGCACCGCTTGTGCCCATGGTGGATTATCTGGTTCTCCGCGACGACCGGCAGGGCACCGTAGCTCTGAATATCGGCGGCGTCGCCAACGTGACGGTAATCCCTGCTGGCGCCCGCCCCGAGCAAGTATTCGGGTTCGATAGCGGTCCCGGCAACATGGTGATCGACGCTCTGGCGCGCCACTTTACACAGGGTCGGAGACAATACGACTCGGGAGGCCGCTCGGCGGCACGTGGACTCGTTATCGAACCTATTCTGAAACGGGCCCTGGCGTTCTCGTTCTTCCGGCGGCGTCCACCCAAGAGCGCCGGAAGGGAACAGTTTGGCAGCAAGTTTGTCCAGCGCTACTTCCTAGGCCGCTCCGGTTCCGGGCCGGACCGCTTCGAAGACCTCCTCTGTACAGCCACCGAGCTGACCGCGCGTTCCATCGCCGAAGCGCTCGGACGACTGGGCCTCCCGCCGGGTTCGGAGCTCCATCGGCTGGTGGTCTCTGGAGGCGGTGCTTCCAACGCCTTGCTTTTGGCGCGGCTGCAGGCGCTATTGCCCACGCTGCGGGTCCAGCGGTCCGATGGGTTCGGCTTGCCAGCCGACGCGAAAGAGGCCATCGCTTTTGCCATCCTCGGGGACCGCACCCTTCACGCATTGCCGGGTAATCTGCCGAGCGTCACCGGCGCCGAGCGAGCTGTTGTGCTGGGAAAGCTGGTGCGACCCTGAGCGCTGTTTTGCCAATGTCATCGGCGGTAGCCGAGGTACCACCCGGTTGTGCTCAGCACTTCGCGCAACGAATGGAGCGTGCGGTTCCACGGATCCGACTCGATGGGGCTGGCGGGCGCAGGAGAGGTATAGGTCTTAATACCGCGCGCCTTGAGCATGAGCTTGATGCGGTAGACGTGAAACCCGTCGCTCACGGCGATACAGGTGCGCGCGTGGCGCTTGGCGAGCTGATTGGCCACCGCCTCGACGCTTTGAAGAGTGGTCTGGCTGGATTCGTCCGTGAGGATTTTTTCCGCTGCCATCCCCTGCTGGACGAGGTAGTCGCGGCCCACGCCGGCTTCGGTAAAGCGTGGATCACCGCCGCCCGCGCCCGTGGTAATGACGAGTGGCGCCAGACCCTCTTCTTCCAGATCGAAGGCGTGATCGAGGCGAGCCTTGAAAACCGGAGACGGCTGGCCGTCATACTGCGCGGCGCCGAAGACAACAATGGCGTCGGCCGGAGCCGCCTCATTTCGCGCGGCCTGCCGGCGAATGGCCCGGTAGAGCGAATACTCGAAAATCAGAAAGGCGATGAACGCCAGGATTCCGGCTCGAGAGATCCAACGCATCCCTGTGGAACGGGCTCAGCCGAGACATTCCTTCAACTCAGTGGCGGTCACAGGACCTTCGCGGCGGATGTGGTAAGCGTCGCCGTCCAGTTCCACGATCGTGGAGGCGAGCTCGCCCGCCGTTGCCCCACCATCAAGGATCAGCGGCACGGTGTCGCCGATCTGAAGTTCCACGTCCTCGGCCGTCGAGCAGGCGGTGTGCTCGGTAAGATTGGCGCTGGTCCCTGTCAGCGCGCGTCCCACCGCTTCGATCAGCGCCACCGCCAGCGGTGCTTTCGGGAAACGCAGAGCGACGCGACCGGTATTTCCGGTCACCTTGAGCGGGATCTGCCGGGAGGCGGGCACGATGATGGTGAGCGCACCAGGCCAGAACTTTTCCGCGAGCTTGAAGAACAGACCGGGCGGATCGCAGGTCAAGTCGGCGGCCTGATCGAGAGAGGACACCAGCAGGGGCAGCGGCCGATCGTAGCTCCGTCGCTTGATGCGAAAAATCTGGCTCACCGCCGCCAGGTTGAAGGGATCCGCGCCGAGGCCGTAAAAGGTATCGGTGGGAAACGCCACCACCTTGCCCGAAAGAATCAGCCGCCGCGCGTACTCCAAGCCAAATTCCAAACGCTTTTCGTCAATCTTCAGGATCTCGGCCATTTGCCCTACGGACTCCGTGGGTTGAGTGACGCTGACCTTAGCATAAGCGCCGCGCGCGCGTCAAGCGCTCCATGGGCTAGCGGTCGTGGTTATGGAAGGGATTGGGGTGAGCGACGGGATTTGAACCCGCGACGTCCAGATCCACAATCTGGCGCTCTACCAAGCTGAGCTACGCTCACCATCAGGAAGATCGAAGCGTTACTCTTTCCTTTTTATCATCCCCGTTTGAGGCTGTCAATCTGAGTTCGGCGTGAATGGCCGAGGCGACGCGGAGGTGCGAGGGCGGGAAAACGATGCCTAGCCTAGGGAACTAGTACCATGTCGTTCGTCACCTGGTCGGCAGGAATCTCCTCGAGCTCCGTCGGCCGCTGGCAGCAGACGCAATTGCCGGGCTCGGTGGCGGCGATGTTGCACACATGGCAATAGTAACGCAGGCGGTAGAGCTTGCCGTCGCGGACCACGCGCAGATGGAGAACTTCAAAGGACCCCGCGGGCAGGCGCGCGCCTTCCAGCCTGATCTCGCGCCCTTCCAGGCGGCTATCCTGAAGGGTGTGGAGCAACGAGGGATCCTCAGCCGTGACCGCAATCTGGCCCGTGGGAGTCAGCAGGCGCACCGCCCCGTCTTTCCCCACAGCGAGCTTTCCTTGCACCGAAGCTAGACCTTGCGGCGGTGCAACCGGGCTCTTGCCACTTGCGTTCGACGCTCGTGCCGGTCTAGGGAGGAAGAGAATCCCGGTGAGCAGCAAAACCGTCAAAAGTCGTCCGGGACTTGAAGACTGGAGACTTGGGATTGCAGGCGCGACCGCGTCCCGGACACCGGTTTGGCCCACGATCGTCGAGGCCCGGGGCCGATTTCGGGGCCCATTCTGGCAATCACCTCTCAATCTAAGACCCTCCCTCTTCCTTGGGGGCCGTCACCAGCATCAGGGCGAGCTTGGCCTCCTGCGCGCCGGCTGCGGACTTCTCGTGCAGATTCACCTGGATCGAACAATTGCCCTGGTCGTCGGCCACCACGGCGGGCAGTTTTTTGTAAGCAGGGTTGGGACTCACCAGGCTCATCACCGCCGGGTGACCCGTTCCTGCCGCCTTGCGGCTCAGGGTCACCAGATCGTCGAAGCTCAGCACCTTGTCCACCTGTGTATCGGCGCTGAGCGGGCTCAGCAGCAGAAAATCACGGTATTGGCTCACTCCCATGTGGTTACCGTCCTGCGGAATCTGCGCGTAACGCATGGTGTAGAGCCCCGGCTTCAGCTTTTGATCGCGAGCGTCTTCGGCGTCCGGGGAGAGGAACTGCAATAGCCCCACCAGGGTGCCCACTTGAATGTTGTTGAACAGAACGTCCGGGGAGCTGTCCACAGCCTTGGCGGCGGGCACCGTCTTCACCAGCCAAACGTCGGCGATGGGACTCTTCCCCCGGTTGGTGTTGCGAACGAGGCGCGAACCCCCCTGGTCAAGCAGGTCAGCCAAGGTCGAGGGCACATTGAGCGAGGAGAGCGCAGGCGACGGCTCGATCGTGAAGTCCTGAGCCTGGCTGGCCGCGCTCAAAGCCAGCACGGCGGTCGCCAGGAACAATTTCGGGGCAATTCTTCGAATCATGGCGGGTACTCCCTTTCGCAGACTGCGATCAGCCATCAACAGAGAAACGGTACGCGGCCCCGCCCTTGTGGGTCACTGCCGATAGCTGACCGCTCAGAGCTGCTACAGCGTGAAGCTGCCTACAAAGGCGCTACGCGTGTCGGCGCGCGTCCACACCATCCCGAGACCCTGGCCCTGGAAAGCTTCTTCAATGGTGAAGGCCGGCATGGCGTGAGTTGTCTTGACCAGCGGCGGATAGTACACCTCTTCGTTGCCGCAGACATGGTCTCCTGAGCACAGGCTGCGAGTGCGCACGCGAACCATGTTGCCGGCTTCCAGGCTCACGCTCCCATGCTCGCCGCCTTGGCCCACCGTAAGCTGAATGGGAGCCGTCTCCACCCGTGCCACGTGACCCACCAACTTGCCGGCTTCAGACCGCACCATGGCTTCAAGAGCCTCGCGCTCCGCCGCGTTCGCACGCTGGTCAACAATGAGGATGGCGGTCGCCGGATAGGGGTCATGATAAGGATCGCCGAGGGTGGCTTTCGCATCCACCACCGCAATCACGCTGAGCCCGGCCAGGTTCACACCTTGCCAGTCTCCGTTCTGGACCTTCCAGGCAAGGATGGCCTGCTTCCCTTCCAGATCCACCTGAGAATTGGCGAAGCACGGACCCGTGTAGACGTCAGCGCTCCGCACTTCGATGTAATCGCCGGTGACGGCGGCTGTCGCAAACACCGCGCCGAACCCCATCACACAGACGGCGCCCAATATCGCAGCCAGCATTTTCCGCATGGTTTACAAACCTCCTCGTTCAAAAAACCCTTAGGAAGAATTCTACGCCCGTCAAAGGTCGAGCTCAAGACAGCTCATTTGGTACTCCACTTGGTAGATGCGCTGGCCAGGGGTTTTGTTACGCCCGGTCGATTCACGCTCCGGGTGCTCCGTCTTAGAGAAAAGGACTCTCAGCTGATGTCATCATCGCAACAAGAGCCCTGAACGGAAACGAACGGGTTCTGCCTCGCCTTCGCTCGGGGCGGAAGTGAAGAACCGGCCTTCAGGTTCGCTGAAAAACGTTCTCCACCCGTGTCGTTCCGACATCGAGCCAGCGGGGAACGATGTGCCTTTCGCCTTTCTGATTGATTCATTTGGGGTTGTGCTGTTTGGCCGATCTCGGGTTCGTTTTGGGTTCGTTTCGGGTTCGTTTAGGTTCGTTTCCTTCAAGCCTCGAGAGCCTCTGCTGATTCTGAAGAGCTTGTGGAATCAGCCTTCGCCAAATGTTGGGTTCGTTTGGGTTCGTTTTGCTTTCGGCTCTTTGACCTGTCTTCGCGTTTTGCCTATTTATAGAGTGCCAGTTACAAGCTTGGCTTCGTTTGAAAATAATCTTTTCCATGTTGGCTCTACTTGTCAGTTAAGTTTAACAGTACAAATTCATTACAAGTTTGGATTCGAACAGGATATATCGTACCCCCCGGGGGGGGACCCGGAAATGAGGGTCTGGGGGCCAATCTCCCGCCCGGCTCCCACCCGACTCCACTCGGTGCCGCCTTGTTCCCAAACAGACTCCAGTCCCGCTGCCAGATTGGCCCCCGCGACGGAGTCGGACTGGACCAGCGACACCACGGCATCGGAACTCCCTTTCGATCGCCGGCCGGAATCGATCACCTACCGCCAAGTGCGGGTCGGCATGGCCGGGCACAGCGATGATGAGGCGCGCGGGTATCAGACTCAAGTCAAGTGTCGGTCAATCGTGGGTCAATTCCCGGGCGCCGCCAATTCTGGCGATGGACAGGCCGCCTTGATCGCATAAATCGAAAGACGATGTATGCGCCACCCTTGGTGACGAGTCAGCCACGCGGCGCTGCCTTCCTGCCGCCCGCGATTTTCGCCAGCGCCCGCGTGTAGGCGGCGATGGTCTCGGGGACGGTCTGGCTATAGACGAACTGCCCCTGGCGCCGACAGGCGATCAGCCCGGCTTCACTTAGAATTTTGAGATGGTGAGAGACGGTGGCGGGGGTCACGCCGCGCATCGAGACGATCTGGCCACAGTTCATGTGGTCGGTGGCCGAGATGGCCTCAAAGATTCTGAGGCGAGTTTCGTCGGCCAGCGCTCTTGATATCTTTTCAACCTCAGAACGCTTCATGGCTCCACCCCGAAGTGTAGCGAAGTCATCGCCTTTACCGCCACAGAGATTTATCCTTCCCTTAAGGAACTCGAGGACCCTTGCAACCGAGTACTTCGACACTCATCTAACTATCGAAATTCTGCCGGACCCCCAAGCAGCGGTGGCCGGCGGCACAAGGAGACCGACATGAAAAAGAGACTCGAAGGAAAAGTAGCAGTCGTGACGGGCGGAAACAGCGGCATCGGGCTGGCGACGGCCAAGCGCCTGCAGGAAGAAGGAGCCAAAGTCGCCATCTCGGGCCGCAGTAAGAAAACGCTGGATGAAGCGGTGAGAAGCATCGGAAATGGCGTGGTGGCGGTGCAGGCGGACGTCGCCAGGCTTACGGACGTGGACAAGTTGTATGCGGAGGTTTCGCAGAAGTTGGGCAAGATTGATGTGCTGTTCGTGAACGCCGGAGTGGCGAAGTTCGCTCCCCTGGCCGAGACCTCCGAAAGCCTTTACGACGAGCAGTTTGACATCAACATCAAGGGAGCGTACTTCACCATCCAGAAAGCACTGCCGTTTCTGAATGACGGTGCCTCGATCATCTTGAACACCAGCGTGGCCGACAGCACCGGTACGGCCGGGGCCAGCGCGTATTCGGCAACCAAGGCGGCGCTGCGCTCTCTGGCAAGAACGGCGGCGGCGGAACTGGTGGGGCGCGGCATCCGCGTGAACACAGTGGCGCCGGGACCGATTGTCACGCCGATCTTCGGAAGGACCGGATTACCGAAGGAGACCATCGATGAATTCGCGAAAGAAATCGTGGCGAAGGTTCCGATGAAGCGGTTTGGCCAGCCCGAGGAAGTGGCAGGCGCCGTGGCGTTCTTGGCTTCGCAGGATGCGTCATACATCACGGGCGTGGAGATCAACGTCGACGGCGGGTTGGGACAGATCTGAATCCCTCAGGCGGCTGATGGCACATCGGGGCGGGCGAGGGTCCGCCCCTTTTCTATCACCCGATCCCACGCAGCCGCCCGATGATCTCACGCAGCAACCCCTCCACGTCGTGCTTCGGAGCGCTGAAGGAGTCGGCGTCCACGGCCAGGGGCGCTCCCAGTACCAGGTGATGCACGCCGTACTCCGGTAGCTTGCTGGTCTCGGCCACCGAGAGGCCACCTACGGCCTGCACCGGAATATCGACGGCCGCGACGATAGCCGCCAGCTCGTCGAGCGGGGTGGGCGCACGACCGCCGTGCTGGTGGATCACCTCCGCGTCGCGGCGCTCATCGTAGCCGACGTGGTGAACAACGTAGTCGACGCCGAGGTCCTGCATGCGGCGGGCGGCAGAGGGCTTGTCGGCACAGGCCAGGTCGTCACCCATCACCTTCACGCCATAGTCGCGTCCCGCCTGCACCACCGCCTTTATGGTGGCCGGGTGCGCCTGCCCCATCACCACCACGTGCGTGGCTCCCGCCTGAGCCATCATCTCGGCTTCGAGGTAGCCGCCGTCCATGGTCTTGAGGTCGGCGACGATGGGGTGGGCAAACTCGCGGCGCAGCGCCCGCACCGCTTCGAGGCCGTGAGCGAGAATCAGGGGCGTGCCCGCCTCGAGCCAGTCCACCCCGGCACGCACGGCGCGACGGGCCATGTCGAGCGCCTCGAGGAGGGAAGTGAAATCGAGGGAGATTTGGACGACGGTCTTAGGCATGGATATTCGGCCTGTTGCCGGCTGCACCCTCCGGTTGCCGAATCGCACGTGGGTAAAGCGAGCCCCTACCCTACGATTTCGGGTGGCAGTCGTCCGGAACTCCCGTCTGATAGGGATTGGTCTGATACTTCAGCTCCTGCAGCGTGCCGATTTCCGAGCTGTAGTAGGCCGCGACAATCGAGCTCCGGATCAAGCCGAAGTGCTCCCGGCCGGGAGCCAGCGCGGGGCTCGAGGTGGAATAGGTCAGCAGATCGAGAACGGTCTCCCGTTCCGGCCGGGCAAGCTCCGTGAAGGGCTTGGAGTATTGAGCCAGGCAGTAGCCGTCGAGCCAGTTCAGGGCCGCGAGGTACCGCTTCTGGGCCTCGATGGAGCCCTTCCGCAAAAGGACGTCGGTGAAATCGCTGCCGGCGTCCTCATCGGTGCCGGGTGCGTCCGTGCTGAGCAGAAGGTCGACGAACCGATCCGCGTGGGCGGTGCGGGCACCGGGGGTGTCGGTCTCGGGAATCAGAAGGTCGCCCACGGCGAGCACGGTCGCGGCCTGGTGGTCGTCGAAGAACTTCGGCTTCCAGTCAGCGGCGCTAAGACCCGGATCCGGCGGCTCGGCAGCGCCGAGGGCCATCGCAGGAGCGTTGGACGCCCCGGAACCGGCAGCGGGCATGCGCATCCCGGACGGCGCCGTGCTTGTCCCATGGCCGCTCGCCGCCTGCGCCGAGCTTGGTCCTGCGCCAGGCAAGGCGGCGGCGCTGGCTGCTCCGGCGCCCACCATGAGGCGGCGCAGCATTTCGCGGCGACCTAGTCCGGCTTTCCCATCTTGCCCTTGTCCACTCATCGTTTCTCCTTCTGCAACCGGCGTCGACGGCGTCATTTTAGCACGGCTGTGACTGGAACCTGGAACCGGAACGCCATGCGTGTAGCGTCTGGGCGTACCAGGCAAGCGAGAATCGCGACGACCGGATCATTCGTGCGGGGGCTTCTGCCCGGTGAAATCCGCGATGCCCAGGCGCACGATCGTGCCCCGCGACTTCGAGGTCTGCTCCGGCTTTTCCGTCCAGGCTCCATAAACGCGGCCGTCCAGCGCGGCTAGTCCCGTATAATCTCCGAAAAATACGTCCCGCAGGGGTTCAAAGGGTGTGTCGGTCCAAGCGTAGTTCACGAAGGATTGACCCCCGTCGGTTGAACGGGCAAGCACCACGATCGCCTTCCTATTCTGCGGATCGCCGCGGCGGTCATAGAAGACCAGGTTGGCCGCGCCGGTGGTGGGATCCACGGCCAGCCATTGGAAGAAGTGGTCGGCGCCGTTGTGAATGGGATCGGAATTCACGCGCACCGCCGGCGTCCAGGTTTGTCCCCGATCGCTCGAAGTCGAGCAGAACACATCCACGCCGCCGTTGCGATAGTCGCTCCAGGCGACGTAGAGCCGGCCGGACTTCCGGTCCATGTCGATCACCGGGAAACCGTTGGAGCGGTCGAGGCCAACGACGTCAAACATGATCGGCGCCGTGTCGATCACGTTTTGCGTGGGCTTGAAGGTGCGTCCGCCGTCCTCAGACGACGTCAACACGATATGGTTGCCGTCGCCCCAAGCCACAAAGAGCGTGCCGTCCGGCGCCACGACGCCGGAGAAGCCTTCATTGGCGCCGTTATCGTCTCGCGGCAGGCCGCGGTGCGTGTCGATCTCGAGAGGCTGAGACCAGGTTTTGCCGTCGTCCGTCGAGCGCGACAGAAGAATCTGCGAATCCACCAGCGTCCACCGGGTCCAGCCGACGTACAGCGTACCGGAGTACGGCCCGTCGGTGTCGTCGGCGACGATGTAGGGCTTGTCCTCAAATGGAATGCCGGGCTGGGTCGACTGCTCGACGACGGCCACGTCCTGTTTTTCCCACATGGCGCCGCCGTCCGGCGAGCGGCGGACGAAGATTCCGTTGCGGGTCGCTCCGTGAGCCCAGTAATTGACGGTTCCGAGTTTGTCGAAGGCAATGTAGCAGAGAAAAGCGTGGCCTTGTTTGTCGTAGGCCACCGAGACATCCCCCGATACTCTGTAATTCGGAGGCGCGGTATCGGGGGGCGTGGTCCAGGTTTTTCCAGCGTCGGCCGAGTAGGCAACATGAGCGTTGTCTTGATAGGCTGCTACCACCTGCTGCGGGTTACCAGGGTCGATCGCCACCGACGGCTCCGTGAAGTAACCCGGCTTCGGAGTGAGGTCGTGCACCTCGGCCCCAGGCGCCTTGGGCAGGTCCTGAGCGTAGGCGCCGGCTGAGACCCGCAGCACGGCGAGTACTAAGGCAGCCGCGGCGAGAATTCTTGACGGCCCGCTTGAGGCAAGCAACTCCCTCCGCTCATCCTGCCGTGCCGACCCCGTGTTCAGCAAGATCAAATTCATCTTTCCTCCCTGTCAAACCACTGTTCTTGGGGCTGCTCCGTCACCCGGATCTGTGATGGTATCTCGCAACCGATACCCTCTTCGAGCGTCAGGAAAGGCGCCGATGCGGGGTCTTCGGCGGCCAGCTCGCGCAGGCGATCCACGGCCTCGGTCTCGCCGTCGTCGGCGAGGCGAAACGTGCCGTAGTGTATGGCAACGCTGGTCTCGGCCTGGAGTAGCCTGTGGGCCTTGAAAGCCTCGTCCGGCGACATGTGAACCGGATGCATGAACCACTCCGGGCGATAGGCGCCGATGGGCAGAAAGGCCAGCCGGGGGCACGGAAAACGCTGCGCGATCGCGCCGAAGTGCGGACCGAATCCCGTATCGCCTCCGAAGTATATGTAGCCGTTCATTGATTCGAGGAGCCAACTGCACCACAAGGTGCGGTTGCGATCGAAAAGAGACCGCCCCGAGAAATGCTGGGCGGGCGTGCAATGCACACGGATTCCGGCGCTGAAATCAATGGTTTCCCACCAATCCAGCTCACCGGGTCGCGGAAACCCCAGTTTGCGCAGCAGCTTCGCCACCCCGAGTGGACAGAAGATCTCCGGGCGGTGCTCCCGTGCAAGACGCCGGAGGGTGGAAACGTCAAGGTGATCGTAATGATCGTGACTCAAGAGAATGGCGTCGATCGGCGGCAGATCCTCAAAGCGCAGTCCGGCGCTCCGGTGCCGTATGGGCCCGGTCCAGGAGACAGGGCTCGCCCGCAGGGACCAGATGGGGTCGGTGAGGAAATTGAGTTCATCGGTCTGAATCAACACGGTGGAGTGTCCAACCAAGGTGACGCGAAGCTGGCCGGCGCGGACGCGCTCCGGGGGCTTGGGCCCGTAAGCGCTTGGAATCCATTTGCGCCAGGGACCGGGCTGGCGGTTTTTCAGCCACCGAAGCAGGTCCCAAAAGCCACCGGGACCGGCGTCGCGGTTGCTGAAGCGTTCGTTCTGAGCTGGCTTGGGGCTGTTCAACTGCAAGGGCTCCTCCTCGAATCGGTTGGCCGCCCCGCCGGCCCAAGGCAAGGCCATCTTATGCGCTGAACGAATCGAAAGCCTGCGGTGCTCGCGATCGCGGCCAGTTTCTCTTGTTTGATGCCGGGCCCTGAACGCACGATTATACGGGCACCGGGAACTTTTGACGTTAGGTTTCGCGAGTTGTGCCCGCCCGCTTTCACAACCTGATAAGATTCTAGCCGCTGACGAGCGGTTGAAATGGAGGAAGCGAGAGGGGATGACGATGCGCCTGTCGAGCCTGGGAATTTTTTTTCTGCTAGCTGCCTTCACGCCCGCCGGAAGGCTCAGGGGGCAAAGCCTCAATTTGATGCCGCAGCCCGTTGAACTCACCGCCGGACAGGGAAGACTCGTCATCGACGGCACGTTTCGTCTGGCTCTCACCGGCTATCGGGAACCGCGTCTGCAGGAGGCCGCCGCGCGCCTGATCGGGCGCTTGTCCGCACAGACTGGAATCCCCTTTCCCGATCATCCCGAAGGCGAGGCGTCCAAGGCGACGCTCGTGATCCAGTGTGACCACGCGGGTGAGGCCGTGCAATCGGTGAAGGAGGACGAATCCTATACGCTCGAAATCACTTCGCAGCAGGCACGCCTGACAGCTCCTACGCCGGTAGGCGCAATGCGCGGCATGGAGACCTTTCTGCAACTCGTCGATCTTGACGCCCAGGGCTTCGGCGCCCTGGCGGTTCGAATACAGGATCACCCACGCTTCCCCTGGCGAGGCCTGATGCTCGACGTCAGCCGCCACTGGATGCCCGTCGAGGTGGTCCAACGAACTCTCGACGGCATGGCCGCCTTGAAGTTGAACGTGTTTCATTGGCACCTGTCGGATGATCAGGGGTTCCGGGTGGAGAGCCGGCGTTTCCCCAAGCTGCAGGAGCTGGGCTCGGACGGCAACTACTACACGCAGGAGCAGGTGAAGGAGGTCATCGCCTACGCGCGCGACCGGGGCATTCGCGTGATTCCCGAGTTTGACATGCCCGGACACACCACCGCCATGCTGGTAGGCTATCCGGAACTGGGGAGCGCGCCAGGCCCGTACCAGATCGAGCGGAAGTGGGGCATTTTTGATCCCTGCCTCGACCCGACCAACGAAGAGGTCTACACGTTTCTCGATGCTTTCATCGGTGAGATGGCTGCGCTGTTTCCGGACGAGTATTTTCACGTCGGGGGCGACGAGGTGAACGGCACGCAGTGGGAGGCCAATCCTCGCATTCAGACTTTCATGCAGACGCACGGCTTGAAGACTTCGGCCGAGTTGCAGGGTTACTTCAGCAAGCGTGTTCAGCCGCTGGTGCAGAAGCATTTGAAGAAAATGATCGGCTGGGACGAGGTCCTGCAGCCCGGAGTTCCCAAGAGCGTGGTGATTCAGTCATGGCGCGGACAGGACTCGCTGGCCGCCGCCGCTCGCCAGGGTTACAGCGGGATCCTGTCGAACGGCTACTATCTCGACCTCATGCAGCCCGCGTCGCAGCACTACCGGGTGGACCCCCTGGAAGGAGCCACCGCCAGCCTCTCGCCCGAGGAGAAATCCCTGATCCTGGGCGGCGAGGCTTGTATGTGGGTCGAATTCGCGACGCCCGAAAACATCGATTCCCGCATCTGGCCGCGCATGGCCGCCATCGCGGAACGCCTGTGGTCACCGCAGCAGGTGAAGGATGTTGACTCGATGTACCGCCGTCTGGCGGTAGTGAGCCGGTGGCTGGACTTCGCGGGCCTGACGCATCGCTCCAATTACCCGGTCATGCTCGAGCGGCTCACCGCCCTGAAGCCCGCTGCCAGCCTGAGAGCTCTCGCCGATATTTTGGAGCCGATCAAGGAATATGGGCGCGAGGAAGCGCGCCCCTACACCAGCTTCACCCCGCTTAATCGCCTGGTGGATGCGACGCGGCCGGAGAGTGACGCCGCGCGGGAGTTCGCGGCCATGGTCACCGACTGGAGCACGAACAAGGACCAGATTCGGAAGCAACTCACGCTGTGGCGAAACAACCAGACGGATTTGCTCCCGCTGATGCTGGGTTCAGCTCTGCTTCAGGAAGACGTGCCCCGGGCCCAGGATGCTTCGGCGCTGGCGGAGGCCGGACTTGAGGCGCTCGACTACCTTGAAGCCGGCAAACCGGCGCCCGAGCCATGGGTTACAGAGCAGCTCGCGCTTGTGGAGCGCGCTTCAAAACCCCAGGCTGAGCTGCTCCTGATGGTTGCTCCGTCGATTGGCAAGCTGGTCGAAGCTGCCAAACAGGGCAAACCTTGATGGATGTCTTGCAAGGATTGAAGAGGGGACAAGGAACGCCTCGAACGGCGAGCGAGACCTATCACCCGCCGAACCTGGCCCTTCCGAGCCTTGCACATGGTTTCGGAACCCTGAATCGTCTTTCGCGCACACCGGAAGTCCCGAAAGTGATGCTTGGCAGGGATCCGTTTCTCAATCAGCACGGTGATCCTGCTCCAGGATGTTGTCACATATTGAACCGGCCGATGGCAGCGGGGGCTCCGAACGTGGCGGTGGCATTCACGGTGGTTTCGGGCGGGCTACCTCGCCAGCTTGATCCACCAATTGTGAAGGCCCCGGCTCACCGGCCTCTGGCGTGCCCTCTCTCCTTGTGCTGCTTCATCACGGTGCGCGCCGCCACTTCTTTTGCCCGTCTGCCGTAGCGCCCGGACTTCTCTGCACTCTGCTTGATGTGCTCGTATTGGCGTTGCTCCTTGCTGCTGACGCCGCGTAGGTGTTTTCCTCTTGGCATGATCGACTCTCCTCCTCTAGAGATCCTTTCGCCAGTTCCGCCGACTTGCACTTGTGGGACCATACCCCGGGTCGCGCGCTATGCATCGCGGAGTGCGTTAGGCTTCCAGCGTGGGTCCCGAACGACCAGCTTCCGAAAGCTTCTCTTCGTCGCAGGAAGGTTGGCAGCACAAGTTGCCCGCAGATTGATCGAAATTTCACACGGTTAACCTGATTTGTAGTCGAAGGCGCTCAGGCATGGAGTAGGTACGACGCTATGGAGAAAGGGCCGAAACTGAGGAGACTCGCGCGTAGCCAAGGGTTATTCTCTCTTGTCCAAGAGCCCCTCAGCCCAAGCCACAACCCTTTCCAGTCGCGAACACGACTGAGTAGTTTTTATACGGACTTCACGGCGGCCCTCGCCACTCTGGATGGTACGTTCCATCGAACAATTCGCTGCAGGTCAACAGTTTGAGGATTCACTTCTGGCATTGGTCATGTGTTTGCGCATACCAAGGCGTGAGAACGATACCAGAAACGAAGGACGGGACATACCGGAGGGGCAACGTCCTCACCCAAAGTAGGGCGGAAAAGGAGGACACGTGCTTTATTACGCGGTGGTGTTTCTCATTATCGCGATCATTGCAGGCTTGCTGGGCTTCGGAGCCGTAGCCTTCGCCGCTGCTGGAATTGCCAAACTACTCTTCTTCTTTTTTCTGATTCTGTTTCTGCTCAGTCTGATCCGGCACATATCGACTCGGGCGTGAACGCACTTGACGCTCGGAGGGATGCCCAAGAGCGTTAGAGCCAAGAGACTCGATCAAGGAGGAAGACAAGATGAAACCAAGTACCAGGGATCAGGTGGAAGGCAAGTTTCACGAGGTTAAGGGCAAGGTGAAAGAGAAAGCGGGAAGAGCTGTCGACGATCCCAATCTGGAAGCCGAAGGCACAGACGAAAAGACGTCCGGCAAGGTCCAGAAGAAGATCGGTGAGATCGAAAAGGTCCTGGGCAGTTAGGCCAAGGCTGAGTTCGGAAAACAGGAAGGGAGTGAAAATGAGAAGACTTGCAGTGACGTTTTTCTGCCTGGCGTTCGGCGTGGTGACGGTGGCGCGAGCCAATACGGGGCCTGATCAACTGCAGAAAGCCACGAACGTTCTTAACGAAATCATGCGAGCCCCCGACAAAGGGATTCCCGCTGACCTGCTGGCCAAGGCCGTCTGCGTGGGGATCGTTCCTTCGGAGCTGAAGTTTGCCATCGGAGTGGGTGGTTCCTATGGTCGCGGGGTCCTGGTGTGCCGCAAGGGCGGAGACGGTTCCTGGGGGGCGCCCTCCATGTTCACGGTGGGCGGCGGAAGTTTTGGTCTTCAGCTTGGCGGTAAAGCCACCGACGTGGTCTTCGTGGTGATGAATCCAGAAGGCGCCAAAAAACTGGTTCAGGATAGTGTCAAGCTGGGCGGCGAAGTGTCGGCTGCGGCCGGACCCGTGGGCCGCTCCTCGGAAGGAGCTACGGACGTTCAGCTCCACGCCGAGATTCTCAGCTATTCGCGCTCGCGAGGTCTGTTCGCGGGGGCTTCGCTCGACGGAGCCGTCCTGAAGCAAGATGAAGACGACAACCGAAGGCTGTACGGACGCCAGGTCACTGCGAAAGAACTTCTGATTGACGGAACGGTTCCGAGGCCAGCCGCGGCCCGGGAACTCGATAGCGCACTGCATAGGTACTCTCCCAAGGGCGGGCAACCGTTCGCGCAGGCCTAGCTTTCGCACGAAAGAATTTGGAATGATGAGCAGAAAATGACCCATCGTTCCGGGAGGACAGGAGGACCACCATGCCGTTGATTAATGTCGTGATCACTCTGATCGTCGTGGGTGTTCTGCTATGGCTCATCAATCGCTTCATCCCCATGGCAGGTTCCATCAAGTCAATACTGAATGCGGTCGTCGTCATCTGTGTGGTTCTGTGGCTGCTGAACGTCTTTGGACTCTTCGCCTCCATCTCCCGGATCCATGTGGGCGGGTGAGGGCTACTTGGAAAGGGCGGCGCGGCTCCTCACAACCGCTCTTCTGCCACCCCAAACGACGAATTATCCCAGGACCGCATACGTTAGAGACCTAAGGTATCGGCTGCCCACCTGACCGTCAACCGGGTCATGATCAGTGGCCAGTACGGGCTCGGCTGAGCCATATTCTTCCCAAGCTGCTAAAATCAGACAGGCGGAGACATTCGTCGTCGGCGAGGCGCGCTCTTGGCGACAAACGAGGTCCAACAGTTGGTGGCCATTCTGGACGAGGCCTATTCCGGGCCCGCCTGGCACGGTCCTTGCCTCCGGGGTTCCCTGCGTGGCGTCAGAGACGATGAAGCCGGGTGGCGCCCCGCGCCTGGGCGGCACAACATTTGGGAACTGGTTGTCCACGCCACTTACTGGAAATACGCGGTGCGCCGGCGCCTGGCCGGAGGAGAACGAGCCAGCTTTGGCGAGAAGGGGAACAACTGGTTCAAGCGGCCGCTCGAGTTGCAGGACCCGGAGGGTACGGGTGGCCCCAAGAGTTTCGCCAAGCGCGAAAGAGCCTGGCACGGCGATCTGGAACTCCTGGCACGCGAACATGGGCAGTTGCGCGACATGGTTCTACAGATCACCGATGCAGATCTTGACCAACGCTCGACAGACAGCCGTTTCACCCCTCGCCGCATGATCGCCGGCGTGGCGATGCACGACGTGTATCACGCCGGGCAAATTCAGCTCCTCAAGCGTCTTGCCGGTGAGGCGACCGTGTCATTCTAAGGAGTCACGGGCGGTTCCCAGCCTGCGGGCAAGATCGCGTGGCGAACTCCGTCAGCGCACTTATGATCCAACTTTCTTCGGCCGGTAAGCACTTCGGCTCCAAGGTCCTGTTCGAGGGTCTCGACTGGCTCGTAACCCCGAGTGAGAGGGTGGGCCTGGTGGGCGGAAACGGCGCGGGCAAGTCGACCTTGCTCAAGCTGCTGGGCGGGATGGAATCCCTCGACCAGGGTTTCATCTCCGCTGCCAAGGGAATCAGCACCGGCTATCTGCCGCAGGACGGCCTCTCACTTTCCGGCCGCACGGTGCTGGAAGAATGCCTCTCCGTCTTTGGTCCGCTGCTAGAGATGGAGAAAGAGATGGAGGCTCTCACCCATCAGATGGCGGAGACCGATCCGGAGAGCGATGAATATCAGCGCGTGATCGAGCGCTACCACCGGATCGAGACTGAGTTCCAGCATCGTGACGGCTATTCGCTCGAAGCGCAGGCGGGCGCGGTGCTGAACGGACTGGGCTTCTCGCGCGAAGACCAGAATCGACCCACCGAGGAATTCTCCGGCGGCTGGCAAATGCGCATCGCGCTTGCCAAGCTCCTGCTGATCAAGCCCAATCTGCTGCTGCTCGACGAGCCCACGAATCACCTGGATCTGGAGGCGCGCAACTGGCTGGAGCAGTATCTGAAGGACTATCCCTTCGCTTTCGTGCTGGTCTCGCACGACCGCTATTTCCTGGACGTCACGGTGGACAAGATCCTGGAGATTTGGAATCGCCGCACCTATTTTTACACCGGCAACTACGATCGCTACCTCACCCAGAAAGAAGAGCGCCGCGCCCAACTGGAGGCGGCCTACCGCCACCAGCAGGACCGGATCCAGCATCTGGAGGTCTTCATCAATCGCTTCCGCTACCAGGCCACCAAGGCCAAGCAGGTGCAGAGCCGCATCAAGGAGCTGGAGAAGATCGAACGGATCGAGCTGCCGCCAGAGGAGAAGACAATCCACTTCTCGTTTCCGCAGCCTCGGGCGAGCGGCCGCATGGTGGCAGAGTTTCGCGGCGTGGCCAAGAGCTATGGCGCGAAGCAAGTGTTTGCCGGCGTGAACTTCGTGATCAACCGCGGGGACCGCGTGGGCCTGGTGGGTGTGAATGGCGCCGGGAAATCCACGCTGATCAAGCTGCTGGCGGATGAGGAGAAGGTGACCGCCGGTGAAGGCCGTGTGGGACACAACGTGGAAGTCGACTATTTCGCGCAGGACCAGTACAAAGCGCTCGACCCCGAGGCCCGCCTGATCGACGACATCGCTGGTATCGCGCCCGTGGCCCTGAGCGGTCAGACGCAACTGCGAACTTTGCTCGGCTGCTTTCTGTTTTCGGATGACGAGGTCTTTAAGCGCATCGGCGTGCTTTCGGGCGGTGAGCGCAACCGTTACGCGCTGGCGCGGATGCTGCTGCATCCGCCGAATTTCCTGCTGCTCGATGAGCCCACCAATCACCTCGACCTGCGCGCCAAGGACGTCCTGCTGGAAGCCTTGAGCCGGTTCAGCGGTACGGTGGTGTTCGTCTCGCACGATCGCTACTTTATCGACAAGCTGGCCACGCGAATTTTTGAGATCGGCGGCGGTCAACTGCACGACTAT
>DATDGR010000065.1:0-12410 GCA_036521995.1 Terriglobia bacterium | reverse complement strand
AGCTACGATGAATATCCTTTCGTGGCTGAATTCTATGACTCCGTTGTTCCTTACCGGGAGCGCCAGGATGTCGTCTTTTTCGTGGAGATGGCGCGGGCGGGTCCAGGGGCCGTTCTGGAGGTGGGTTGCGGCACCGGGCGCGTTCTGATCCCCACTGCGCGGGCAGGGGCCCGGATTGCGGGCCTCGACTCCTCCTCGTCGATGCTGGCGGTCTGCCGGCAGAGATTGTCCGCTGAACCGGAGGAATTGCAGAGCCGCGTCACCCTGGTTCGCGGCGATATGCGCCGGTTCAATCTGCGGCGCCAGTTTGAACTCGTTACCCTCCCGTTCCGTCCTTTTCAACACCTGCTTACAACCGAAGATCAGATTTCCTGCCTCCGTTCGATTCACCGTCATCTTGCGCCCGGAGGGAAGCTCGTGCTCGACATCTTCAACCCTTCTATTCCGTACCTCGGAGCACCAGAAGGCATGCCGCCTCCTGGTGGGGAAGAGCCGGAATTCACCCTGCCGGACGGCCGCCGCGTGCTGAGGCGCATCCGGATCGTGGGGCGGGATCTCCTTGAGCAGGTCCAGGACGTCGAGCTCATTTATCTGGTCACGCATCCCGACGGCCGCGAGGAGCGCTTGGTTCACCGGTTCCGGATGAGGTACCTGTTTCGCTATGAAGCCGAGCACCTGCTCGCCCGTGGCGGCTTCGAGATAGAAGACGTCTTCGCCGACTATGACAAGAGTCCTTACGGCTCAAAATATCCTGGAGAACTCATCTTTGTGGCGAGGCGAGTGTAGCTGAGCTAGCATGGATTATGGCTTATCTTGCGACTCGATGTTCTTTGATGACCGAGGGCCGACAGAACTGACGAGCGAGAGGTTCAGAATGGTTTGCCAGGTCGAACAGCTCGGGCTCGTCGATTACGCCGCCGGCCTCGCCTTGCAGCACGAGAGAGTCGCCGCACGCAAAGCCGGAATGATTCCGGATACTCTGGTTCTGCTGGAGCATCCTCACGTCTACACCCTGGGCCGCAACGCCCGGCGCGAGAACGTGCTGGTGTCAGACTCGTTTCTGAGATCGCGCGGAGCCGAAGTGTTCGAGACCGACCGCGGCGGCGATGTTACTTATCATGGTCCCGGCCAGCTTGTAGGCTATCCGATCATCGACCTGGCGGCGCATCGCCGGGACATCGCCTGGTACATGCGGTCGCTCGAGGAAGTCTTCATCCGGGTTGCTGCCGATTTTGGCATTGCCGCCGGACGCGCTCCCGGCGCCGCCGGCGTCTGGGTGGGCGGTGAGAAGCTGGTGGCCATGGGAGTTCACGTCTCGCGCTGGGTCACCTCGCATGGTTTCGCCTTCAATGTGAACACGGACCTTCGCTATTTCGAGTGGATCGTGCCTTGCGGTCTGCGCGACAAAGGCGTGACCTCGCTTGCCCGACTGCTCGGTACAGACATCGACGTATTGCGTGTTACCGAGCGGGTTGTCGAGCATTTCGGCACGGTCTTTGGCCTAGAGATGAGTCGTCATCCGATGGCGCTTCCGGGAGTTCCGGTTGACGTGTAGACTGGTAGCGTCGGGTGCCCCAAGAGAGGCTCAGGCGTGACCATCGAAGACCCTACCGCCAGCCTTCACAACGGTCGCGAGACGGAGCAACAGGACCTTCGAATGGCGTCGACCATCTTTCCATGGCCGAAAAACTGACCCGGGCCCAATATCACGACCTTTACTACTACCTGCGCCTGAACCGGCGGGTGGACGAGCAGTTGACCAGCCTTTACCGCCAGGGCAAAGTGGTGGGCGGAGTGTATTCGAGCCTCGGTCAGGAAGCGACCGCCGTCGGATCGGCGTATGCTCTCGGTCCTGACGATTTTCTGGGTGGCATGATTCGAGACGTAGGCGCCATGCTGGTTCGAGGCTTTCCCCCGCGCGACGTCTTCCTTCAATATATGGCGCGGCGCGACGGTCCCACCGGCGGGCGCGACGCCAACAACCACTTCGGTGATCTCAAACGCGGGGTGATGGCCCCGGTCAGCATGCTGGGCGAACTGGTACCGCTGCTGGCTGGCGTGGGCCTGGCGGCCAGAATCCGCCGGGAGCGGCGCGTAGGTCTGACCTACGTGGGGGATGGCGCCACCAGCACCACGCCGTTTCACGAGGGCCTCAATTTTGCCGCCGTTCTCAAGCTGCCCCTGATCGTTATTGTCGAGAACAACGGCTGGGCATACTCGACCCCAGTCGAACGGCAGATGGCAAACACGAAGATCGTGGACCGGGCTCGAGCCTATGGGATCGCGGGAGAGGCGATCGACGGCAATGACGTTTTGGAAGTGTATGAGGCCACCCGCCGAGCCATGCAACGGGGTTACAACGGCGACGGTCCAACCTTGATCGAGGCGGAAACTATGCGCATGAAAGGCCACGCTGAGCACGATGACGCCCGCTACGTCCCGAAGGAAATGCTGGAGACGTGGCGCGAGAGAGATCCGATTGTCAACTACGAGAAATTCCTCACCAAGGAGAAGCTGCTGACATCTGACGAAAAAGCCGTCATCGAGGCGCGGCTCGACAAAGTGATTCGAGAAGACGTGGAATTCGCCGAAAGAAGCCCTTTCCCGGCGCCAGAAGAGGCGGCGCAGCCTGTGTGGGCGTAATCGGAGGTTTGGGCGCAAGAGGATCGTGATCAGCATCGAGCGCACGGCTGATTGGGCCATGAAGTGGTTGAAACGAGCAGGATGGGTGACTGAGTGAAGGCCAGCAAGGACAAGAGAACGACCGAGAAGCCTCTCACAGGAGCCCGCAGAAACGGGGGATCTTTCAACCCCGGCTCAATCGCCCGGCCCCCCGATGGCCCGATGACGCCATTGTCCAATCGAGGAACCGCTCAGCCCGACTCGCGGACCCTTGAGCGCATGCTCTACTACCTCAAACTGACGCGGGAGGCGGAGTACCGCATCGAGCGCGTGCTTTATCGGCAAGGCAAGATAGTGGGCGGCGTTTACGTTGGCCGCGGCCAGGAGGCCATGGCGGTGGGCGCCACCATCCAGCTCCGCGAGGGAGACGTCACCTTTCCCAGCCATCGCGACTTCGCGGCCTGGTTGATTCGCGGCTTTACGCTGCGGCAAATCTTCCTGAATTGGCTGGGCCGCGGCGACGGTCCTTCGCGAGGCCGGGAAAATACCGGCCATTTTGGAGACGTGAAGCGCGGACTGATTCCGATCATCTCGCCCTTGGGCGACACTTGCCCGCTGGCTTGCGGCACGGCGCTGGTACAGAAGCAGCGGGGCCAGGGTCACGTGACGTTGGTCCACTTCGGCGAGGGCACCACCAGCCGCGGTGACGTGCATGAGGCCATGAACATGGCCGCCGTGTGGAAGCTGCCGGTGATTTTCATCTGCAACAACAACGCTTACGCCTATTCGACGCCCACCGAGCGGCAGTATGCCGTCAAGGACCTTTCGGTACGCGGCCCCGCCTACGGCATGCCCGGTGTAACCATCGACGGCAATGACGTGCTGGCCGTCTATGAGGCGGTCCGCCGAGCCATCGCACGCGCCCGGGTTGGAAACGGTCCGACGTTTATCGAATGCAAGACCTTCCGCATGACTGGACACTCAGCCCACGATGGCGCCGAATACGTGCCCAAGCGACAATTTGAGGTTTGGGCCCAAAAGGATCCGGTTGCACGCCTTGAGAAGCTGCTTTTTGCGAAAAAGTTGCTGACTCCGAAGGCCGTGCGGGAGATGGAAGAGGCGATTGCAGAAGCGCTCGACGACGCTGCGGCTTTCGCCGAATCGAGCGCGCTACCAGAGGGCGCTGAAGCCACGGAGGGGGTGTATTGTGGGCCTAAATGCTGGTGGCAAAGCCGATTACATGACGACTGATCGGACGAACTCGGGTTGGAGGATTGATGCCGGTTCTCACACATCTTGAGGCTATTCGCCAGGGCCTCTGGGAGGAAATGGAGCGCGACCCGTCGGTGTTCCTCATCGGCGAGGACATTGCGGCTTACGGCGGCGCCTTCAAGGTGACCCAGGGCCTGCTGGAGAAGTTCGGCGCCGACCGGGTGATTGATGCGCCGATTTCGGAGTCAGCCATTGTGGGAGCGGCCGTGGGCGCGGCGCTGATGGGCATGCGGCCGGTGGTTGAGATGCAATTCATGGACTTCATCGCCTGCGGTTTCGATCAGATCGTGAACATGGCGGCTAAGATTCATTACCGCTGGGGACCGGCGGTACCCATGGTGATTCGCGGCCCTTCAGGCGCAGGGGTGCACGGCGGGCCTTACCATTCGCAGTCGAACGAGATGTGGTTTGTCCATACGCCGGGGTTGAAGGTGGTGGTGCCGGCGACGGCCTACGATGCCAAGGGGCTGATCAAGGCGGCCATTCGCGATGAAAACCCGGTGATCTTCTACGAGCATAAGTTCCTCTACCGGCGCATCAAGGATGAGACGCCGGAAGAAGACTATGTGGTCCCCATCGGCAAGGCCCGTATCGCGCGCGAAGGCACTGACATCAGTGTGATCACTTACGGAGCCATGGTCTGGACGGCGCTTGAAGCCGCGCAAGAGCTCGAAAAGGAGAGAATCTCGCTCGAGGTCATCGATCTCAGATCATTGCTTCCCTATGACGAGGAAGCCGTCTTGGAGAGCGTGCGCAAGTGTAACAAGGTGATGCTGCTTCACGAGGATACGCGCATCGGGGGCTTCGCGGGCGAGTTGGCTGCGGTGATCGCCGAGAAAGCCTTTGAGGATCTTGACGGCCCCGTCGTGCGGATTACAGCTCCTGATACTCCGGTTCCATTCTCGCCGCCTCTGGAAGAGTACTTCCTCCCGAATGCCAGGAAAGTAGCGGAGGCGGCGCGGAGGCTGGCGGTGTACTAGAGTCCGGTCGAATGTCGAAGAGGTAACCATGGGAACAAACGTCATCATGCCCCAGATGGGGGAGAGTATCGCGGAAGGGACTGTCACCAAGTGGCTGAAAAAGGTCGGCGACAAGGTGGAACGCGATGAGCCGCTCTTCGAGATTTCAACTGACAAGGTCGACGCTGAGATTCCCTCGCCGGCGGCTGGCATTCTCACCAGGATTCTGGTGAGCGAAAACCAGACCGTTGAAGTGAATGCTGTGGTGGCGGAGATTGATGGTGAGGGGTCGGCTTTGGGGGCGGCCATCGCAGCGCCGCAGCCGGCCCGTCCAAGTCCTGCAGTGTCCGCGGACGTTTCACCTCCGGCTGCCGGTGGCGTCGAGCCGGATGCGCCTTCGCCGGCGAGCTCCGCGCTCGCCGAGCAGAAAATTCGCTCATCACCGCTCGTTCGCCGCCTTGCCAAGGAGAATGACGTCAACCTGGCAAAGGTACGAGGAACAGGTCTTGGCGGCCGGATCAGCAAGCAAGATATCCTCGGGCACATAGCCGAGCGATCGGCCGGCACGCCGCCAGCCGCTTCTCCACCCGTGCCGACCGCGCCGGCGCCGAAGGTTTTCACCGGCGCTACCGAAGTGGTGCCGATGACCCCGATGCGCAAACAGATTGCCGAGCACATGACTCTGAGCCGCCGGACGTCGGCGCATGTCACCACCGTGTTTGAGGTCGAGATGACGCGCGTTTATGACACCCGGGCGCAGCAGGCGGCCGAGTTCGAGCGCCGAAACGGGCTCAAGCTCACTTTCACTCCTTTTTTCGTCAGGGCTGTTGTCGAGGCGATCAAGCAATATCCGATCTTCAACGCCTCGGTCGACGGTGACAACGTCGTCTACAAACGCGACATGAACGTCGGCATCGCGGTGGCGCTCGATTCGGGTTTGATCGTGCCGGTGGTGAAGCGCGCTGATGAGAAGAACTTTCTCGGGGTGGCCCGCGCCGTCACCGATCTCGCCGAGCGCGCTCGGGCGAAGCGATTGAGCTTCGACGAGGTTCAAGGCGGAACCTTTACCATCACCAACCCAGGCGTCTTCGGCAGCCTTTTCGGAACGCCCATTATCAATCAGCCCCAGGTAGCGATCCTGGGAGTCGGCGTGATTGAGAAGCGCGCTGTGGTGCGCGGCGACGCCATCGCCATCCGGCCCATGGCCTACCTGGCGCTCTCCTTTGACCATCGCGTGATCGACGGTGCCGTGGCGGACCAGTTCATGGTCAAGGTTAAGGCTGTGCTCGAGAACTGGACGGAGCCGGTACTGTAACGCCGATCTCGCCGCGCAGGAAGACGCTGGCAACGACCGTGGCTCTGTGGCGGCCCCGCTCCGCCGACGATTTCTATGCACTTTCGCGAGCTTTCAACCCCGGCGCTCACCATCAACCTCGATATCATGGAGCGCAATCTCGACCGCATGGCGCAGCACTGCCGCCAGCATCAGCTTGGCCTGCGCCCCCACATCAAGACCCACAAGACGCCCGAGGCGGCCCGCATGCAAGTTGAACGCGGCGCCGTAGGTCTGACGGTGGCCAAGGTGGGAGAGGCTGAGGTGATGGCGGAGGCGGGGTTTGATGATCTCTTGCTCGCGTATCCCGTCTGGGGCGCAGAGAAACTGAAGCGCCTCGCGACTCTGGCCCGCACCCGCAAGATCCTGCTTTCACTCGACAACGAGTCTACGGCCCAGGAGCTCTCAAAGGCCATGAGCGCTGGGGCGGCCACGGTCGGCGTGCTGGTGGAGTTCGATGCCGGGCTGGGGCGCTGCGGCTTGGAGCCGGGCCCGGCCTGCGTGGAACTGGCGAAGAAGGTGGAGAGTATGCCGGGACTTCAATTTCGCGGTTTGATGACCTACTTCGGCAGCATCTGGGGCAACGTCGAGGAGCGGCAGGCCGAGGCCAGGCGCGTGGCCGAGCGAGTGGAGCGTGCTCTCAGCCCCTTTGCCGAAGCGCGCCTGCAGGTGGAGATCGTCTCCGGCGGGTCTACGCCGTCGGCGGCGCTGGCTGAGAAGATTTCGGGTGTCACGGAAATCCGGCCAGGCACTTACGTCTACAACGATCTCAATACGTATTATCAAGGCGTTTGCCGCTTGGAGGATTGCGCCGCCCGGGTGGTAGCCACGGTGGTTTCAACGGCGGTGCCTGGTCGCGCCATCATCGACGCCGGATCGAAGACGCTGTCCTCGGATGCGCTGGGCTCGGGGCCGAAGTCGGGTCACGGCTACATCGTGGAGGCGCCCGACGCCAGGTTGATCAAACTGAACGAAGAGCATGGATACCTCGACATCACGAGCTCTACCCACCCGTTTCAGGTCGGAGGAGTAGTGACTGTGATTCCAAATCATGTCTGTACCTGTGTCAACATGCACGATGAGGTGTTTCTGATCCGCAATGAAGAGGTCGCTGGCTCCTGGCAGGTAGCCGCCCGGGGAAAAATCCGGTGAGCGGGCCGTTGTTCGTTTGAAAACAAAGTGTCCGGATTTGGACAACACCGGCTCCGTTCTCCGTGATAACCAATTACCCTTCAATAAATCTGATTGTGGAACGTAAGGTGCCTCGCCGACATCGACAGGAGAGGTCATCATCGCCAACCTTAGCGCAGGCCCCCGAGCACGCCTGAAAGCAACTACGAAACTCGCCGGGCTCTGCGTCGGCTGCGCTCACTACGGCATTCGGCATCGGAGCAAACATGCCGTCTGCAGTGTGGAGCACTTTGGCTTGCCGAAACCGCTGCCTTGCGTCGATCCGGACCGGCCGGCCACGGTGCAGGAGTTGAGCACGCCCGTCGCGCCTTCACTCGATCTGACGCAGGCGCTACGGTACGGGCGGAGTGGGGAAGCAGACTTTTTCACTCTTTCACGGACTCGATGAGGCGATACGTCCCAGAGGTGCAACATGAAGACTTTCTGGCTGGATCTTTGCTACGGCTGGCGGATGCTTCGGAAAAATCCTGGCTTTGCCGCCGTCGCCATCCTCACCCTGGCTCTCGGAATCGGGGCAAGCACGGCGGTCTTCAGTTGGGTTGACGCGGTATTGCTCCACCCTCTGCCGGGTGTGGCAGACCCAGGCCGATTGGTCTCTTTTGAGACCGTGGCGCCGAACGGTGATGCCGTTACGACTTCCTATCCGGACTACCGCGATTACCGCGATCATCTGAAACTGCTGGCGGGCCTGACCGTAACTCAACCCGCGCCGCTCACCATCGGCGAAGAAGACAACGCCCGGCAGGTGTGGGGTGAGCTGGTCGCCGGGAACTATTTTACGGTGCTGGGGGTGAGGCCCGCGCTGGGCCGCACTTTCCTGCCGCAGGAATTCGGCGACGCGCCGGGTGCGTACCCGGTGGTGGTGATCAGCTACCGCTTGTGGCGGACGTACTTCAACTCGAACCCCAGCCTGATCGGGCAGACGATTCGGGTGAATCAGCGCGAGTTGACAGTGGTGGGCGTGGCGGCACCCGATTTTCGCGGGTCCGAGGCAGGCCTGGCCTATGACCTCTGGGTTCCACTGATGATGAAAACCCAACTCGAGGGCATCGGTGCCTGGATGCTTCAGGATCGTCGGACGCGCCAGTATTTCGGTCTCGCGCGCTTGAAGCCCGGCGTCACCATTGCCCAGGCGCAGGCCGAAGTGGCGGCGCTCGCCCACCAGATGGCGATTGCCGACGCGGACGCGAACGAGGGGATCAGCGCCACGCTGCTCCCGCTCTGGAAGTCGCACTTTGGGGCTCAAGAGTTGCTGCTGGCACCGCTCGAAATCCTGATGGCGCTCTGCGCCGTACTGCTGCTGATTGTTTGCGCCAACGTCGCCAACCTGCTGTTGGCCCGCTTCGCCGCTCGCCAGCGCGAGTTCAGCGTGCGCTTGGCGCTGGGCGCCGCACGTGCGCGCCTGGCGCGTCAGGTGTTGACCGAGAGCCTGGCGCTGGCGGCTGCTGGGGCGTTCGCCGGTGTGTGGTTGGCCGTGTGGCTCAGCAGTTCGCTGCAGTACCTCCTACCGCCGAGTAATCTGCCGGTAGCGTTCGGTTTCCAGGTGAACGGTTACGTGCTGGCCTTTGCGGTTCTGATTGGAGTCGGGACCGCTTTCTGTTCCAGCCTCGCGCCTGCGCTGCAGTCGGCGAAGGCCGATCTAAATGAAGGCTTGAAAGAAGGCGGCCGGGGAGGAATGTCCGGACCTCAATCGCGCCGCACGCGCTCGCTGCTTGTGGTCTCAGAGGTGTCCCTGGCGCTCGTGGCCCTGGTGGGCGCCGGCCTGTTTGTGCGCAGCTTCCAGGCTGCACGGACCATCAACCCGGGATTCGATTCCAACCACGTGCTGCTCTCGCGGTTTTACCTCCCCAGCAGCGGCTACAACCTGGAACAGCGGAAACAGTTTTGTCTGCGCCTGCGGCAGCGCCTCGAGTCCGACCCGGGCATCACGGCCGTCTGTTACTCGGACTGCGTGCCGCTCGGCTTCGAGGGAAGCTGGTGGGAGGACCTCCGCATCGAAGGCTACGTGCCGAACCCGGGCGAGAACATGAAGATCTTCCGCAACGTGGTCTCGCCCGGCTTCTTCCACTTGATGCGCATTTCGGTGCTCGAAGGGCGGGACTTCACCGAACAGGACGATGAAAAGTCGGCGCCGGTGATGATCGTGAATCAGACTTTCGTGCGGCGCTTCATGGGCGGCGGCGACCCGATCGGGCGCCGGGTGCAAGGGTGGGGCGAGTGGTTACGGGTGGTCGGTGTGGTGAAGGACACCAAGTATCAGCACCTCACCGAGGCTTCTCTTCCTTACTTTTACGTGCCGTTCCGCCAGTTGTATCGCGCCGACATGAATCTTGCCTTCTACGTGCGTGCCGCCGGCAGTTTTGACGATGCCGCGGCCGCCGTGCGGGAGGAGGTGCGGGACCTCGACCCCAACGTCACCGGTTTTGACTCCATCCCTCTCGCTGACTACATGGGCGCCAACCTGTACGCGCAGAAGGTGGCGGCCAGCATGCTGAGCGCGCTAGGCGCGCTGGCGTTGCTGCTGGCGGCCGTCGGACTTTACAGCGTGATGTCCTACTCCGTGAGCCAGAGAATCCATGAGATCGGCATCCGGATCGCCTTGGGGGCGCGGCAGGCAAATGTGCTGCAGCTCGTTCTCGCGCAAGGGGCGCGGCTGGCACTGATGGGCGTGGGCATCGGAGTGGTGGCAACGGTTCCGCTCACGCGCCTGGTTGCGAGCTTCCTTTACGGGGTCGACGCCGCCGATCCTCGGACCTACCTCGGCGTCGCGCTTTTGTTGACGCTGGTCGCACTCCTGGCCTGCTACGTCCCAGCACGTCGCGCGGCGAAACTTGACCCGGTACAGGCGCTGCGAAGGGAGTGAGGGGATTGAGCGATCGGGCGATCTGTGACTGGAGGGTTGAATGACGAACTTTCTGCAGGACCTTTCTTACGCTTGGCGGCAGTTGGCGAAGAACCTGGGCTTCGCCTTCGTGGCCATCCTCACGCTGGCACTGGGCATCGGAGCCAACACGGCTGTCTTTAGCGTGGTCAACACGGTCCTGCTGAAGCCTTTGCCGTACGCCCAGCCTGACCGCGTCGTCACTGTGGAATCCATGGACATGCGCGGTGTGCCGGTACCGGAAAGCATGTCTTATCCCGATTTCTTCGACTTCCGCACACAGAATCACACTTTCGAGCACCTCGTGACCGCGCGCGACACGAACGTCGTGCTGACAGGCGCCGGCCAACCCGTACAGTTGGACGCGGAGATGGTGACTTGGGACCTCTTTCCTGCTCTCGGCATCCGGCCTGAGTTAGGGCGCGGATTCTTGCAGTCTGAGGAAGACCTCGGCACGCACGTGGCGATACTGAGCCACCAGTTCTGGCAGCGACAATTCGGCGGTGATCGCAGCATCGTCGGACACACCATCACGCTCGATCGCAAAGCTTACACGGTGGTCGGAGTGGCGTCGGCCGGCTTCGCATTCCCGGTGAACGAACCGGGCATTCAGCTTTGGACTACCATTGCTGACGACCGCGAAGCGCCACCGGGCGATCAGCCCATGACCGAGCAGCGTGGCGCACACATGCTCACGGCGCTCGGCCGATTGAAACCCGGCGTGACCGCCGAGCAGGCGCGTGCCGATCTCAACGTGATCGCCGCGGCGCTCGCCAAGCAGTATCCCGGCACCAACACCAACTTCAGCAAGGCGTCGGTTCGCCCTGCCCTCGAGACGCTGGTGGGAGACTCACGGACACCGCTTCTAATTCTACTCGGCGCGGTCGGCCTGGTGCTGCTGATTGCCTGCGCCAACATCGCGAATCTGCTCCTTGCCCGCACCGCTGCTCGCGAGCGCGAAATGGCCGTGCGAGCGACCCTCGGAGCCAGCCGCGGGCGGGTGCTGCGCCAACTGCTCACCGAGAGTCTGCTGTTGGCTATGTTCGGCGGAGCGGCTGGAACAGTGCTCGCGGAATATGCCTTGCACTTCGTGCTGCCCTTGGGCGGCCATAGTATTCCACGCCTGGCGCAAGCCTCTATCGACGGCCGGGTGCTTGCCTTTTCACTACTCCTGGCCATGCTCGCTTGCGTCATCTTCGGTATAGCGCCCGCTCTGCAGGCTTCCAAGATCGATCTGACAAGTTCAATGAAGGAACAGACTCGCGGAAGCACCAGCCGGCACGATCGGGTGCGCAGCGCGCTGGTGATTGCCCAAGTGACGCTGGGCCTGGTGCTGGTGACCGGGGCTGCCCTCCTGGTGGCAAGCTTCCTGCACCTTGAGACCAGCGATCTCGGTCTGAAGCCAGACCATCTCCTGACGTATTGGTTTAGCCTGCCCCAGTCTCAATACAAAGCACCCCAGCAGGCAGCGTTTTATGATCAGTTGCTGGATCGCATGCGCGCCCTGCCTGGCGTGCAATCGGCGGCGGGCGTCTGGCCACTGCCGCTCGGTGGGGATAATGCCACGGTCTCCTTCGATATCGCGGAACGCCCGGCCGCTCAATCAAACCGGCCGTACGCGCGCATGGCATTCGCCACGCCGGGTTACTTCTTGACAGTAGGCATTCCCCTGTTTAAGGGCCGGTTCTTCACCGAACACGACGACAAAACATCGCCACGCGTCCTAATTGTGAACAAGGCGTTCGCAGACAAGTTTTTTCCCGGCGAAGATGTAATCGGCAAGCGGATCACGCCGGGAGCCACGGACTCGGGCGAAAAGGAGATGCCGCGCGAAATCGTGGGGGTGGTGGGCAGCGCCAAGCTGTTTGCGCTGGACGCCGAGGCCCAGCCCATCTACTACTTCCCTTACCGGCAGCTTCCCTGGATGCCACCCGTGATGCTGCTGCGCACCGCCGTCCCGCCACGCACCCTGGAATCCGCCATTCGAGAGCAGATGGCGACGCTCGATCCGTTGGTTCCCGTTTTTCAGGTGCGGACCATGGAGGAGCTGCTTTCCACACAAGTCACGGAGCCGCGCTTCCACACCCTGCTGCTCGGTTGCTTCGCCGGCATCGCGCTGCTGCTGACTATGGTTGGGCTGTACGGCGTGATG